>JAIRTE010000043.1 GCA_031255095.1 Mycoplasmataceae bacterium
TTTTCACTTAGAGGCTGCTCTAAGTTCAAACTAACTGGATAAGAAGTTGTTTGAGGACTAGAAGCACTGTATCTAACAAAGCTAACTGGTCCTGTAGCTGAATCCAAATCTATTGGATCTGTTTGTTTATTAGCTGGATCAATAGTTTTAATAAGGCTGTTATTAGTTAAATGATTATAAAGAATTACCCCCCTACAAAAAAACTACCCATGGCTACACCTATTCCAAACATGTTTAAAAATTTCCTTAATTTCATACAATGTTTTTATAAGTTAATTTTTGAACATTATTGGATAAAAATTAGCATATATATTTAAATATATATGGTTAAATTGTTATTTAATCATTTAAATGCATGGTTGTTAAATTTTTAAAATGGTCTATGACAGAATATAATTTAAATTTAATTATTATTTTTTTTCATCAATTAATTCACAATTTCTTTCCAAATCTCTTTCAACTATAGTTGCTTTTACATTAGTAAAAGATGCTGGGGCATCAGGACATAATGACTTTCAAACTGGACGATGTCATTCTGATGGTTTTGTTTTTGGAGGAAAATATCCTAACATTGATAAACCATCAACAATTGCATCCTTAATTTTATCATATGCACACTTAACACAACCAGCAAAATTGTCTTTTTGCTTGTTTGAAAATTCATTTACATCATCTTTAGTAGCCAACACTAAACCAAATGGATATTTTTGCATTTTATTTTCTAATTTACAACTTTTACTATTTATTGAGGTAGGCTTTGGAGAATCTAAAATATTTTTTGGTAGTTCATTGGCATATTTTTTTCTTACAGTTTGTATATCATCTAATGAAACTTGATGTGTAGCTTTAGCTAAACCTAATGTTAATTCAGCACTAATTTTTGCTGGTAAATTAGGAGTTGCTAAACCCATTTCATAATAAGAAAAAGAATTTAATTTATCAGCATATATTGTCAAATTTTTTATTTTTTGTTGATTTTGTAAAATTTTTGTATATGCTTCCTCAGGAGTTGGACACTTACTAATAGCAGAAACATATTGCATATGCTGCTTTTGTAATTGTTCATTATCAAGTTGTATTTGTTCTAAAGTTTTTAATTCTTTCGAAAATGCAACAATTTCATTAACTAGTTTGCTATTACATTTATCACCTAACATAGAAAATAAAGTTTCATCAGGATATTGATGCATTGGTCTTGTTCTAATTCGTTGAATTAAATATTCACTTCTTGCTGTTGAAAAAACTTCCATAATTTCTTGTTTATTTTTATTTGAAAATGTTTGCAATTGCTTGCAAAATTCGTTAATTTCAACATCAGTTATGTCTGGTTTAACACTCTTAATTTTTTTTATTAAATTATCTTCTAATGTTGTTACCTTTACAAATTGTTTTTGTTCATTTTTAATATTTTTATTAATTTTAGTTGATAATGTTTTTTTCCTTAATAATAAATTTTTTCTATATTCTAAAACATTTAAGTAACCCTTATTTTCACCATTTAAATTAATTAATGTCGATGCTAAACCTTGAAGGGTTGCGGTTAATAATTTTGGTTTACATTTAAACTTAGTCATTATTTCTTCTCCAATAGTAGGAGATGTTATTCAATTATGAGTATCAGCCACTGATGCTTTTAAGAAATCAGAATATGCTAAGTTTTCTTCAACTGGGGCATTACCAAATGTGAAAAAACCATAGTCTAAAGCAAATGTATTTTCTTTTATGTTATCATAATCAAACTTGACATTTTTAAACATACAAAGAACTTATAGCACAAAAACTAAAAATAAAAAATAAAATTTTTGTAATATATATACTTATATATTAAATTTTTTTAGATTTTGTGAATCATATTACTAAATGCTTAATTTGATGCAATTAAAATAATTTACATATAGAACAAAGATTGTAATTAAACAATACTTTAATTTCCTAAGCATGTATTATGAGCACAAAATAAATATTTATTGTTGCTTATTAATATTACTTTAAATAACCAATAATTTTATTAATATTAATATTTTTTTTGCTACTTATACTAATTGTATTTTCTTTAATAATATTTAAGTATCTAATAATTTTAGGTAATTGGCTATTAATCTCATTGTTTGAATATCGATCAATTTTATTTAATAATACAATAACATTTAAACCATTCTGAATTAAATAATCATATGTTTCTTTATCTTGTGGTGTAATTACACCAAAATCACATATTAAGAACACTATTTGAATATTTTTCCTTGTTGTTAAATATTTAAAAATTAAATCTGCTAATTTTTCCTGTTCAGATTTTGAAACATTAGCAAAGCCATAACCAGGTAAATCAACAAGTCTAATTTTTTTAAATTGAAAAAAATTAATTAATTTTGTTTTTCCTGGTGTAGAAGAAGATTTAGCAATATTTTCTTTTAATATAGAATTAATGATTGAGGATTTGCCTACATTACTTCTTCCAATGAAACAATATTCATTGATTGAATCATTGGGCAATTGTGAAATTTCAGAGAATGAACGAATAAAACTTGACATATTACATTTTATATTTATTAATTATTTCATTAGCAATTTCAAATGCTTGGGCAATAATTTTATCCATATCCAAATATTTGTATGTACCAGCCCTGCCTGCTAAAAAAATATTTTGGTATTTTCCCAATTCTGATTTATATTTTGTATAAATTTCAGCATTGCTAGTATTGGAACTAATTGGATATAATCGCAAATTTGTACCATTGTAATAACATGGTGTTTCATAACAAACATATTCATTTGTTTGTTGAAAATTATAAAAGTAATTGAAATTACTTTTTCTAGTGTAATTAGGATGTTGTGGTAAATTAACACATCCAACATCAAAACTCCAATCTTCTTTTACAATATCAAATTTCAAACTTCGATATTGTAATTGTCCAAATTTATAATTGAATAATTCATCTACACTACCAGTAAAAACAACAATGTTATTGTTTGATAATTCTAATACTTTATTATTAATATTGACATTAGTATTAATTTTAATATCTTTAGCCAAATTTTTAATAAAATTAAAATAACCGATTGTGGGTATAGCAACATTTTTTTCTAAAGGAAAATAATTTTTTTCATTTGTTGAAAGCATTTTTATTCTTTCAATAATTGAATTATCAATTTTATCAATTGGTAAATCTCACATTTTAGAACTATAATTGACAAAATTATTTTCTCAAATTCATTTTCCTAAATCATTATTTAATTCAAATAGTTGCTTCAAAGTGATAATTCGATCATAAGTTGATAATTTTTTTAAAATAGCTTTTGTATCAAGTTTTAAATGATTAGAAATTTTTTCCACTGATTTAGCATTAATTGGAAAATCATATTCAATATTATCTACATTTACTTTAGCATAGTAATTAAATAATTTGAACTTTTCATATTTATTTATAAAATTTCAAACTTCCTCATTTGAGGTATGAAAAATATGTGGACCATAAATATGAACAAGTTTGTTGTCAATAATTTTATCAATTATTGCACCGCCAATTTCCTCTTTTTGCTCAAAAACTTCAACCTCAAAGTCATTGTCTGTCAAAATTCTTGCTATTGTCAAACCACTTAAACCTGCACCTATTATCGTAACCTTTTTCATTTTAATAATTATATTTATGGTTAAAAGGAAATTGAGAATACAAAAGTTAAAATTCTTACAAAGTTGGAAATTCTTACAAAGTTGGAAATTTTACCTATAATTAGAATATGAAATATTTAAAAAGATTGATAGAATATAGATTAGAAAAATATCTCAAGATTTTTGGTGCTGTACTAGTTGAAGGACCAAGGGGATGTGGTAAATCTACAACTTGTTTAAAATTTTCTAAATCAAATATTTTATTTAACCCTCTAAGTGCACAAAATATCACTGAAGAAAAATTATCTACTTTTTTAACTGGCACATATCCTAGATTAATTGATGAATGGCAATTAATCCCTTTTGCTTGAGATTTTGCTAAAAATATTATTGATAAAAAGAATGGTAAAGGTCTCTTTATATTTTGTGGTTCTGTTATTAAAGAATATGATTACAAAATGCATACCGGTGCATTAAGAATAGGCAAATTACAAATGAATACATTAACTATTTCAGAATTAGAAAAATCATCAAAAGAAGTAAATTTTAATTTAATTTTCAATAATGATTATGTTATTTCTGGTAAAAAAAAGATTTCAGAAACTGAAATTGCAGAAATAATAATAAGAGGTGGTTGACCATCATTTATTAATCTTTCAACTATAGAAATAAATATTTCATTAAATAGTTACATTAAAAGTATTGTCCAACAAGACTTTAAACAAATTTTAAATTCTCCATCAGATGAGAGAATTAAAGCACTAATTATTTCCCTTGCTAGAAATATCAGTTGTCCTGTTTCCAATACTTTACTAATGAATGAATCAATAATTATTAATTCTAATCAAACATTACAAAAATATCTCGACATTTTACAACGTATTTTTGTAATAAATTATTTGGAAACATGAAAATTGCATGTTAGATCCAGTGTGCAAATACGAAATAGCCCAAAATATTATTTTATCGATCCTTCCATTGCTGCAGCTGCATTAAACATTAAAAATCCTGAGACTTTAATTAATGACAAAAACACTTTTGGACTATTTTTTGAAAATTTAGTTATCAAAGAATTAAAAACATATGCTGATTTAATTGATGCAGAAATATATTATTTTAGAGATAATACAGGTTTTGAAATCGATTGTATCATGGAATTTAAAGATGAAACATGAGCTGCATTTGAAATAAAATTAGGTAGTGAAAAAGGAATTGTAGAAGGTATTAAAAATTTAAAATCATTAAAAAATAAAATAGAAATTACTAAATATATGAAATGCAGGGGCAATTTCATAATTACATGTGCTGGAAAGAGTTATATTAAGGATGGAATTAAAATAATTTCTCTCAATCATTTGTATTTTAATCCTTAAAAACGATTGATTTATAATATACATGTAATGTATATTAATCTTGCAAGAAATGATATCAGTTTCTCAGTTGATTCATTGTGACCATTATTTGTTTTAATTATTATTTCCTCTTTCTTTTCTTTAATATTTGCAGGTTATAGCTTATGAATTTCAATGAAAATTGTTAAGCATTCAGAAAATGCTGAAAAGATTATTCCAGACGGAAGAGATTTTAATGTAGCGATAAAAGAAAAAAAGAAATTTGATCGATATTATGATCAATTTCGTACAAATCCTTCCACCACAGAAAATTATGTGGTGATGAAATTTGACATTGCTGAAACACATAAAGTAGCTCAAGAACTTGACAATAAAGAATTTAATTTTGGTATGAAAAATATTTCACATATTACACCAAAATTAAGAACCAAAAATACCAAAATTATTGTTGCTAAGACATTTAGAGGTTATATTACTCTTGATGGTATAGTTTATCCAAAAGAGGTAATTGCATATAACCCTACTGGTTTTGCTGTTAATTCTAAATATACTTTGGCAGCAAGCAAACGTAAAGAAATTATTTTCCCAATGACAGTTTATGAACCTGGGGAAAATAATGAAACTTTAACTTCACTACCAAGTACTTTTCGATTTAATGTTGCTTCACATAGATATGAAATAAATGAAAACTTTGCTAGTGATTTGAAAAAATATCTTATTAAGCATGAATTCAAATCATACAAAATTTTTAATCCAATAAATAAAAACTTATTTATTAAAAACTTTAGTTTAGATAATGAAAAAATTTTAATTAACCAAAAAGCAAAAACCTATGATGAAAAATTGCAAAAAACAATAACTAAAAAACTTGAATTGGAAGATAAAAATTAAGGATAATATTTATGTTTAACTCACGTACAAGAACACAATATAGTTATTATGAAATGAAATATAACCCACTTAAAAAGATTTTAATAATTAGCCAAACATTTATTGTTGTAATATTATCAAGTATTGGTTTTTATGCTTATAGTGCACCAAACTTGGAATTTTTGAGTCACTTTAAGCTAAATTACATGATTGGATACATCTTAGTTTCTACTTGTTTTGATATTTTTATTTTTAGATTAGAAAACATGTATAAGCAAAAAAAATTTTTGCAAGTGTTTTTACATGAACAAATGAGTATGATTGAGCATACTAAAATGCCAAAAGCAAAACCTAAATTAGTATTACTTGTAGTTGTAAATGAATTCTTTAATGCAAATCACTTTAAAAAACAAGTCAAATCATATTATGAAAACTGTGACATTTGAGTTTGTGATGCTTTGATTGATAAAAATGAGCAAAAAGTGATAGAACGATATTGTTTAAAAAATAATATTAATCTTTTTAGGGCTGGTAATGATAAAAAAATTAGTCATTCTGCTGCAGTAAATAGATTTTTAAAATATTCAGGTACTGAGTATGAATATATTTGTATTATTTCAAATTTCATTATTCTAAATGAAAAGTTTTTAGAAAGTGCGATCAAATGTTTTTATTCATCAAAAGTGACTAATTTAGGCTATGTTACATCTTTAAATTACATTTATCGATGAAATACATTATATTCAATGATTATGAGGCATACAATGAATTATGATAATTTTAGAGATATATATAATGGTTATTCATTAAATACTATGCCTCCTGTAGATAAGCATTGTACTTTATATAAACGTGAATTTATAATGTCAATGAATAATACAATTCCCGAAGGAGGGTATTGAATTTTTGCCACTCAATTTGCATCAAGAGGTGATTGAACAGGCTTTCAATTAATTATCTCACCTTGTCGTGTGCGATATGATGAATCATATGCAGTAACTGAAGCTAAGAAGATCAATGAAACATATTGTTACATGCATAACTATAAAAATTTAACATTTTTAACATACAATAATGCTTATGCTGGTAATGCACGAAAACAAAACTTTCGTTTGTTTTTTGGTCCATTTGCATTTTTGTATATTTTATTTATGTTGGTGTGTCTTATCTATATTACTGAGCATTATGTAACTTGAGAAACAATTGGACAAGTGTTTGATCCAAATGATGAGGATTTTACTGCAACAATGATTTTTTTAGCCATTAGTTTTGTATTCTTAATTTTCGCATCTTTGTCTTCAAGCATTTTCAAAATTAAAATACTTAAATGACCAATGAACTGAATCTTTTCACTTTTTAATCTTTTTTGACATTTTGCTTTCTTTTGAAAAAATTTGGTTAGTAATTTTGCAATTGCCTTCTCTAAGAAAAAATATAATCCAACTAAAACTTTTATCAAAAAAAGAAATTATGATTGAATATATCGTTTAGTTCTATTGCTTGCTGCCTCAGCTGCACTACCATTTTTATTTCTTGAAAATGGTGTTGTTGTAGAACAATCATGACAACACGTTGTGTATAGTTTTCAAACAATTTTTTTAATAGTATTTTTAAGTTTTGAAATTTTAGTTGAATTATCTTATTTTATATTATTATTAATTTCAGCCATTAAAATACCTTATAGTAAGAAAAATCCTCTTTCTTCAGAATGTGTATTTGATTTTGAAGATTTGAAATATGATTATATTTCCAATAAAACTTATGCCATCTAAAAATAATATGTATCAATTTGAACACAAATATGAAAACCTCGCTTATATTTGTGGACTAGATGAAGTTGGTAGGGGATGCTGAGCTGGTCCATTAGTTGCTGCAGCATGTATTTTAACTAAAAATTATCATAATGATAATATTTTAGATTCCAAAAAATTAAGTGAGAATAGAAGAAACATTTTATTTAATGAAATAGTTAAAAATGCCTTAGACTATTCAATAGTTTTCATTGATCCCAAAACAGTTGATGAATTCAATCCTAAAAAATCTAGTATTATGGCTATGGAACAGGCAGTAAGAAATTTAAAAATTAAACCAGATGTATTATTAATTGATGCAGAAAAACTTAATATCAATATAAAACAAGAATCAATTATCAAAGGTGATGACAAATCTATTTCTATTGCTGCTGCATCAATATTAGCCAAAGTTGCTCGTGATAAGTATATGATTGAGCAAAATTCAATTTACCCAAACTATAAATTTGATAAAAATAAAGGTTATGGTACAGCAGATCATATTGAAGCATTAAATAAATATGGAATTATTGAAAGAATGCATCGAAAAAGTTACAAACCAATTAAAAAAATCTTAAATGGTGAAAAAATAAAATCAAATACTAATTTATTTACTGATTAATTTATGCCTAATTTAAAATCTTTTATTAATTACAAAAAAAGGAAAATATTAATTGCATCTTTAACAGGTATTTTTTCGACAATTATTATTGCATTAATAACAACAATTTTATTTACCGGTACTGATTTATTCAAAGGTAGAATTACTATTTTTCAATTAGTATTTTTAATGCTTTTCATTTCATGATCTGTATATGTCGTAAAATTAATAAATAATTTTTTTACTTATGTCATTATTAAAAAATTGTACAATGAATACTTTACTGATTTATTAGATATTGCCACAACTACTAAATTACCAGAAAAATTACCTAAAGTTGTATGATGTTATACAACACATAATGATTTTATGCCAGCAAGAGTGTTGCAATCAATGAAACAAACATACAAGAATTTTGAAATTTGGATATCCGATGGTTCTGATAAAGAAGAATGCAAAAAAGAACTTGATGCCTTTTGCAAGGAGCATAAAATAAATTTATTTAGATTAGGGGGGAGTGGATCAAAAAACAAAGCGGATAATACTAATAAATTTCTTAAATACTCTGGCGTAGATTTTGATTATTTACTAATAACTGATGCAGATGCAGTTGTTCATAAAAATTTTGTTGAAACAAGTGTTAAAATGTTCTTATCAAAAAAATTTCCAAGACTTGCATGAGTGTCAACAAATGGTGTTGTTTATGACACAAATACTTGATTTAACAACACTTTAAATTTTACAGAAAGTGATGTTAATAGAAACGTAGTTGTACAATCATTTGCTGATAATGGTACAGTTGATGTTGGTGGAATATGTTGTTTACTTTCTAAAGAAATTATTCTTAGAATGGGTAATCAATTTCCTGATAGTAATGTTGAGGATGGGTATACAACATTATTTGGTGATTACAATGAATTGTATGGAGCTTATAATATCATGTGTCCAGTTTGTAAAGAATTGGATCGAAGTTTTTCTGCCTTTCTTTCACGAATTGCAAGAATTCGTTCATGAATGGTGAAAATTACGATGAGAAATCCATATAAAAAAATGAACACTCATTCGTTGTATTTTTCCCATGCTGCATTTAAATATACAACATTTCATTTAGACATTATTGTTAAAAATGTTGGTGTATTTTTATTTATTTTAATGCAAATATTTTTATATCAATATATTGATAAGATATTATTCTGATCTAATTTAATAGTAGTGACAAGTTGTTTTTGTTTAAACTTTTTATCAGCTTATATTGTAGAATGTAAAAATGTTAATTTTTATTGATATCTCAGAAATAGTATATGTACATATTTCTTTTATTTAGCCCATTTTTTTAGATGTTGTAAGGTCGTGCACATGGGTATTATTAATGATCATTATTTAGGATTTGGGGGTAGTGGTGCACAACGAACTAAATCAACTAATAAAGTATGATTAAATATTAAATGATATTTTTGAACATTTTTAATTACTTTAATAATGTGTGTTGGTTCAATGTTTTTATTTTTATATTACAATGGTCCTGGTTTGTATTGACCGATATACATTTTTATAACTCTTTATTCACCAACATTATTTGTGATGTTATGTTGTGGTTCGTATATAATGTTTAATCTTTTGTCTTCAATAAAATATAGAAATGGCTATTCGTCTTTAGATCCAATTAATATCTCTCAATATAAAAGTTCAGACCATTCAAAATTAAAAAATTTATATTATGATGCCCATAATACACCTATGGAAGAAAGATTGTTTGATTAATTTAGCAAAAAAAATAAATCAGTATAATAAAATTGGAAATGTATGATTTTGACTTTCGGTGAGCTAAAAATTTTTAATGAAATATTGAATGGTAATTTTGATATTGCTAATTTTACACCAAAAAAATATTATGAGTTAACAGAATACAAATCTTCTTATTCATATGCAGATATTTTGATGTTTGCAAAATATGTAAAATCAATAAGAAGTGATAATAAATTCAAAGCTTTATTAAATAGAGTTGTCAATGGTAAAAATGTAACAAATGAAAGTATTGGTGAAATAAATATTTTAGCTCATGCAATAGAAAATGCTCATAATTATTTAATAACTGGTGATACAAAAAAACATGACTTTCCACGATATCTTAGTCCATTAGATGATATCAAGACTACAGTTTCTAAAAGATTTTTTAAAATGAAAAATGCCCCTACACAATCTAATAATAGTGCTTCTGAAGTAATGATTGCATTTAATAGTCTTAACTATGCACAAAATAATTTACCTTCTATAATGGGAAACGGTTTAAAACATAATTATATTGCTTCAATGTATGATGAAAAAGTAACAGGTGATTTTTCTGCCGAAAAAGCAAAAGCTGTTAGAGATGATAAAAACACAAAAAATCAAATTGTTGCAAATGTCATAAAATATGATAACTTTTTTAATACTGTCATGCTTTTACATGAATTAAAATATTTACATGAAAGAACACATACTTGGGTTCCAAATTATACTGATGATTCTGGGTGTACAGGTTTTATTAAAACAATTAATGAGGATAAAACCTATACTTGGAAATTATTATCTACAAAAACTGATGGTAACCAAAATAGATTTTCTGAAGATGATCCACTTTCAAATTTATTAGTTGATACACTAGTTGGTAATTGTAAAAATTATGTTGAAAAACTTCCTATGGCTTTTTTCCATAATGATAAATTTTCACATTTTGAACAAGATATTCCATTTACTGATACTGAAAAAGCATATATTGATGATACTTTTTGAGGATCTGAAAGAGTAGCAGAATATCTAGAATCAAAGGGTTTTAAAGTTAGAACTAGAAAACAAATATCAAAAAATACAGTTAGAACACAATATAATTTAGCAGATTTGATGTTAAATTCATGAAAAGCTTCAGATAAGGATTATAAAATGGAAATGATTAAAAGATCTGCAGGTTCATGAATGAGTATGATGACAAATTCAGTTGAAGGTATATATCATGCTGAAGCAAATAAACTTGGTGATAATGCTATTACATGCTGTGCTATGCAAATTTTGTATAACACGGCTGTTGGTGCTTTTGGTTATTGTAATTATTTAAATACCTTATATGTTGCTGAACCTGATTTAGAAGTAAGAGCAGCTTTGGAAATGGCAATATTTTCAGTGCGTGAAGCATATAAAACTGAAAATTATAAATTTCTTCATCTAGTTAAAAAAGTTGGTTTTAGTGAAGAACATGAGAAGGAATTAATAACCACTGCTAAAATTTTTTTAAATGATGATTTGTATCCTCAAGGATTATTAAAAAGTGCCAATAAACTTGATGAGGCAAGAAGAAGTGTAAATAAATTTAAAGCAAAAACATTAATGGCGCATCCTAATTTTACATATCATGAAAAATTGGAAATCCTGAATAGAAGAAGAGATGAATTTTCTGCTCAGCAGAAAAATCTTGCCAAATTCTCTCTTTTTAAAAGGAAAGAAAGAGCAGATAGAATAAAATTATTAGAAGTGCAAAAAAAAGAATTCCGTGAGGAAGGTTTTAAAATGCTAGATGAGATTTACACTGATACAACTGTAGCTCAAATTAGAACTGATGAAGGTTCATTACCAGTTTTATTTGGTCGTACACATTATACAATAACTAAAGGCAGAGATAGGGATGAAAATTATTATAAAAGATTGCAACCTAAGGAAGGTTTGCATAATGATCCATATACTGATCTTTTTGAACACAATATGCAACGAGCATATGATGTACATAAACAAAATACTGGCGAAGATTTAGTTGCAATACGTCAACATGCATTGGATAATGACCAATATGATGATACTACTCGTATTGCTGCAATGGCAGCTCAACAACAAACCCAAGCTGCTGCAAATGCTGTTCAACAAGCAGCACAACCTACTCCAAATCCTGTTCAACAACCAACACAACAACAACCTGTGAACACCAATGCACAGCCTACTCAAAACCCTGCTCAACAACAACCTGTGAATACCAATATTCAACCTATTCCAAACCCTGCTCAACAACCAGCACAACCAATTAAAAAATCTAAAAAAGTATCTCATCAAACTATAAACCCAACAACATAATTTTTTAATTCACATAAATAAAGGGTAATTCAATATTTTGGATGAATCCAAAAATATATCACCCTTGTTGATTGGTTTCTTAGATTATTAAGGATCTAGATTTTTAGGACCTCTAAAAATGAACTGTGATTCTTTAATGCTTTTATTAAAAATAAGCATTGTTAATCGATCTAATCCAATACCAAAACCACCATGTGTTGGTGCCCCGTATTTAAAAAACTCTAAATAAAAATCAATTGATTTACCTAATCCTTTTTCTCTTGCTTGAGTAGATAATTCATTAAATCTATGTTCTCTCATTGCTCCAGTGGTAATTTCTGTACCTCTTCATATTAAATCATATCCTTGAGCAATGCCATCTTTTCTGATATGATAAAAAGCACGCTTTTTAGTATCATAACCTGTCACTATTAAAAATTCATGTCCAAACATATCTAAACTTAATTGTCGACATAATTTTTCACCTTCTGTTGGTAAATCACCATGTTCAGATTCTGGTAGCACATAACCATATCGCTGATTTAATTCTTTAATAACATCTGCTAGATCCATCCTAGGAAAAGGAGTTGTTGGGACAATAAATTCAATATTAAATAATTTTTTTATTTCTTCGCCATATTTTGCTTTTACTTTAGCAAAAGCAAAAGCAATTAAATCTTCTTCAAATTTTATTACATCATCAACTGATTCAATATTAGAAATTTCCACATCAAAGCCAGTAAATTCTGTAGCATGTTTATGGGTATTAGAGTTTTCTGCTCTGAAAACTGGCCCTGTTTCAAAAACTCCACCAAACCCAGCTGCCAAAGCCATTTGTTTATAAAATTGTGGCGATTGTGCTAAATATGCTTTTGAATCAAAATAATTTACTTCAAATACTTCTGCACCACTTTCACTTGGTGTAGAAATGATTTTTGGTGAATGAATTTCTAACAATTCATTGTCAACACAAAATTCTCTCATTGCATGAGCTAAAGTAGTTTGTACTTTTCACATTAATTGATTTTTTTTAGTTCTTAAATCAATTCAACGATATTTAATCTTATGATCAATTAAAGAATTTTCATCTATTGGTAATTCCTCAGCTAAATTAACAATTTCAATATTAGTTGGCAAGAATTCTTTTTGGTTTAGAATAACATTAGGATTAGAAACCAATTCACCTTCTAAATTAATTACACTACCAATGCTTAATTTAGAAGCAATATTAAATAAATTTTCGTTTTTATTTAATACAGTTACTTGCAATTCAGAACTAATATCATTTACAATAATGAATATGATGTTTTTTTTAATTCTAATATTTTGTACAAATGCTTGAAACTTATTTGTACCTAACTCTAAATCTATTATTTTTTTATATCTCATTATCTAAATTATATTTTAATAATTAAAATTACTTAGCCTTGCTTTCTTTGTGTAAAGTAATTTTTTTACAATTATTACAAAATTTTTTTAATTCTAATTTTTCAGGTGCAGTTTTAACATTACGTTGAGTTAAATAATTGATGTGTTTACATTCAGTACAAGCTAATCTAACACGGTGTTTTTTGTTAATACCCATATATTGATATTATTATACATTAAAAAAGTTGTTTTTAAACTCTTAAATTAGTTAAATAGATTTAATAAGAAAATTAGAGATTAAATGAATATATTTTTATGTTTGAACAGGATTTAAGACCTCAATATTTCACCCTGGATATTTTCCTTTTAAATAATTACAAGTATCTGTTTGTTCATCATCATTGCTAAAATTATAGCTAAGAATAAAATTTCCCGTTGTTTTAGGAAGTTTAAGATTATCAATCATTTCATTTGTTGGTTTACATTCAAATCTTATTGTTCCCAAATTTGAACATCCTTCAAATACACTATCACCAATCTTTGTTACACCTTCTGGAATATTTATTGAAGCTAATTTCAAACATCCATCGAAAGCATTATCTTTAATTTCTGTTACCTCACTTGGGATAGTTATAGATTCCAAATTTATACAATGATAAAATGCATAACTACCAATAGTTTGCAATTCACTACCGCTTTGAAATGTTATAGAGGTCAATTTCGAACATCCATCAAAAGCATTATCTTTAATTTCTGTTACCTCACTTGGGATAGTTATTGAAGTTAAACTTGAACAATGATAAAATGCATAATCACCAATAGTTTTCAATTCACTACCACTTGGGATAGTTATAGATTCCAAATTTATACAACCATAAAATGCACATTCTCCAATAGTTTGCAATTCACTATCGTTTTGAAATGTTATAGAACCAAAAAAGTTGTTTTTAAACTCTAAAATTGTTAGTTAAATAGAATAATGGAAAAGTTACAACATAAATGGTTTATAGTGTACTTGGATAAGCATTGAGTATATCAAAATTATTAAATAATTATTTTATATTTTAGGTTTGTATAAAAAAATAATTATCCAATTTGGAAATTCTTTTTTTAAAGCTTTTTCAACCGCTTCTTGATCAGAAGAAGCATTAAATTGATAATCAATAATAAATTTTCCATTTGATTTAGGAAGTTTAAGAGCATTAATGATATTTATTGGATTACCTTTAAATGTTACATTTGATAAATTATTACAACCAGAAAATACATCACTTCCAATAGTTTTTACTGAACTTGGAATAATTACTGAAGTTAAACTGGTACAATCCTTAAATGCACTATCATCAATAGTTTTTACAGAACTTGGAATAATTACTGAAGTTAAATTAGTACAATTAGAAAATAAGGATTCATTAATTACTGTCATTCAAGTAGGAATAGTTACTGATGTTAAACTACTGCAACCAGCAAATGCATTATTACCTATAGAGCTTGCAAAGTTTGAAATATTATCTATTGAAGTTAAACTTGAACAACCATAAAATGCAGCACTGCCAACGGTTAGAACAGAATCAAAAGTGATCATAGTCTTTAAACTTGAACAACCATAAAATGCACCTTCCCCAATACTTTGCACAGAACTTGGGATAGTTATGGATTTTAAACTTTTACAATCATTAAATGTATCTTTACTAATTGCTATTATACTATTGGAAATAGTAACTGAAGACAAATTTGTACAACCTCAAAATGCACCTTCCCCAATACTTGTTACATAATCTGAAATAGTTGCTGAAATCAAATTAGTGCAACCATGGAAAACATTTTTTTTAATTTCCATTCCTTTTTCCCCAGTACCATTTGAAATAGTTACTGAAGTTAAATTGGTGCATTCTTCAAATGCACTATCACCAATACTTTGCACAGAACTTGGGATGGTTATTGAAGTTATACCAGCACATCTTTTAAATGCACCATCACCAATACTTGTTACAGAACTTGGGATATTCAAATTTCCACATGCTAAACATCCAACTATTCAACCAGAAGTGTATGCGGTATGGGATTGTTCTATTTCAGTTACAAATATATATCCATTCCCACTATTAGCGGTTGTGTATGTAGTATTTGCATTATCAACTGTTATGTTGGATAATTTACATCCTGCAAATGCACCTTCCCCAATACTTTGCACAGAACTTGGAATATTCACAGAAGTTAATCCAATACAATCAGCAAATGCACCATTACCTATATATTCAACACCATTTTGAATAGTTGCTGAAGTTAATCCAATACAATCAGCAAATGCACCATTACCAATACTTTGCACAGAACTTGGGATAGTTACTGAAGACAATTTTGCACAACTAGCAAATGCACTATCACCAATACTTGTTACAGAACTTGGAATATTCACAGAA
>JAIRTE010000023.1 GCA_031255095.1 Mycoplasmataceae bacterium
AGAAATATCTAAAATGATTTCACTAAATTACAATAATTTAAATCTTTCAGAATTGAATATTGAAATTAATGGTGATTCAATTAAATTAACACCTAAAACTAATTCTGTTTATGTGTTGATGGGCTCACCAGGACCAGAATTAATAACTAATTTAGTTGATGCTTCAACACTAACTAGTGATAAAGTTTTTTTGAGCAAAGGTAATACTGCAACTTTAACCTTGAAACATAGAGGTGAAGGGATAGGCATAACAGGATATAAAATTGAAGAGGCAACAGGTTATAATGTCAGTCCTGATGGTTATGAGACCCAGAGAAGACCTATTAATATTACAAAAGATGGAATTAGTGGGCAGATTGCTACACTTTCAATTTCTGGGCAAAAATTAAAATTTAATTATATTACAGAATTAAGTGAAGGTGTTTCATTCACTATTGTAGCTAAATATAAAATAGAAGGTACTAAAGAAACACAATTAGGCGATGCTAATAAAAATTATGAAGATTATAAAGATTTAGAATATGAAGCAAAATGCACTATTGCTTTGAATGGGAAAATGGCAAAATTCAGTGAGTTAAAACCTATTGATAATCCTACTAAAAGTAAGAATACTGATATAGCTGCAGAAGCTAAGATTAATAATATTTTTGGTCTTAATAAAAACTTAGAGTACCTAACAGCAGATTTTATAGATAATCATAAAGGTTCGACGACGCCGACGGATTATATTGCTCCAGATAAACGGCTTAAAATATATTTAAATGATAAGAAAGAAACTCCATTGCTCAGTTTTTATGAATATCTTTTAGCCAATAATGGGATTGATACTGTTAATAATCAATCAAGTGCATACAAGTCTAAAAACATATTAAATCTAGATAAAATTAACTATGTTAACGGTGTTGATGATAAGACTCATTTTCTTTCGATTAAGGAAGGAGAAATACGTTATGAATATAACCTTAGCGAATTTTATTCTGGTCAATTTGAATCTCCAATAAAAAATTTCTCTCAGGGTTCGCATTTTGCATTTTTTAGAAAGCTTGAAACTAAAGAAGATACAAATCGTAGTGCTAAAAAAATCAATAATACCGTTAATGAATTTTCTTTTAAGGAAAATGATTTAATTATCTCAAATGTAGATTGTAGAGGTTTTATTGATATTGATCCAAATAGCAGACCTCCATTTTATAGAGTTAAAAGTAGTAATATGATAGCAAAATATATAGGTAATAAATTTAAAATTAAATGTTCTAGAGCTCAAACAAAAGGGTATGTTTATGAGCCTGAAGACATAGAACGTAATCGAGAAAATGGTGACATACTATGGCTTGACGAAAGTGGTTATGGTCCTTATTCTCATTTAAACTCAATGTATTTTTCCAATTCCAATATAATGAGAACTGCCAGACTTACAAGTGCTCCAGATCAAAACAATGAGTATGATTTTGAAAAACGTTCTACTCCAATAGAATATGCTGCAAAGAGATATTTTAGAATAACAAATTCAGCTGACCTTATATTGCACATACAACTTGTTAATGTTTATGGTGTTATTGTACCAGATAATTTTAAATACATTCATATTCCGGGATATTTTAATTAAATAGTAACTTATTTTTTTACAACTCATCCTGGATTTCAGTTCTCAATTCGTCAATTCATAATTTTAATATATCCAAAAGTTTAGAGCCAACTCTAATCTTTTTTTCATAAATTCGATCATATTCTTCTTCAAAAAAATTGATTGCTTTAGTATAAGGTATATTATTCTTCAATAATTTAATTGTTTCAGCACAATTATTCCCAACCAATTTTTTAATGATATTTAACCTTTCCTCAGTTTGGTAATGAAAGGTTATTGAATCATATTGGTTTGTTATAGCAATTAAAAATTTTCTTTCTTTATATTCACTTTTGTATTCTTTATAACAAAAGCAAATTGGTTTAACTACACCAATTAAATAATCGCCAAAACTATATCTTAAGATTTTGCTTTTGAAAGTATCAGTGTAAATTACACCTATTGTACCAATGTTTATTGAACGCTTAATAAACATTGTTAAAGCATTGGAAATGTTTGTTCCATCATTCTTAACAATATCTTCAAATTTTGTTTTCAATTCTTGATCTATATCAAAATTTATTCTAATTCTTTTCACATCTAAATTATATTCAAAAATGTGTATATTATGTGTATTTTGAGTTTCATTTGAAATTTGATTTTAAATGTGATTTATAGTATTATAAATATATTAGAAATATGAAAAATACTAACCCACATAAATCAATAAATTTCTTACCAGTAGGTACAAAAAAATGTCCAGTTTGTGGACATCCAACACAAACAATATCTCGTATTACTGGTTATTTAAGTTTTTCTGAATCAAGTAACAATGTTATTAATGAATCTAAAGGTTTAGTTAAAAATCGTTTCCAAAAAGGTAAATTAGATGAGCTTAACATGCGTGCTGCTCATGTTTCAGTAGCTGAAACTAAAAAAACAAAGAAAAGTTAAGGAAGTTTTGTTATGATTAAAAAAGTTGTTAGACCAGCAATATATTCAGAATATAATCCAGATTTAATTAAATCAGCTATTATTAAATCTAATCAATTATATAATGGTGGATTAAATTCTAAAGATATTGACAATGTCTACAATTCAGTTATTAAGGTTATTAAAACTTGAACTGTTGAAGAAGTTTCTTTAGAAGAAATAAATAATTTAGTAGTTGCTGCTTTAAGAGAAAAAGGTTTTATTGAGCTTAGTGATAAATATGCTAAATATAAACAACAATCACTAAATATTAAATCTTCTTCAATTAAACTTTCAGAAAAATTAGGTGAAGTGGCAAAAGAAACTGATCGTTCAAACGCCAATGTTGGTAATAATTTTTCTGGTAAATTATTACAATTAGCCTCTGAATCAAATAAATGATACAATATTCATAATGTCATCCCTGCTGAACAAAGTTCACAACACATGAAAAGAATCTATATTCATGATTTAGATTCTTACAACTTAACTTATAATTGTTCACAAATACCATTAGCAAAGATGCTAATGCATGGTTTTAATGGTGGTGAAGGTTTTACTAGACCACCAAAAAGAATTGCTACAGCAGCAGAATTAGCATGTATTTTGGTACAAACTTGTCAAAATGAACAATTTGGTGGAATCAGTATTGATAATTTTGATAATGCTATGGCCAAATATTTTACTATGTCATATGAGGAAAATATTGAACAATTAACAAAATTTGGCATTAATAAAGCAAAAGTAAAAGAATGTGCTTGAGAACAAACATTGCTAGACACTAGAAGAGCAATGAAAGGTGTAATCTTTAATTTGAACTCAATGCATTCTCGTGCTGGAGCACAAATTCCTTTTTCTTCATTAAATATTGGTATTCCTTTTAGTAAAGAAGCAGCAATTGTATGTCAAATATTTTTAGAAGAATTTGAAAAAGGTTTAGGATATGGTGAAACACCAATATTTCCTAATGTAATATTCCGTTTGGCTGATGGTATTAATAAAAAACCATCTGACCCATATTATGATTTATTTCAATTAGCTTCTAAAGTTTCTTCGACAAGAATGAATCCTACATTTCTAAATTGTGATGCTGGTGGAATTTGTCGATTTACAAAAAGAATTTTTAAAGATGCCAAATTTGATAATAATGGCAAGCTATTGAATGAACCTAAATCTAAAGTTATTGATTCTAAACGATGTATTGAGTTTATGAACAAGGGTATGGATTTATTACCAGTAAGAATGGGATGTAGGACTTCAGTATTATCTAATATTAATGGTTTTGAAACAGGTTCTGGTAGAGGTAATATTGCTCCTTGTACAGTTAATTTACCAAGATTAGCATTACTTGTTAGTAAAAGCAAAACTGAAAAAGATAAAATTAAGTCTTTCTTTAAGGAATTAGAAGTTTCTATTGAATTAGCTAAAGAAAATTTAATTCATCGATTTAATGTGTTAAAAAAATTAAAAGTTAAAGATATTCCTTTTAATGTTGGCCAGGGAGAATTATATGGTTCAGAAAAAATTATCACTGATAAATTTGCTTCCATTGAACCTGTTTTGAGACAAGGTTCTTATGCTATTGGTTATGTAGGATTAGCTGAAGCTTTAGTTGGTTTGATTAAACAACATCATGGACAAAGTGAAAAAGCTGAACAATTAGCAAAAGATATTTTATTATTTTTTGATAAAAAATGTGCTGAATATAAGAAAAAGTATAAATTAAACTTTTCTGTATATGCAACACCAGCTGAATCTGTTGCTTCAAGATGTTACTATGCTGATCTAGCAGAATTTGGTGAAGAAAAGTTTATTGAAGTTTTTACTAAGCAAAACCTAAAAGGTTTTTATACAAATTCATCTCATATTCCTGTTGATTATAAAATATCTTTTGCTGAAAAAGCAAGAATTGAAGCACCATTGCATAGATTAAGTCCTGCTGGTGCAATATTCTATGTTGAATTTGATGCTATTCCTAAAACAGAAACAATTCTTAAAGTAGTTAGTAAAATTGCTGAAACTGATATTGAATACTTTGGTTTAAACTATTCAATTATTTACTGTCCTAAATGTTTAGAGGCTTTGGCTAAAGGTGAAATCACTGAAAAAGAATATAAGAACACTCACAAAAAATAGAATAAATATAAATTATAATTTATATATTATTGGTTTAAACTATAAATAATGCGAAATTTTGATGTAATAGAAATTATTAAAAAACAGATAGTTAAAGGTATTAAAGATAATGTTTTTTATCTTTCAACGATAAATTTGGAAAGAAAAACGATTAATATTAACATTTACCATTCTAAAAAAAATCAAAATAGTGATTTTTATACAAATATTGCCCAAACTATTGGTATGTCAAAACAAGATAACATTAAATTGTTTGCTGAAAAATTAGCAAAATATTTAAATAAAAATAAAAAAATATTCATTAATGTTTATGCTGATAAGATTAATATGATTCATTTTAAAATTAATCACACATATTTTTTCAAATATCTTCTTAATTTCAATAATACTATTTTTAAAAAAGAAAGTAAATTATTAAATTTTAAAATGTATAACATTTCCTGTCCAAGTTTTTTACCTGTTCAAGAATTTGATATTGATGATTTGAATGGTATTTTAATTTCTAATTCCATAATTAACATTTTAAAATATTATGGAATTAGAAGTGATAGTGAGATGTTTATTTACAATGAACCAAAAGCTTGTGCCAAAATAAGTGAAGAAACAACAGCTGTGTATAAATCACTTTTTCAAACAAAAACAAATTTATTCCCATCTAAAATAGAATTTGAAATTGCCAGTTGAATTAAAAATATAACTATTGTTAATACTTTTAATCAAACTTCAATTGAAGAATCAAAGCAAATAATTGACAATGGTATTACAACATATTTGCACACTAATTGTACAAATGTTATTAATTTCTTCACAAATAAAAGAATTAATTACTTTTCAGATAAAAAAATAAACTTTGCCCTATGAAATACAATTAAAAATAATTTTACACATTATCTTGTTTATAAAAATAGTAAAATATTTTTATTAATCAATACTAAGCTTATTAAAATTGCTGATGAAGAAAAATTAACAAAATTTGGTTATATGCTAGTACATTCTTATTTAAAATTTAGCAGAGGATATGATAAATTTATTTTTTTAGTTAATGATGATGAAAAATCATACATTAAAATAATCATTGATTTCTTTATGAAAGCTTTTTCATTAAGTTCAGATTTATTCATTACTGTTCCAATTAAGAAATTTGATAACCATAATTTTCATAACCATTATAAAACAAATACAATATTTGCTTTATTATCAAAATTTATTCCTATTTCAACAAATGAATGTGAAATAACAAAAATTCTAACTAAATTTTATAATGCCTATGATTTAATTTTTAGTATTATTAAAAAGAATAAAAATATCATTAATAATAAAGAAGAATATAAAATTGATCAAAATGATAAGACACTATGTTCTATTTTAAATGAAATTATGTATTTTAAATATACAATGCTATATATTAAAAAAACATTTAATTTTTCTTATATGGGGGAATATTTATTTAAACTTACAAGTTTAACTAATGCTTATATTAAAGGAAATATTAAAGAAGGGAAAAATTTAAATATAGAAAAATTCCATATTCTTAATTCTTTATTACAAATATATAAAATATTGTTTAATATTTTAAACATTCAAAGGTTTTAAAAACATCAAATTTCGCTGTGTTTGGCTGATTTTTTATAATCTAAAGTCATATGTGCAACAGCATATTTTAGTTGCTTTTTTTAAAATATCTTTGTGGTTTGATAATATTATTTTTTAAAAGAATTTCTTTTCTTTCGATAATAATTTTGCTGAATCATTTTAAATTACGAAATAGAATAAAGGCAACAATAAAAATATTTAATAAAGTAAGTATTATCATTCATACTTGTTCGTGATTAATAAGTGCAATTGGAATAGTAATTATTAGACAAATGCTTATTATGATTAAAATACTAATGATAGATATAAGTGAAGAAAAATTATTATCAAATACACGTAGTGGGTTAATTAATTTACCATCATTTGTGCATTGATGAACAGAAAATATTTTTTTAATTTGTGGACCATTATTTAATTTATTTTGATTTTCATCCTTAATTAATTTAAATTTTAAACTTTTTACATCATTTATATATTTTTGTTTTTCTGATTTGAAATTAATATTTTTAATTTTCATAATTATTTTGATGATTTTTTTAAATATCTTTTAGGTTTATAAATACCATTATCTGCTAACATTTTATTACATCTTTTTTTATATTTTAAACCATGAATATATATAAACATCACAAAGCATATTAACCCAAAAAGTAAAATATATTCGGACAAATTACTAGCAGTGACATTATAGATTACATTTCCGGAAGCGATATCATAATTTATAGGTAAAAGTGTCAAAGGTAAAAGCAGTGGCATAAAAATATATAACATGCATTTTGTTCTTTTTCATATCCTGAATGGATTTACTATTTCCTTGTTGGCATTTTTAAAAAAGGTAATACGATTTCATATTAATCGTTTAGATTTATACATTTTTATATCATTTTCATTACATTTTTTATCTCTCGTCAAATAAAATACTTCTTCATCAATGCAACGTTGTATTACTGATCAAGTTTTATTCTTGTATTCTTGCAATTCTTTTTTGTAATTTTTATTTTTTAAGAGCATAAATTATACTTTCTGTTCGTACTTTTTCCTAATAAACCTTTTAGGTTTGTAAACACCTCTGTCAGCTAGGATTTTATCACATCTTTTTTTATATTTTTTTAACCCATAGATATATGTGAATATTGCAAGAGATATCATTCCAAAAAGTAAAATACATATTAAAATATTTTCAAACTTATTAGAGTTAATTCACACTATAGGCATAAAAGTTATTCATAAAAGGAGTGGGAAAAAAGTGTAAAAAATTCATTTATTCCTTTTTCACATTCTAAATGGATTTATTATTTCATTATTATCATTTTTTAAAAATGTAATACGATTTCATATCAAACGTTTAGATTCATATCTTTTTATGACATTCTCGTTGCATTTATAATCTTTCATTAAATAAAATACTTCTTCTTTTATATAATCTTGTATTACTGATCAAGTTTTATCCTTGTATTCTTGCAATTCTTTTTTGTAATTTTTATTTTTTAAGAGCATAAATTATGTAATAGGCATCAACATAATCTGACATATTTTTATTTTCATTTAATTTAGAATTATATCAATTTTCATTATCATCTTTTAACCATGCTAAAGGCACAGTGATACCTATAAAAAATATATCACTTAATCTAATTATAAATTTTTCTTCATTAGAAATAAGAAATTCAAATATTTTTTCAAATATTGATTTTTCAACTTCATTTAAAAATACTCCAACCAATTTTAAATTATTATTTTTGAAAAATATATTTGTGCAAATTAAATAATTTAAAAAGCTATTCTCAAATGAATATTCTACAATAGTCTCAAGTATAACAATAAAGCGTATTTTTATTTTTTCTTTTGACATAATAGTATTAATTTCATTAAATAAATTACTTGGATCTTTCATAGTATTATTTATTTCACTTAATTTAATAATATATTCATATAAATTTATTAATTGATTAGATTTATGACATATAAATGAAATAGTATTTGTTAGCATTATAACAATTACACTGAGTTCATACAAACAATATAACCATACACCTAAAGATCAAGGTAACGTACCAGTTGTAACAATAAAATTTGCTAAACTAACTATTTGACATAACAAAGTTGCAGTTTGCAAAAGTATAGAATTAAAAGCATGTTCAAGTTCAATAAAATACAAATCTACATATTTTGCAATATTAATATGTGCTACTGCAGCTTGTTCAATTAATAAATTAAGTTGTTTTTGAACCATATCTTCGGTAATATTTTTTATTAAAAAATTTTCAAATAAATCAAAAGTTTCACTTAATCCAGTATTTGTATCATAAATTACAACATTATATGTTACACTTCCACATGGTACATCATTTTCCATATGTGGATTGATATAATCAAATTTAATATCTTTAATCATTAAATTAACTTTAAAATTTTCAAATTTATCAGGTTGATATACTTCTCCATCCACTAATAATAAACTTTCAATATTATCGTTTGAAATATCAACTTCGTGTGGATTAGTTTTAAAATTAGTATTATTAGACATTTTAAAATTACCTTTATAAAAATTATTTGGACCTTCATTGGTTCAACTACCATCAAAAAAATAATTTTCAATGAATATTGATTCAGGTTGGAATAATAGTTCCAAACCAAATGGGGTATTTTTCAAAATAACTTTTTCATCATTAATGTTAACTTTTCAATGTATTTTATGTCCACCTGCTCCATCTAAATCTAATGCTTCACCTATAGCTTTACCTTCATATATTGGATTAATATTAGTTAATGTTTTTGTATATGAAATACCATAGCCATCTTCGCCAATGAAATCTCTATCATAAAATACAAAACCTTGACCTAACATTTTTACTGCTCAATCAAATTTAGAAAGTGTGCCCATTTCTTTAAGTGCATTTATAGTTATTCCTTCGTTTAAAATTGATAATGTGTAGCTATCAATTTTGTTAAATTGCAAACCCACATTAAAATCTTGAGCATATGAGTGAAAATCACGAACATCTCAATTATTTGGTCCTACAAAACCTGGTCTATGACATTTGATGTAATAACCTTGGTTACCTAATGAAGTTGAAAATGTTTCAGTATTTTCATAATTATATTGAAGCATTCTACCCCAATAATTTTCCTCAACATCATCTCATGAATATTCATTATTTAAAGCAAAACTATGAGATTCATAAAATTCCGAAATACTTAATGGTTGTTTAGGAAATTTCAAACCCAACTCAAAATTAAAGAACTGTGATTCGGAATCTTCTAAATCAAATTTATATTCTAAATTAAAATTTAGACTATTTTCTAATTCTTCAATGTTAGAAATTTTAGTTAAGATATTTGTGTCATAAACACTATCATTTAGATTTTGTGATTTGTTATCAAAATAATCATTAAATTGAAAAAAGCTATTTAAATAGTTTGT
>JAIRTE010000032.1 GCA_031255095.1 Mycoplasmataceae bacterium
AAAATTTTTAAAAAATTTTTGTAATATATACATAGTATATATTAAATTTTTTTTCTCCTCAGCACAACATCAAACATGGCCTAAAAAATGCATCAAAAAAGTGGGTTGAAATTTGAGCTCTGAATTTTTTAAATAACCAAAACATTTAAAAATATCAAAAAGTGTCCGCAAATTTAACAAATTATGAAAAAATCATGCATTTTTACCTATCTTTGATAGGTAATAAAATTTTTTAAAATTTTTTGTCCATTTTTTGACGTTTTTCTTGTAGTATATGTTGAAAGGAGGATCAGCAAAATGGAATTACTTAGCAAAAATGAAAAAAATAACATTAGTGGTGGAATAGCACCTATGGTGCTTTGAGTTGCAATGATGGGTGTTGCTACTTTAGTAAGCACAGCCGTAAGTGCAATTACATCTCTAGTGTCATTAGGTCATGACAACGGCAATGGTTATAATTCAGGACAGCATAATGCTTATTTGAAGGCAAATATGAATCCTAAATATTCTAATGTTTCCATGCCTATGTAATGTTGTTCTTGAGATATTAATTATTTTTTTAAATATTTAATTTTAAAAACAAATGAATTGTTTATTCATTTACCAATGATATATGAACCAGTTGGCTGTAATTCTGGTCTAGTTAAACTACCAGGGTTTAAAGCCAAAAAATTATTTTTTTGTATAATTTCAGCTTTATGTGTGTGTCCAAAAACAACATAATCTACCTTATAACGTTCTATTATTGCATTAACTTTTTCCTTGTATTCATCTCATTTAGAAGTTAATCAGAAATCATCATGAGCTGCTTTAAATATGTGAATTAACAAGAATTTTTTTTGATTAATAGTAAATACTTGGTAATCATTTATTAAATTGTCAAAATAAAAAATACTTTTATCAGTGTCATTATCAATTTTTTTATATTGTTTTCATTTGTTGTGTTTTAAGCCATGATTACCATCAACAAAATAATCAACATATTTCAAAAATTTTTTCTGGTTAAAAATAATATCAGGATTTTTAGTATCATAAAAATCACCAGCATGTAATACACGGTCAGGTTTTGTTTTTTCAATAATCTTGACATATTGTGTTTCATCACCATGTGTATCTGAAAGTATAAGAATTTTTTTTATAAGCATATTAATTTTATATGTCTATTCTAATAAATTTCAATTAAGTAAAGTCAATATTTAGTTTTAAATATTAAAAAATGTCATTAACATAAATTATATATTATTTTTTTGTGGACACTTATATGCTACAATACTTATAATAAGTATATAACATAGCAATGACTATAAAAGAATTATTTTTCCAAAATGTTGATTTTTTTAATAAAACTAAAATTCATTTTATTTCTAATGTTGTGTCATTAATAAAAGAAACAAATGTTTTACCAGCTGATGTCACAACTGTTATGCAACATAATGCTTATCAAACAGCAAAATTTGAGGTTTTATTAAAAAATAAATATGATGATGAAACACTCACATTAATTAAAAATTGTTGTGTTTTATATGATTATGTTGTTTCTACACTTGATAATGAAATTTCTGTTGATGTAATTTTATTATGATATAGTATGTTAAATAAAGAATATTCAAGTAATGATGAAAATCTGCATTTAATACTTGAAAAATTTGTTGCTAATTTGAAAAAAGTTGTAACTTTTAATATCAAAGAGATTTCAAGATTCCATGTATTATTTCAATATTTGAATCCATTTAACACATATACATACATAATTAATATTTTTATTAATTTAAAATTATGCATTAATAATAACTTGCAACCATTTGTTATCTTAAAGGAAATTGCTGATGAATATGATAACATTATTAAAATGTGTTTTAAAACTAACACATTTAACTTTTTAGAAGAGTTTTTGGTTAGAATGCAGCGACATTTTAAATCTCGTACTTTTCCGACTACAAGTGTTGTCAATAAATATGAAAATAAAATCAACGAATGATTTAAAAAACATGAACATTTAAGACGTAGTGATATTGAAAAAATATTCAAAGTTACACCCTCAGGTGCCAAAAAAATATTGCTAAAACTTTTAGGTTTTTCTCAAATTAAGAGAGTTGGTGCTGGTAATAATGTAGTTTATCAAAAAGTAGTTAAATAAACCATTTTAGCTTCATAGTACTTAAAATTATTTCTCCAATCAGAATGTATTATGGGGAACTATTTTTGAACTTTTACAGATGGGCCCATTGTAGAAGATAAGAATATTTTTTGAATGTAATCACCTTTTACAGTACTAGGACGTTTAGAAATAATGAATTCTAAAAATACTTTTAAGTTTTCAGCAACTTGTTCAGTTTTTGAAGAAACTTTACCAATTAACATATGGATGTTACCATATGAATCTGTACGGTAATTATATTTACCTTTTTTAATTTCAGTAACAGTTTTAACAGTATCCATAGTTACAGTACCTAATTTTGGGTTTGGCATTAAACCCTTAGGTCCTAAAATTTTACCTAATTTAGACAATTCAATCATAAATTTAGGTGTAGTAACAATTACATCATAATCTAATCAACCACTTTTAATTTCAGCAATTTTTTCCATTGCCCCAAAGAAATCAGCACCACAAGCTTTTGCTTTTTCAGGGGTCATTGTGTCATCAATTACCAACACTTTAACACTTTTTCCAAAGTAATATGGTAAAGATATAGTACCTCTTAGTTGTTGTTCAGCTTTAGTTGTATCAAGGTTTAATTTCAAAGAAAGTTCAATTGATGAATCAAATTTAGTAATTGAAGTTTTTTTAACTAGTTCAATAGCATCAGTAATAGAATAAAATTTTGTTTTGTCAACCAAAGCTTTTACTGCATTATATTTTTTACCCATAACAAACTATATTAACTTTTGGTTAATTTTTTTCTTTACTCCTTTCAAAGGTGCTGGTTCAACATCTTTAATAACAATACCCATATTTTTTGCAGTACCAGCAATCATTCTTAAAGCAGCTTCTTCTGTATAAGCATTAGTGTCATTAAGTTTTGCCTTAGCAATAGTTAAAGCTTGTTCTTTTGTGATAGTTGCAACTTTATCAGTTAATTGATTTTTACCAGCAGTATTGATTTTAGCAACTTTTTTAAGCATTACAGAAGCTGGTTCAGAATCTTTAATTTCAAATTTAAATGACTTATCATTAAAAGCAGTAATAGTAGTACGAACAACTTCACCATTTCTTTGTTTAGTTTTATCATTAAATTGCTTAGTAAATTCAGCCATATTAATACCAATTGAAGCCAAAGCAGGACCAGGACGAGCTTGACCTCCAACTAATTGGATTTTTGCAATTCTTGTAATTTCTTTTTTAGGAGCCATAATTTAAGATCAGTTTAACTATCTTAATGCAATACTATCGACTAATTAAATAATCTCTTGCACTTCGATAATATTATTATAACTAAAAAAATTTTGTGTTTGAAATTTATCTTTAAATTATTCTAAAGAACACCATAATAACAAAAAAACACTGGCAGAACCAGTGTCTAATTGAGCATTTGCTTTTTCGAGAATTTCCCAGGGGATAACAAATGAACCTTAACTTAATTATATAAAAATTTTTAATTTTGTCCCATTTTGTGTGTGCCAAAAGATATCTTATAGGAAAATAATATATGCAATTTATGGGTTGCGATTGATATTTTGTTTATTTTGTCCAAAAATGGCTTAAACAGCCATTTTAAGC
The DNA here is from genome assembly GCA_031255095.1 of Mycoplasmataceae bacterium. Lineage (GTDB taxonomy): Bacteria > Bacillota_I > Bacilli_A > Mycoplasmatales > Mycoplasmoidaceae > Malacoplasma_A. Next base: position 3,719 of record JAIRTE010000032.1, read on the forward strand.
AATAAAAAGCTTGGCAATGGTAGTATGATACTAAGAATTCAAATAATTGAGCTTAAAAGCCATATATTTCGTTCTTACATTAAAAAATCTCAAAACTATTAAAAATTTCACAAAAATTTTAACCTACTTTTTTGATGCATTTTTTAGGCCATGTTTGATGTTGTGCTGAGGAGAAAAAAAAATTTAATATATACTTTGTATATATTACAAAAATTTTTTAAAAATTTTAGTTATATACTATGTA
>JAIRTE010000012.1 GCA_031255095.1 Mycoplasmataceae bacterium
TTTTTGCTTTTTATAAAATTTTGATAATTTGTGTATAACATAACCCTGTTTTACCAATTCATCACCAAGTTTAGATGCTTTCTCTCCGTTTCTAAATCTTCTGATTATTTGAAGTCGTAGCTCATTGGTTATTTTTAAATATTTTCTGTATTTATATACTTTATTATCTCAATTCATAGCAAGGGGTGCGGGGTTCTACAAAAAAATGGGCCTAGCTTAAAAACTAAAGCATATAATGACATTAAAATTTTTTTAGTTAATGAACTGAAATTTAAACATAGCAGAGATAGTGATTACATTACACCAACTATTTCTGATTATCAAATGCACAATTGTATACATGAAATAATTAATCAATTCCCATTTTTGCCCAATGTTGCTAAAAAAATGACCGTTGCAAATATTGATCAAAGAAATTTTGATTGTTTGAATACTATTAATACTTTACTTTACTCTGATCCCAAACTTGATAAAAAAGTTAAAGAATTAAAACAATTAAAATAAAAGAAAATAGAATTATAGTTCTTTTCATATACATAAAGTATAATGATTATTTTATGCATAGTATTGTATAAATAGTTAATCAATCATCTAATATAAAAAAATAACTAATTAATTAATAAAGTTATTGTATAATATAATTATGAAAAAAAGATTACCAATAAATAAAACATTTTCACAAAATGATTCAGATATTAAAATTACAAATATAGGTGAAGCACATAAATCAAGTGAAATATGTGAAAAGCAAGAATATGCATATGCTAACAAAATTGGTTTAATACCGCCGAAACAAAAATTTGAATTGGATAAAAAAAGGATAAATTTTTATCTTTCAAAACAATTAGTTAGCAAAATTAGCAAAATTGCTAAGAACAAAGGTTATTCTACTTCTGAATATTTAGAAGCGATGATCAAACAACAAATTTTATTAGAAGAAGAAAATGGCTAAAATTATCATTTTTACCATTAGGGAGGTGGAGAAGGTAAAACTTTGATTATTTATTTAGATCAGCAAGGGCATGTAATTAAATCTTTTGGTTTTAATCCAAATGATGCAGGGAATAAAAATATAGTTTCAGTTTTAAAAAATGAAACTAAGCTAATGGTGCTTTAATTACTGAAAAAGATATTAATATTAAAAATCTTTTAATATTAATATCAAATTATAAACTTAGGTTTAAGTTCTTATCTTAAAGAAATTGGTGCAATTAAAAAAAAATAAGAAATTTAATCAATAAGTCGAATGCATACAAGTATATAATCATTGATAGTACACCCGCATTTGATGGTTTAAGTTGAGATTAATGATTTTGCAAATTGAGTTTGTGTACCATATACATGTAACGGTTATGCTAATGAAGCAGTTAATGATATGATTAACAATGATTCATACAAGATTTAGAATGAATAATAAAAATCTTAAATTTTGCATAATCCCAAATCGATATAAATTAATTGCCAGAAAAAGTGAAGAAAGTAAAATTTCATCATATAAACTTTTATTTGATGATGTTAAAAATAAAATAATAAATCTTAAAAATATTTATGTTTCGAATTTGATAAGTCAATCTGATCAATATGATATTTCTATGCAATTTGAACAACAAATATTGAATAAGAAGATTATAATCTTATTAGGAAGTAAATAATGAATAAATTTTTAAAATTTATCATCCCTATAATTTTTGGGACTGGGATATTAGCACCAATGGTTGTTCTAACTACAAGTTGTTCTAAAAAAAGTTTAGAAGAATTGAATAAAGATTGTCCAGCATTTGTAGGCTTTTTAAGTATAGCTGTACCAATATATGTTTTTCCATATACAGGTAGTTTAAGTGTTGATACAGGCTTACTTGCAATAAAAGAAAACTTTAATAATAAATATGATTTTGATAAAACTATTACATACACTTCATATCCACCTGATTTGTATCAACCTGTAGATGATTCTAAAAAACAAAAACCATTTGAAAGTAAACCATATGGATATTGGGATCAGGGTTCCTTCCATGATTATTCATATCGTAATGCATCTATTTGCGTACATGTAGTAGGTGGTAGATGGCAAATTAATATTTATTTGTTAAATAAATTGACAAACAAGCGCGAAAAATTTACACCATGAATAGAAATTCGTCAATACAATTTATAATAAAATCTGATAAGCTTTGTTGTTTAGCATGCTGACTATTTTATACCTATATACAAGTATATAGGTATTATAAAAATTTGTTATAGATTACTATTATCCTGTTTGTCGAAAAAATAATATAATTAATGCGAAGGTGATGAAAAATTTTGGAACTGCTTTGTGGAAAATATTTTTAACAATTACTATATCTCTAATAGCAATTTATTTGTTAGTGGTTTTAGGAATGTTTTTGATTTTTAATGTGTTATTACATTCGCCAACAAATTACTGAACTAGTATAGTAACTGTTGCAGTTTCAGGAATTTGTTGAATTAGTTTTTTGTGTTGATATTTTAGTTATCTAAAAAAATGCAGTGAAAAAACAACAAACTCTGGTTTTATGGATAAAAAAGAATTTGACAAACTAGGAAATTTTAAAGGCAAAGAAATGAAGAAAAATAGTATTTATTTGCCTTTAACCTCTAATGAAGGCCCAAAAGGTTGAATATTGGATTCTAAAATGAAAAAAGGCGAAATACGTTATAAGCATTACAATCCAGGATGTCATATGTTGGTTTATGGTATGAGTCGTTCCGGCAAAACTACAGGGTATGTTTTGCCAACAATCTTTGCTAATGCATATAGCAAAGAAAAACCATGTTTCATTGTAACTGATCCCAAAGGTGAACTATATGAACTAACAGTTGATGTATTAAAGCAACAAGGATATAGAATATATAAACTTGATATCATTAATGCCAATTATTCAAATAAAATAAACCCTTTAACTGATATTTGAGAGGCATATCAAACTTATCAAAATTCAGATATAGAAAATGAAAAATATGAAGCACATCAAAATCTTACAGATTTAGTTGACGAATTAATGATGGCATTAGTTCCTGATGATGCAACTAAGAAAGGTGATGATATCTGAACAATAAAGGCAAGAGATTATTGAAAAATGATTTTATATTACAATTTAGATTTATCAATCCTTCCAAATCCAGCACAAACAAAAGATAACTTTACTTTGTTATCATTGTTAAATGATTTTAATAATAATGGAGTTGAAAAATGAATTGCCTTAATTAATAAAATTGAAGAATTAACAAAAGGAAAAAATCTTGTTCATTTATATAAAGCAGTATTAAGTGTTGGACAAGATGCAAAAGCTACTTTTGAAAGTATTAAAGCAAATGCCTCAATGGCAGTAAGTTTTATTTCTAATGCTAGTGTTACAAAACTAACAAGTGGAACTGATGTAGATTTAAAAAACTTTGATGAAATTCCAACAGCATTATTTATCATTATTGATAATGATAGGCCAAATTTAAAAAATATCACTAATATTTATTTAAAAAAAGTGATACATGCTATTACTTCTAAACAAAGCAGATGTAATAATAAAGAAGCGCGTCCAATTTATTTAATTGGTGATGAAATTGGCAATATTCCACCAATTTATAATCTTGATGGATTACTTACTACTTGTCTTTATAAATCAATATATTGCATGTTAATATTTCAAGATAAACAACAATTAATTGATAGATATGGAAGAAATGGTACTACTATTGCTAATAATTGTGACCTATCAGTAATCGTTAAAGTTAAGAATTTAGAACAAGCAAGAGAATGGAGTGGAGCATTTGGAACATATACTGCTAAAAAAACTACAACAGTTAAGGGCGATGACAATAAAATTTCTAAAACTACAACTGAATTTGAAAAAGATATTATTAGTGCAGGAGAATTATTAAAATTATTTCCAAAAATTTTAATTTGATTAGCTGGATGTAGACCAATAATTTGTAATAGAACTCCTATTTATGAAACAAAATTTTATAAAGAAAATGTAAAAAATGGCAACAAAAAGCTTTTTATACCAGAAAAAAATTCTGCTTTGCAAAATCAAAACTTGAGCGGAAACCAAGAAACATTAAAAGAAAATATATTAAAAGATATCTAAGCTAGGCCCATTTTTTTGTAGAACCCTACACCCCTTGCTATGAATTGAGATAATAAAGTATATAAATACAGAAAATATTTAAAAATAACTAATGAGCTACGACTTCAAATAATCAGAAGATTTAGAAACGGAGAGAAAGCATCTAAACTTGGTGATGAATTGGTAAAACAGGGTTATGTTATACACAAATTATCAAAATTTTATAAAA
>JAIRTE010000027.1 GCA_031255095.1 Mycoplasmataceae bacterium
GAAGTAAACAGATATTTAGCAATAAATTTAAATTTTATTTTTCAATTAATATGTTTTGTGCGTGTGGTATTTGGCATGTAGAAAATTTTGTAACTGTCTACTTTTTGGGGTCCACCTTACTTTTTATTTTGGAGTGTTTTGAAGATAAAATGTTCTTTCGCAGGTGCTAAGAGTAGTATTACAGTGCCGAATACACAAACGATTGATGTATCAAACTTTGGTAAACTATCATATATTAAAGACAAAATTGGAGGTGTGTTGTCTGGCTGCTCAGCTGTAGTTACAGTTAAATTTGATCAATTTGAGATTAAAAGTGAATATGCTGATAATGCAGTAACAAATTTCAATCCTATTCCATCAACTATCGAAGATAACCACACCTATACCGCTAAAACTAGTGTTAATTTTAGAGGGTTGGTTGGAATACAAAAAACTGTATCTAATGAATTAAATGCTTGAACTTATCCATCAGGAAATACTATGCCTAAAACTGCTTCAAATATGATATTAAATTTGACAGCAAAATATTCTAATACAGATGACTATCCGTTTTTATTTGCAGTTAATGATCCAAATGCTTGATGCTATGTATATGGTGGCTCTAGTACTTCTGTATCAATAAGTACCCAGAGTTATGGTTATGTCAATAATATGCGTGGTGGACAGGCATCAAATTATTTATATTTTGAATCTGTTTCTGGTCATACTGGAACTGGTAATTTGTTAGTTGCTGGTAAATGTGCAAATGTAGTGCAATATGCTTCTAATCAAGAATGTGGTGGATATAGTATTGGTTTTAATGAAGCAGGGCCTTTATCAAGCACTCACCCGGGAACAGGTGGTGTAGATGGATCACAAGCATTAACACATTGAGGCCCAAATGAATCAGCTGACAGAGCTGAAATTTTTCTTAAATATGCAGATGTGTATGTTGGCAAACCAAAAAATGCAGTTTATTGGGATAGGGAAACAACTGAAGGATACATAATGCCATTTAACACAAGTATAAATCACTATAATACCATTAGTTATGAAACATATTCTTCAATGAAAGCTGTCAGTGGTATAAATGATACTGGTCGAACAAATTTGGCTAATGGAATTAAATTACATATGCAAAATGAATTAACTTATGCATACAATAATATGTATAACAACAATGGAAAAAACTTGGTTATCAAATATTTTTACTATATTTAGAACTGCAAATATCATTAGTACAACATTTAATTTTATATGAAAATGACTCAATACTGCAAAAAATAAATATTTTTATTATGCTTAATTTTGTTACATAAAATGATTATGTTGTGTGTTTTATTAACTAAGTTTATATGCAATACCAGAACCTCATACTCAACCAGCACCCATTTCGCTGGCTTTCGCATTAAAAGTAAGCAACACACCATTATCTGGGATATCTGTAAGAACAACTAAATCAGCAAAGTCTCATGAAAGATTATAACGTTTAATACCTTTAGAAGTTTCACTATTTTGACTTACAATAGCTTGCATGTGAGAATTATTAGCATAATCAACAGCACCCTCTTTAATAAAACGTTGAATTTCACTATAATCGAAAAAAGAATCGGAACCTCCAAAACCGATAGCTAATGGTACTCCCCAATGATTCAAATGAAAATTAAGCATATATCCTGCTGGTATTACTCTTTTTGTTAATACTTTTATATCTACATTATCTTCTGTAACAGTGAATGGTATAATATCCATTGCTACATTCCTAAAAATAACACTTGTCTTAGCAGTATAGGTATGGATACTTTTATCGCTTGTAGTTATTGTTGTAAATTCATTTGCACTATCATTCTTCGAAGCTACTGCAAAATCAAATTGCTCAAACTTAACAGTAACTACTGCAGAGCAGCCAGAGAGTACATTATTGATACTATCTTTAATATATGATAGTTTACCAAAATCTTGTGCAATAGTAGGATCAATTCAACCTGGCTCATCATTAGCACCAGTACTACTCTGAGCATCTGCGAAAGTACATTTATCTTCAAAACACTCCAAAAATTGAAAGTCTGTTTAAATTTTTTTAGTTCTTATTTTTTGCAAGTAGTCATCCATTAATTTTTTTTGAATATTAAACATTTCAGTGTATCGGCGAGTTGTTTTTTGCAAATGTTTATTGGTAATAATTAATTTTTCGCATTCTTCTCTTAATTGCTTAGCTATTTTACTATGAGACTTTATTTTCATTATTTAATGTTAATATATAACATTATTTGGAAAATAAAACTATATTAATAAAAATAAAAAATAAATATAATGTGTAATGTTTAATAAAAATTTAAGAAAAATATGATTTTAAATGCCATGCTGTAACATTTATAATTATTTTATGAGTAATTATAACGATACATTAAATATTTTAAAAACAAATTTTGAAATGAAGGCTAATCTTCCTATAAAGGAGCCTTTAATTCAAAAGCGTTGAGTAGATAAAGAAATTTATCAAAAAATGTTAGCTTCTAGAGACCGTAAACATCAAAAAGTTGTTCACGATGGACCACCATATGCTAATGGACCAATGCATTTTGGCCATGCTATGAATAGGACTTTAAAAGATATTTTAACTAGACGATGGTTTTTAGAAGGATATTGGTCACATTTTATTCCTGGTTGAGATACACATGGAATGCCAATCGAAATTCAATTAATTAAAAAAGGTGTTAATGTTGATAAAAATATACCTATACATGAAAAAAGAGATAATTGCCGCAATTTTGCACTTGCTGAAATTGAATTACAAAAAAAAGCACAAATTAGATTAGGTACAGTATCTGATTTTAAAGATATTTATAAAACTTTAGATCCTGATTTTGAAGTAGAGGAAATTAAAGTTTTTTTCAATGCATTAGAAAATAATCTTGCTCACAGGGATTTAAAACCTGTTTTTTGATCTTGATCTTCACAAACTAGTTTAGCAGAAGCTGAATTAGAATATGGTGATGTTGAAGGCAACTCAATTTACTTAACTTTTGAAGTTGTTGAAGGAAATAATTTTATTAAAAAAGGTGATAAAATGGTTGTTTGAACGACAACACCTTGAACTTTACCTTCTAATCAAGCAATTGCTGTTAATCCAAATTTCAATTACTATCGTTTAGAAATTGATGAAAATACACATTATATTATTTTAGATTCAAGATTTGAAGATTTGAAGGATGAATTAAATATACCTCATGCTCATATTGTCGAAAAAATTAGTGGAAAAGATATGGAACATATTAAATATGTTCATCCATTGTATAATAATTTAATTTCTCCTGTAATTTTGGCAGATTATGTTACAAATCAAGGTGGATCAGGTTTAGTACACAATGCAAGTGGTTTTGGTAAAGAAGATTACATTGCATGTAAAAAATATGGTATTAAACCTTATGCCCCAATAGGTGCTGATGGTAAATTTACTGATGAATGTCATGATAAAACATTAGTTGGTAAATTTTATGAAAGCACTAATGATGAAATAATACAGCGTCTAAAAATTGCAAATTGTTTATTAAAAGCTGATAAGATTACTCACTCTGTAGCTTTAGATTGAAGAACAAAGAAGCCAATCATGTTCAGAGCTACAAAACAATGATTTATTGATATTGATAAATTAAAATCGAAAATGATAGAAAATTGTGAAAATGTTAATTATCCTAACATTATTAACAAGGAACAATTAATTTCTTCAATTGGAGGAAGAGATGAATGATGTATTTCACGTCAAAGATATTGAGGTGTGCCAATTACTGTAATCTATGATGAAAATGAAAACACATTAATGGATATAGAATTGAATAAAAAAATAATTGATATTATTTCTAAGGAAGGCACTAATGCTTGATTTTATAAACCAGTTGAATATTTTTTAACTGAAAAATATTTGAATACTGGCAAAAAATATAGAAAGGAAACTGATATTTTAGATGTTTGATTTGATTCTGGTACAACTTGAAGTATATTTAAAAAATATGGCATAGAGACACCATGTGAAGTTTATTTAGAAGGTAAAGATCAATTTAGAGGATGATTTAATTCAAGTATGATTTTAGGTACTATTGGTGGTATTAATTCACCATATAAGCGTTTATTGGGATGTGGTTTTGTTAATGATGAAAATGGAGTAAAAATGTCAAAATCAATTGGTAATGTTATTGATCCTATGGATATTTTTAATCAATATGGAGCTGATATTTTGCGTCTTTCTGTTGCTACTGCAAATTATAAAAATGATGCTAAATTTGGCAAAACTATATTTGTTCAAGTTTCAGAAATGTATCGTCGTATAAGAAACACATTATTTAAATTCATATTATCTAATATAAGTGATTTTGATCCTAACAAGAACTGAAATACTAATTATAGTGAAATAGATAATTTGGTAGTTAGTGATTTAGTTAAGAATTTAAGAATTATAGATGAGGCTTATAACAACTTTGATTTTACTGATGTTGTTAACACAACACTAAATCATGTTAGTAGTTTATCAGGTTGATATTTTGATATCATTAAAGATACTCTATACTGCGATGAGGCTAATGATCCAAAGCGTCGTGCAATCCAAACAGTTTTATATCAAATTTTATTTGGTTATTTATTAAGTTTAGCTCCTATTATGCCTCATACTGCTGAAGAAGTGTATGATAACTTCAATTGCCCTAACAAAAAAGAATCTTTATTTTTAGAGATAAATAAAGAATGTTTTAATTTAGACAATATTGAATATAAAAAAGTTGATAGTGAAAAATGAACACAATTTTTTAAAATTAAAGATCAAGTTTTTGCTGTTTTGGAAAAATTAAAAGCTGAAAAGAAAATTAACAAAAATACACAAGCATTAGTAGCAATTACTTTTAATAATAAACATAATTTTAGTGATCAAGATTTAGCAAAATACTTGAATGTTGCTAAAGTTATTATTAATAATTCTGATAATGAAGAAATTTTAGTAAAAGCTGAAAATGCTAATCTTGTTAGATGTGAAAGATGTTGAAACTATTATGATGCAAATATTTTGGATGGAGATTTATGTCCAAGATGTGCTAAAATTATTAAAAAATAAGTTTACAACATTTTTATTTAGCTTCGAATTTTATTTTAAAATTCATTCAACAATGTTAATAATTTTAATTCCATCATCCTCTCTGGCTTTATTGTTTTTCATACATAAAATAATTTTTTCATATCCATCATTTACGGATAATAAACTTCTAGATTCTCTTAAATAATTATTTTCATTTAATTCATCACATACTTGGATATATTTTTTAATAAAATTTTTTTCAATAATGAAATCAATTTCATTACCATAGCGATCATTACCAGTATATACCTTTCAACCTTCTTCTAAAAATTTTAATAATATTAAATTTTCTAGTCTATAACCATAATTATCCATTACATTAAATGAAGTATTAATACTTAATATTCCTAAATCAGTTGCATAGTATTTAAATTTTGTTTGTAATATTTTTTTACCTTTTATATCATAATAATTTATTTTAGTAGTTAAAAATATTTGATTTAATCACATAAAATAATTTAAAATTGTTACTTTGCTTATTTTAATTTCTTTATTAGAAACTAGATAATTTTCTAAATTATTAGCTGAAATATTTCTGCCAATATGATTGAAAATAAATTTAGCTATTTTAGTAATTGAATCAATGTTTTTAATATGATGTCTATTCATTAAATCCTTAGTAAAAATAGAATCATAAACTGATTTTAATATTTCAAATACTTTTTCACTGTTATTGTAACGATCGATTATTATTCCCATTCCTCCATGCATAATGTAATATTCAAATTTTTTATTTAATTCCCATTCTGAATTAATAATATTATTTTCTATTATTTCCTTAAATGAAAAAGGAAATAATGTTAATTCATATGTCCGACCAGTGAATAAAGTAATTAATTCTGAAGAAAACATATGTGAGTTTGAACCAGTTAAATAAATATCAAATTTTAAATTTTGATGTTCAAAAAGTGTAATAATACATTTTTCAAAATCTTTTATTTCTTGGATTTCATCTAAGAATACATAATTAGTTTTAAAAGCATTAGCTTTTGATTCTATTTCATTAAGCAATGTTTCTCATTTGTATTTTTTAACTATTCTTGCATCATTAAAGTTGTAAATAATGAAATTTTGATTAAATTTAGTTCTAACTTGATTTAATAATGTACTTTTTCCAATTCTCCTTATTCCAGTAATTACTTTAATAAAATGAGAATCTTTTTCTTCTAATATTTTTTCTAAATATTTTTTACGATCAAACATACTAAAATTATAAACATTTTTGCTAAAATAGTAATTTTGTTAAGTCAATAGCTCATAATGAATTTGGAAAATGACTTTAACTTTTTAATTTTAGGCAGTATGATGACTAAAAACAATTAGATCATGACAATTTGAAGTTAAACCAAAACCCCTTAAATTGGGGCACATGCCTTAGAATTATTACATAATTCTTCATCAAATTTCTATTTTTCTATAGTTTTTAATTTAACTATCTGTTAAATCCACATCCACTTGTTTTTTAACAGGTATAATTGGCGGCTGATATTTAACACCGCCCATGTAATCTGTTAATGCCATTGCATTTGCAGATAACCCACCTTCAGCATGTGTGTGATGTGTTAAATTTACTGTAGGATTATGAGGAGTTTCTTTCATTTTCTTTATAACTTGTTTAATTGCACTTCCAATTACTACAAGAATTTTAGTGCATTTAGATTCTTGTACCACCACTGCAGCTTCCCTTTTTTCTTTTTCACTACTATTACTATGTGCAACTTTGTAATTAATTTTATCAGAAATGTGATAATCTGCATCAGCAATAAAAAATTGTTTTTTTGCTTTAAATAAATCTACTGATTCATTGAATTGCTGTGCACTTTCTGTGAAATTTTGTACAGCAATTTTTGTAGCTGTTTGTATGCAGACACAACTTTGTAACAACATGCTTTTATTTTCATCTATTTCAGGAGTATTTTCTGAATTTTCAACAGAAATATTGTAGTCAGACAGTTTCTGGTCAGCAGTGCTACTCAATAAATTTAGGAAATTTATATAGTTCCTACTAGTTTCAATTTCTTTTTTTTGTGTGGCAAAATCTGCAGAGATACTTTTTGTGCAAGCAAAAGATTTAATATCTATTATATCTCGAATACTTTCTGTGGTGCTACTTTCCATTTGCTCTAATTTGGCAACGGTAGCTGATAATCTCTTATGTTTTCACTTACCATACCAACCTATTCCATTGAGTTCAATTTTTCCTAATTTTAATTGTTCTTGAGCTAGAGTTTTTTGCACTTTACTTAATTTTTTTCGTGCCGCAACTAACTCTTGTTCATATTGCACTCTAGCTAATGTCTTGCCTGTAAATATTTCTACATTGGAAATTTTCTTTGTTAAAAATGTTGATAAATGGCAAGCAAATATTTGAAATTTTTCATGGTCATCCTCAAACACTTCATTTATTTTGCTTACACAAAGACTAAGATTGCCCGTTTCCTGACCTTGTTTAAAATATGTATATAATGTATCAAAAGTTCGCATAAAATCTCGCCCATAATGTCTAAAGAATGGTGTGCCAACAGTTACTTTTAAAACTGGTAAAGGCATTATTTTTTACCTCCTTTTAAACAATATTTGATATTTAAAGTAAAATTATTTTTCATAACAATGGTTTTATAAGTAACTGCATCAAAATGGTCACAATAAAATTTTTTTATATTTTTTTGTATAATAAATCTTTTATATTTAATACATTTTGTTAAATTTTATATTTTCGCAGGTGCTAAGAGTGGGACTGGTAGCAGTAGTGACACAGATTGAATTGATCCTACTATTGCACAAGATTTTGGCAAACTATTCTATGATAAGAATACGATAACACAGAACTTATCTGGCTGCTCAGCAGTGGTTAATGTTAAGTTTGAGCAGTTTGAATTTAAACCTAATCAAGCATTAAGCACAACTACTGATGAATTTAGCACAATTAATGGTGCTGATGATTTGCATACATATACTGCTAAATGTTCTTGTATGTTTGAATCATATATTAAATATCCAGATACTTTAAAAGTACCTATGGAAATGATTATTAGTGCTGCACATAGTTCATATGGAGTTAGCGCAAAGTTTGAGAAGCATGATGTTCAATTTAAATTTGGTTCGCCTGTGCCTGCTGGTTATACAATTTTTGGAAGTTGTCCTTTTACAATAACAAATGATAGTAGCAATTACAATGAAAAAATGATAGTTTCTCAATATCCTGCTTCACTTTCAGAATGGGGAAAAGTAATTCCTTCTACCAATGAATATATTAGTGGTAGTACTAAAGCAGATATAAATTATCGCCATGCAGGAAGTAATATTGGATCTGTACTAGATTTTTGTTATTTTACAACTGTGTATTCAATACAATTTGTTACAAAATTAAATTGCAATATTGGCTATAGTATAAGTGGTGGAGCTTGATATGACCGTAGTTTTTTTGTTTTAAATGGAGGTAATTTACAATATACAGATATTAGTTTTTTTCCTACTACCTCTACTACCCCTGATAAAGTATTTGCTTTTACTGCCTTAGCAGTTAGAAATAATAACTAAACTAAACATAATAAAAATATTTAATAACTAATGTTTTTCCTTTGTTATTGTACATACCATTGTATGCATAAGTTAATTCATTTTGCATATGTAATTTAATTCCATTAGCTAAATTTGTCCTACCAGTATTATCTATACCAGCAGCTTCTTTCATAGAAGAATATGTTTGCCAACTAATGGTATCAAAATGTTTTATACTTGTATTAAAAGGTAATATGAATGCATCAGTTGCTTCCCTATTCCAATAAACAGCATCTTTTGGTTTACCAACATATACATCTGCATATTTAAGAAAAATTTCAGTTTGAGTAGCACTTTCATCTGGACCATAATGTATTATGCCATTTGATCCCGCATGATTAGTGCCAATGGGTCCTGCTTCATTAAAACCAACACTATATCCACCATTTTGATCAAAAGCAAATTGTGCCACATTTGCACATTTACCAGCAGCCAATGCAGTTCCAGGCCCATCATGCCCAGTAACAGTTTCAAAATATAGATATTCTGATGCCTGACCTCCTTGCTGATTATTAACATAGCCATAACTTTGACTGCCATTTGGTTTAGTAGTACTACTAGTATATGAAAAGCATCATGCATTTGGATCATTAACAGCAAATAAAAAAGGATAGTTGTTTGCATTAGAATACTTTGCAGTTCTATTTAAAATCATATTACTTGCATTAGTTAAAGTTCAAGCCTCTAATGTATTAGTTTCAGTTTTTTGTATTCCCACTAAACCTCTAAAATTAACACTTGTTTTTGCAGTATATGTATGCAAATCATCAGCACCATTAATTGCGCTAAATTCATCAGTAGGGGTGTTTAATGCTTGATCAGGTTTAAATTCGAACTGATC
>JAIRTE010000028.1 GCA_031255095.1 Mycoplasmataceae bacterium
GAAGTAAACAGATATTTAGCAATAAATTTAAATTTTATTTTTCAATTAATATGTTTTGTGCGTGTGGTATTTGGCATGTAGAAAATTTTGTAACTGTCTACTTTTTGGGGTCCACCTTAAACTTTTCAATATTTCATTATAGAGATAATTCAAATTTAGAAATAGATTGTATTTTGGAATTTACCACCAATGAATATGCAGCAATAGAAATAAAACTAAGCAATGATAAAGTTGCTGATGCAGTTAAAAACTTAATTAATTTTAAAAATAAAATGATTAAAAATGGTACAAATCCACCAAAATTTTTAGCTGTGATCGTGGGATTAAATGCAATATCATGTGTCAAGGATGGTGTATATATTATTCCCTATTCATTTTTAAAAGATTAATTATTAGATTAACTTTTTTATAAATCTTAAATCATTTAAATACTGTTTTCTCAATACTTTCATAAATAGATTGTTTTTTGTATCCACACTCCTAAAATTTATAATAATTATTATAATTATTATAAATTTTAGGAGTAGAATATTAAAACTCATAGAACAATATTAAAATTATTCTTATCACAAAATATCTTAAAAAAATCCATTTATATATTAATATAATTAATATAAGTCTATGGAATGAAAAGATTTTGAACAAGAATTTAACAAGGAATTTGATGTCATTATTTCTTGATTAACTAAAGAATTTGATAAAGTAAGATCTGGAAGAGTTAATGTTAATATATTAAATAATGTTTTAGTTAATGCTTATGGCATGTCAACTCCAATTATGCAATTAGCTAATGCTCAATTACAAGATGCAAGAACTGTAATATTGAAACCATATGATAAATCATTAGTTAAAGAGATGTCTGGTTCATTGCAAAATGCTAATTTAGGATGCAATATTCAAAGTGAAGATGTTTTAATTAAATTAGTTTTTCCAATGCAAACGGAGGAAAATAGGAAAAATAATGTTAAAAAAGTTAAAGAATTTTTAGAAACTGCTAAATTACGTATTAGACAAGAAAGACAAAAGGTACAAACAAAAATTAAAGCAAATGAAGTTTTAACACAAGATCAAAAAAGAAATTTTGAAACAGAATTGGACAAAACTATTAAAAATGCAAATTTAAAATTAGAAAATATGTTTAAAACTAAAGAACAAGAACTAATGAAAATTTAAATTAATGAATGCAATAAACAATGAATTTAAGAAATCATTATTAACAAGGGTTAAAACTTCCATATTTTTTGCTATTTTCATTATCACAATTATTCTATTTTCTGCTTTTTCAGATTTTAAAGATGATGGCTTTGCATCATTTTTGCCAAAATGAACTCGTTTCCTCTTTGTTTTACTTTTTTTCCTATCTCTAATTTGAATATG
This sequence comes from Mycoplasmataceae bacterium, assembly GCA_031255095.1. Classification (GTDB taxonomy): domain Bacteria; phylum Bacillota_I; class Bacilli_A; order Mycoplasmatales; family Mycoplasmoidaceae; genus Malacoplasma_A. Next base: position 1,378 of record JAIRTE010000028.1, read on the forward strand.
TTATTTCATTGCCAAGGAACTTTGTTACTTGTATTTTAAATTCGAAAAAAAATCTTTCTTGATAATATATTTCATATTATTGTTAGTTTCAATTGTTTTACCGTCATCATTTTTATTTTTATCAGTATTTAAATATTTTAATCTATCATTAATAGGAGATGATAATAAAATATTTGCTTATATTTATGTTTCTATATTAGTTATTTTACCATTGATATGCTTATCAATTTTGATAATTTTTGTACAAAATAATAATTTAAATCTTTCTAATTTTAATTTAAAAAACTTCCCCTTAACATTTTTAATAATTTCATATGCTTTTAATTTGATATTTTATATTTCTACTGTCTGAGGTTTCGCTTCCTTGATATGTGTACTAGCAATTTCTATTTTAAGTGATGTTGGAGGTTTGATAACAGGTGTATTTTTTGGTAAACATAAAATGGCACCAAAAATTTCTCCTAAAAAAACTTGAGAGGGAGCTATTGGTGGACAAATATTTTCTGTAAGTATATTATTAACATTTTTTGCTATTATTAATATATATGCAGATTATTCCAATAATTCAAACTCAAATTTATTTTCAAGAATAGAGAGAAACTTCTTTGGAAACCAATTCTTTCCCGGAACTACTTTAAATTTCCATTCTCAACAATGAGAATGATGAATAATTGCATTCTTTATTGTTTTAGGAATTGGTATATCATCAATTTTCGGTGATTTATATTTTAGTTTACTAAAAAGAAAAAATGACATTAAAGATTATGCCAATTATTTCCCAGGACATGGTGGCTTTTTGGATAGAATAGATTCTTGAATTTTTGCCTTTTTATTCTATGGTTTTATAATAATATCTTGTTCGACCATATCTTCGATTATTCATGCAAACACTGGATGGAATTCAATTTTCAATTATCAATTTGTTTAGTTATGGGGTTAGTTATTAAAAAATTAAATGTAACAATAGATAATACCAATATACTTAATAATATCAATTTAACATTTGAAAATAATAAAACATATGCAATTATTGGTAAAAATGGTAGTGGCAAATCAACATTACTAAAAACAATAATGAATCATTATTCAATTACAGAAAAAAATGGAGATATTATTTTTAATAATATGTCAATTTTTAATTTAGAAACTTTTAAAATTGCCAATAAAGGTGTATATTATTCAGCTCAAAATCCTATAGAAATTGAAGGTCTAAAAACATTAGACCTATTAAAAAATATTAGTAATAGTAAGAATTTTGTTGAAAATTTTAGAAAAATTCAAGATTCACTTAAAAAATTTTCATTACCAAACGAAATTTTGAACCGTGATATTAATGTTAATTTTTCAGGAGGACAAAAAAAGAAAATGGAAATCATACAAGCAGCAATGAATAAAAAAAATACAGTTTTTTTATTTGATGAAATTGATTCTGGTTTAGACATTGATGCTTCTAAACAAATAGCTAATGCTATTAAAGAAATGAAAGGTATTAAAATTATTGTATCACATTCAATTGATTTTTTAAAATTGATTAATGTTGATGAAGTTATATTATTGTTAGATGGGGAAGTCAAAAAAATTGATAGCACTAAATTAATTAATGAAATTGAAAAGGAAGGGTATGAGAAATATTCCAATATTAAAAAAAATAAATCTTCAGTATGTTCAAAAAAGAAATAAAATATATTTTTTTAAAAGATGAAAAAATAGAAATTACTATTAACAGTGATATTGATATTTATTTTTTAATATTAAATCAAAATGTAGACATTAAGCTGATACATTTAGCAAATGCAAAATGTAATATTCATGTTAATGTGATTGCAAAAGATAAAGATTTAAATATTAAATTAAATTCCATTGTTAATAAAAATGAGAAAAACACTGAATTACATCAATATTTAAATGGCTATTGTCTCAAACATTCTTCAATTAATTTTGAACCAGTAATGGATATTAATAATAATGTTATCAATGTTTCTCATGAAATAGTGCTAGGTGATATTAATAAAGATATTTTATTTTATTTAAACACTAAAAACTATGATACACTTACAGCTAGAAGTGTTTTTTTAAATTCCATATTTTTAATTAATGAATCGAAGAATAAAAAATTTAATGAATTTTTTAAAAAATTAATTGCTTAGTCTTGTTGAATTAAATATTGTATTGTTTTATTCACATAGTTTGAATTTCATCATAAAGTGATTCTAAACATTTTTCCAAATCACTATATTTGATATTATATTTAAAGTTAACATGATTAAATTTATTCATTAATTCATGTAATAAAACTTTTTGTTTTGAAGAGTTATATATTTGTTCTCATTCTTTTTTAATTGTGGTAATGTTATAGTTTATATCATTAATATCATCAAATCCAATTGTTAGTAATGCATGGAATAATATTTTTTCTTTTAACAAACCTAATGAACAATATTGATTATTTTTAATAATTAATTTTTCCTCTATTAATTTATTAATATATCTATTTGTTTGCATTACTGATAATTTAATTTTATTAGAAATTTCCCTTATTTTAAGTTCCTTGTGCTTAATTAATAATAATAAAATTTTCCAATTGTTTGGAGTGATATTTTTCAATTCATCCAAATCATCAACATTTTTTTGATTTTTTGATTTATTATCTAAAAAATTATTCCGTGAAAATGATACAAATACACCATAATTATCAGTTTTTATATTAAAATCAATCCCTCTTTCCTTACAAATATCATAAGTTCTTTTTATTCCTGTACCAAATTTTTCAATATAGCCACAAAACTTTAATGCATTTGCAAGTATTTCATTTCTACGTCTACTAATACCTTCCCCAAATAAATAATCATTAGGTTTTGTGTTTCCCATAAAGGTACCTGGACTATAAATTACAACTTCCTTATCAGTAATAGTAATAATATTTTCTGCCGAATTTAGATATTGTCGATGCACAAATGCATTGATTACAACTTCTCTTAAACATTCAAATGGTATTTCATATTCTATTTTGTTATGTAAATGGTTTTCTGAAACAATGGTTTTTTTATTTATATTTTGTTTTAAATATTCTATGGATTTTTCAATACCATTTCAAATATTAGTTTTAATTTCTATATCATTATAAACAGCATTATCTGGTCATTTCATAGCCATTCTTAAATTTATTGATGAGGAATTGGAAAACAATAATTTACCAGCATTATTAAAATTTTTACCATTTGTTAATTCTAATTTTTCTAATATTTTTACATCACTAAATTTTTTGTACTTATCATTAATTAAATTTTTATATGACGTAAAAGCATCAGTATCTAAATTATTCAAACTTATTAATGAATCACGTTTTTCCATTTCAAGACTAATGTCTTTAGAAATTAATTCTTTAATAGCACTTATTTCCATTTGTGATGTTGTAGTGCCTACTCGAATATAAAATCTTCCTTCAAAAGAATATGGTATGTCATATGCCTCAAAAGAAATTTTACAGATAGTTTTGTTATTAATTTTAATTTCTTCAATTGAAGGATAAATAATAGGTTTTATTTTGGTTTTAATTTTTTCAACTATGTCTCTTTTATTTTTATCAGTTAATATGATACCAATTATTTCGCCATCATCTTTGATACCAAAATAAATTGTACCTCTGTGATGTTTGTTTAGCATTGATGAAATTGTTTTAATTGCATCATCAATGGTGGCTAATGATTGTTTAAATTCAATAATTTCTGATTCTTTACATTCAATATTCATAATATTATTATAGAGGGGAATGTTATAAAATGTTATAAAATGTTATAAAATGTTATAGTTTAGTTAAATTTATAAAGAATCACTTTGTTTTGTTTCAAGGATTGCTTGACATCAATTATCCTTTGATTGGTAGAACCACGTAATTTATACTTTTCTTGTTCTTCTAAGGTTTTTAAATTCTTAACAGCTTTATTGATGACAAATTTTCCATCTACTAAAACATCAATATTATTTAAAAACGTAACTAATTCATAATCCGTTTGCATAAACGTAGTTAACTCTTCAAAAGTATAACCAGTTCAGCATCAAACATCCAATTTTAGCTCTTTTGCTTTAAGTATTAATGGCAAAAATAGTTTATATTGGAGTATTGGATCTCCCCCAGAAAGTGTAATGCCCTCAAGCATTGAATAATTTTTTTCCAAATCTTTAATCAAAAATTCTAAACTGTATTTTTTTCCACCAAATTCGCTTCAAGTTTCAGGATTAAAACATCCTTTACAATGATGCGGACAACCTTGTGCAAAATATACTTGTCTTAAACCAGGACCATTAATCTCAGCAGAATTATAGGAGATCCCTGCCAATTGTACAAAAACTTTTTTTAAATCTAAATTGAATGACATACTATTTTTTTCATTTTTTTAATTCTAATTTATTTGCATAAACTCAGTGATTTTTAGAAACTTCACTAAACTCTCTTGGATAAAATTTATATATTTTGTCATCATTGTTATACTCTTCTATTTTTTTGTTTAAAATTAAATCTTTATCTTTTAAAGGTGCAGAATTTAATAAATTTTGAGTATATGGATGAATTGGGTTTTTAAATAATTCATCTGCAGAAGCCATCTCCACAATATTACCCCTATAAATAACTATTATTTTATCACAAAAATATTTAACGATACTTAAATCATGAGCAATAAACATAATTGTTAAATTTAATTCCTTTTTAAATTTATTTAATAAGTTTAGAATTTGTGCTCGAATAGTAACGTCTAATGAACTAATTGCTTCATCAGCAATTAAAAATTTTGGTTTCATAATAACACTTCTAGCAATTGAAACACGTTGTTTTTGACCTCCAGACATTTCATTAGCATATCTAGAAAGTATTTTTTCTGGTAAGGCAACTTCTTTTAAAATATTTAAAATTTGTTTATGTATTTGTTCTTTGTATGAAGAATTATTATTTAATAATTCTTTTTTAAAATTACATATACCTTCTCCAATAATATCTTTAATACTCATTCTTTCATTTAATGAAAGAGAAGGGTCTTGAAAGACTATTTGCATGTCCTTTTTTAACATTCTTTTTTGTGAATGTGTTAATTTATTTTTTGTGACTTTGAAAATTTTTAAATCATTTTTTAATAACAAAATAATATCAGTTATTTTTTGTAAATTTTTAGTTATTTCCTTTTGTGAATTAACAATATTCTTATTTTTAGAAGCTTTGTCTAAAATTAATCTTAAATTATAAGCACATTCTAAAATAGATAAAATATTTTGTTTGTAAGAGAAAATTTTAGTGATTTCGTTGGAACTGATTTTTAAATCCTTATAAGTATTAATTAAATCAATATATAAATCAAATATTTTGTTAACCAAATTTAAAAATTCATCAAAGTTTGCATTAATTTTAGTTATCAAATGTTCTGAGTATATTTTGAGAGAAATTTCTCTATCGAATATTTTTAATAATTTCATGAATGAAAACTTCATAAAATCAAGGTTAATGTAAATTTGTTTGTTAATTTTTCTAAAATTAATAAAATTGTTGTTAATTAAATTATTTTCAAAATATATTTGCCCTCTTGTCTTTTCCAAATTCAAAATACCTTTGGCTAAAGTTGATTTACCACTTCCACTTTCTCCAACAATACCAATTTTCTCACCATGAAAAATATCAAAATTAATGGAGTTCAAAGCTTTAATTGTTTTTGTCCCTTTGGTATATTCTACAATTAGGTTTCTAACCTTTAAAATTTTTTCCATACTATTTTATTATCTTTTTTAATTCTGCAATAATTTTTTCTAATTCTTTAGGTTTGGAAAATTTTGGAGCTCTTGAATCTAATAATCATGTTTTGGCATAATGAGTATTGGAAATTTCAAATATTGGTGCTTCAAATTTAAAATCTATTTCCAAAGCATAATTGTTTCTATTGGCAAATGGTTCACCAACCCATTTATTTTCAATTTGGGGTGGCGTACCACTTAATGAAAATAATTTATCATTCTTATTTGAAAATTGAGGCATAGCCATTAGCAATGCTCAAGTATATGGGTGAATTGGATTTAAAAAGATTTCTTTTTTATTTCCTCATTCAACAAAATTACCAGCATACATTACAAATATTCTGTCACTAATTTTGCTTACAACTCCTAAATCATGAGTAATAAAGATAATTGTAAGATTCAATTCTTTTTTTAATTCAAAAATTAAATCAAGTATTTTATTTTGTATAGTAACATCTAAAGCAGTTGTGGGTTCATCAGCAATTAAAATTTTTGGATTAGAAGCAATTGCAGATGCAATAACTATTCTTTGTCTCATCCCACCACTATATTCCGCAGGTATTTTTTTAATAGCATTTTCTGGATCAGCTATACCAACTTTTTTTAATAAAGCAATTGTTTTAATCTTTGCATCTTTATAATTTACATTATTATGCAACATAATAGTTTCAATCAATTGAGAGCCAATTGTTAATAATGGGTTTAGAGTTTTTGATGGATCTTGAAAAATATATGAAAATATTTTACCTCTTATATTTTTCAATTGTTTTCTAACATCTTGTTTTTTTAATTTAGCAAAGCTATTTATAAAATAAACCAAATCATTTTTTAATTTTGCTATTTCATCTGCTATATCAATAGATTTATTTTTAATATATTCCTTTTCAAGATTACTGATATCTTTTCTTAAAGATTTAATAATTTTTGTTTTAACATATTTTGGCAATGAAAAATTTGTAATTTCATTAAGCTTGATATTATCATTTAAATATGTGATTTCCCCAGATGAGATAAAACCATTTTCATCTAAATTGCAACCTAAAGCTTTTGAAAGGACAGATTTACCACTTCCGCTTTCTCCAACAATAGAAAGTATTTCATTTTCATATAAATCAAAGTTTATGTTTCTAATAGCATGCAAAAAATGTTTATTTTTTAAAAACATTACGTTTAAATCTTTAACACTTAAAATCTTTTTCATAACTATTTTTGATATCTTGGGTTCAATGCATTGGCAAATTTATATGAAAATAAAAAGAATGAAAAAGAAATAATTATTATGATTAAAGATGGAAAAATAATTAAGGAAGGTGTAGTTAATCATTTTGTGCTAGATAAAACAGATTGTAAAATAAAACCAAGTGTTGTTGTATTTATACCATCAACAAAACCATAGTTTAAATATGATAATGATGCATCCATACTAATTGCATCAGGGATAGCAAATGAACCAACAGAAATAACAATTGGTGCAATTTTAGGTAAAATATTTTTAATCATAATTTTAAAATTATTGGTTGCTAATAATTTTGACATAATGTTGTATTCTCTATTTCTAATAATCATAGTTTGAATTCTTGTGGCAGAAGCAAAACTAATTCATGATTGTATTGTAATAGCAATAACAATTGGTCAAAAACCTTTACCCATTAAAAAAATCGCAACTAATATAAATACTATTGAAGGCATTAAGTTAATAATATTTGTAATATTAATAAATAAAATATCTGATTTTTTGAAAAAACCTCAAATTAAACCTAATATTAATCCTAATACAAGTTGAAAAGCAATAACTACTAAAGCAAAAATAAATGTATTTTTTGTACCTATTCAGCATTCTTTTCAATAATCTTCGCCATTACTACCAAAACCAAATAAGAATAATTTACTTTCTTTTTCATTTAATGGAACATATCATCCAGGCATTTCTGCACCAGTACCTGGCCTAAGTGCAGAGTTAGGAATAGGTACTGCATTATTAGAAATAACCATTGATGCAATAAAAATTGCTATAAATACTATTCCTGAAAGAATAAATATTGGAGAAGCAATTAATGTTTTGAAAACGTTTAATCAATATGAATATCTTTTATTAGATATTGTTTCATTATCTAAAAAAGTTAATTTCTTAAATTTAAAATAGTTTGATGGTATTTTATTAAAATCAACTTTATATTTTTTATTAAAATCTTTTTCAAAGTTTTCTTTATTTAAAATTTTCATTATATTTTACCTCCTAACTTAATTCTAGGATCTAATTTAATCATTAATAAATCTGATAACAAAGATGTGATTGTTACTGTAGCACCAGATAATACAACATATGCCAAAATTGTTAAAGGATCAGTTGCGCCTGGTGTTAATGCATCAACTATTAATGAACCAATACCTGGAATATTTCATTGTGTTTCACTAATCATACTAAAACCAAAAACAGCCAATCCAATATCCATGGGTAGTGTTCTTATTAATACAACTGAAGTATTCCTGAAAATATGTTTAAAAAACAATTTATTTTTACTTACACCTTTGGTAATGGCAAAATTAACATATTCATTATTTAATTCTTCAACAAAATATCTTCTTGTTAAAATAACAATAACTGGAATAAACAAAATACACATTGTCAATTCAGGTCAAAATTTAGATCAAAAGCTTCCGGAAATGAAAAGTTTTGATTGTTCAAGACCAACAACTGGTAAAACATATAAACCTAATACTAAAATCACCGTTGGTATAGAATATAAAAATAAAAATAATGTGTTAATAAAATTACCAGACATATTGTGTTTTTTCATTGCTGATAAGATTCCTAATGGTATACCAACTAAATAACTTATTGCAATTGCAATAATACCAAAAATAAATGAATAACCAATTCTTTGGTTAAATAAATCATTAATGTTTTGATTTGGACCAACAATCGAAGATGTAGTGACTCCAAAATATACAAAATAGGTTTGGTAAGACACACTAATTATTTGTCCAGTACGTTCATCAAATTTAATATTTGTAGGAATTTCTTTTGGAATTATTGGAATAATATTATATCAGAAATGTCATAATTGATCTCAAATTGGTCCATATAAACCAATTGGAGTCAATCTATTTTTTAAATATGTTTGACATTGTTCATCTGATCAATTATATTTATTAGCAGCTTCAGGCAAAAAACTATTCGTATCAGTTGTTGAACGTACTAAAAGAAAAATTATACTTATACCCACAAATAATGCAGCTAAAGATAATAAAATTCTTTTTAAAGAATAAGTTAAAATTGCATGTTTGTTAAAAAAATTTAATGTTGTGAAATGATATTTTTTAATATTAAATAATACAACATTATTTGTGTTGTTTTTTATTTTATCATACATTTGTTTAAGAAGTTTCATAATTAAAAGTTACTGTCAAAATTAAAATAGTAATTATCTGCACTTGTATTTTTTCATGTTGTGCAAAAATCAGTAAAACTTTTTGAGAATGGAGAATTTTTATCATGTCAATTATTTTGTGTATATTCATTATATGAACTTTCATTTGTTGCAATATTGCCATTTAAACAATGTTTGATGTAGTTTTTGTTAAATAATAAATATTCTGTTTCTGTATTTGTTTTTAGTTTATCAAACTGATTCAATACAAAGAAATTAGAAAATGGCAATATTGGATCCAAACCCTCAGGATTCAAATATGATAAAAAATAAGTAAATTCTGGAGCTGAACTTGATATTGGTAAACTAATATTGTATTGATAGAAAATTTCATTTTCTACATTAGCAAAACTTTTATATCTACTTTCTATATTTGAATTTGCACTTGCAGTTTTCATTTCACCACTTGAATTTTCAATAAATGCAATAACATCTTTGGTGATTAAAGTTTTAAAATTTTCTTGGAGACCATTGTCACCATGTTTAATTTTCTCTGCCAAACTATAAGAATTGGTCATTACACTATCAAAGGCACCACCTGGGGTTAAAGTATTAATTGTATTTAGTGGATCAGAATAATCCGAACCTCAGCCTTTAACTGCAAAATCTATATCATGTGTTCTTTGTTTATTTGTAAAATCTTGTTTATTGATTGAATATTCTTGTTGTATTTTAAATAAATTTGGTTTATTAACAAAATTGTTTATATTATTAACAGCATCAATCATATCTTTTTCATATGGTCCTGATGTAACATTTTCTACACCATTGGTTAATAAAGTGATAGTGAATAAACTATTATCATTCAAATATACACTTTTATCAATTTCAATTTTTTCAGCTAAAGCACTAAGCATTTCTGTTAAACCATCCATTTTGTTAACAACATTTACTGTTGTTCCATAATTATTACCATCATTACCATTTCATTTATTAACACCAGAAATATACTTATTAAATGATTCTTGGAAATTTTCAGGCATATCCGTTGCAAAATTACTCATAGTTGCATCAAATAAATTACCATCTTTAACATATTTTCATGCATTTAAACCTGTATAAATATTAAATCTAGTGGTGTCTTTGTTTTTAATTAATTCTCCATCTTTATAAAAAAATGAATTATAGTTATTCAAATCACCTTCAATTCCTAAATTAGAATGATTATTCATTATTTTCCCAAAATATCCATCACTAGAAAATAATTGAGTGATTGCAATATTTTTATATTCCTCATTAACATTGGTAGCATATGCAATTATAGCAGCAGAATTGCCAAAACTATCTGTTTCTTTTTGATAAATTTCTGCACTAGGAATAATGTTAGGCGAATAGTGATTAGCATCATCAATTGTTTTGGCACAATAATGACTATAAGTATTTTTATTTAATGTAAAAGATAAATAAGCTCTGACACTAGGAAGTAGGAAAAATCTTGATGATTTATTAAAAGTTGTATTATTTGGATCAGTATTTTTCCTATCAAAATTAAACATCAACATATTACTATATATTGCATCAGGATTATTAAATTTATAACCATATTTAAATTTAGGATTTTCTAAATCTCCAACATATTTTTTTCAATTTGTAACATCACTTGGCGATATCATTGCATGAGTAACATCACCGCTTCTAAATGCATCAATTTCATCGGATTCAGTTTTTTTACCTGATAAATAAATTTTAACATTTTTGATTTTTCCTTTTTTGTATCAAAAATCATTAATATGCTGATTTGCTTTTTGTCATTCAGGAAAATTTTCATTAGCAGTTAAGTCTAATAAATAACTTGGAATATAATTTTTTATTTTATAAGGACCATTATATAAACCTTTATCTCAATTTTGTAAATTTAAATATACTGCCCCCCTATATTGATTAATATTGCCATAATCATCAAATGCAACTACTGCCCTATCTGCCATAACATTAATTCACACATTGCTAATTAATTCTAAAAAGAATGGTTTAGGAATAGTACCAAAATTTATTTGTATAAATCAAGGATCTTTAGGATTAGGTTTTGTTGATTTTCCATCCCCGATTCCAAATTTAATGAAATTACAATTATTAGCATCACCAAAAAACTCATCTATAATTTCGAATTCACCAGTAGCATAATTATTTTTTGATATTTCGTGGTGAGGAATTTTTACCTTTTTGTTGTCTGCTTCAAGTCTAATTGATTCCAACGACTTTGTTGTTGAATTTCATTTTTTATATGTACCATCTAAACAAGCTCTTATTAATGTTGCACAATTTTCTTCTGCCACTGCACTTTTGTACACTAAATCAGTACCTATCAATGATACATGATTTTTGTCATGCGATATATCAAAATCAGAATCATAAAGTTCATCACTTACTTTGCTACCTGTATCATTCTTGTTGCCGTTTTCATCAACTAAAGTTCAAGGCATTAATGTATTGCCTAATTTGTCTTTTTTAGGATATTCTACCCCACTAACATCAATTAAATATTGTTGCAAATCTTCGCCATAAGACATTAGTTCATCAATTCATAATGCACCTGTATCCATATTGTAATTGTAAGGATTGAATGTTTCAATTAATGTATTCATTAAATCTTCTGGACAAGTATAGTATGGTTGAGTAATGTCTTGATTAAATTGAGTTGCTGTTAAAGGATGAGCAATTTGACCATTGCTATCTGTTCAAGGTATACCACCAACTCAGTCAGAACCTTCAGGATAATGATCTGCATTGTTTCTAAAAATAGCAGTAAATATTGTTGAACTATCATTCATTCAACCTTTTGTTACATTATTAGCATCAAATCATGCTGTAGCGTACTCTGGTTGAGAAGTAACAAGATTTTTTTGTGTATTTTCATCAATTAATAAACAACCTTGTCTTCTTCCAAACATGTCTTCATAAGCTAATTTTGCAAATAAATTATCAAAAATATTTTGATTAGGGGAAAATCATGAATTTACACTATTAAAACTTAATGGTTTATCATAGTTAAATATTTTTATAGTCTGAGGATCAATAGCTTTAGACTCTAAAGAATTACTACATGCCGCTAATGGACATAGCAAAATTGGTGTTAAAAAAAGCAAAAATAAATTTTTTCTCATAGCGCATACCTTATTTAATTTATAATTAAAGTTTAATACAAATGTCAAAGTTACATTAAATTTTTTTTTAATTTGAAAATATTTATCTCAAAATATGATCAAAATATAAAAAAATTTTATAATAATATAAAATGGCTGTAAAAAACCAATCTTACATCATTGCCATTGATGGACCTGCAGGGGCAGGCAAATCAACAGTTGCAAAGGAAATTGCTAAGAAGTTGGATTTTTTATTTTTAAATTCTGGAGCACTTTACCGTTGTCTTGCAATTGCATTAAAAAATATAGATTTAACAAATACTGAATTAGTAAATAAAATTGTTACTGTTTCATTTGTTAAGCAAATTGGTTCAACATATTGGTTAAATAATGTTGATGTTAGCGAAGAATGTTATAAACAGTCAACAACTGATTTAGTGCCAATTATTGCTAAAATACCTTCTGTAGTTGAAAAAATACTATATATTAGACAAGAAATTGGCAAAGAAAATAATTTAGTTACTGAAGGTAGGGAAACAACTTCTGTTGTTTTCCCAAATGCAACATTAAAGGTATATATGGATGCATCAATTGAATTACGTGCAAAACGTAGACATTATGAAATTGATACACAAAAAACTTTGGAAGAAGTAATGGCAGATGTTGCTGCTAGAGACAAAATGGATATGGAAAGGAAAATAAATCCTTTAATTAGAGTAAAAGATGCTTTTTATTTAAAAACAGATGAAATTGATGTTGAAAAAGCTGTTGATATAATAATTGAAGAATTTAAGAAAAGAATATAATTATGGCTAAAATTACACAAATTAGATTAGGTGAAAATAAAACAGAAATTGTTATTGATCAAGAAATTAGCCGTGGTGATTTTTTGGATATTAATGATTTAAATAATATTAAGATCGATATCAATGCAATTGAAAATTATTTAAAGAATTTAAAAGACAAATCTTTTAGTACAGAATTGGATAAAGAATTAAATTACAAATTAAATGAATTAAAAACACCATTACAAAATGAAATTAAAGAATTAAAAACTAGAATTGATTCTTTGCAAAAAGAAAAAGAATTAGAAATTAAATCTAAAATTAGTGAAACAGAAAATAAAGTGAATGAAAATTTTAATGCTAAATTTAATGAATTAAATTCTTTAATTAGTTCTTACAAAGCAAAATTAGAAGAAGCTGAAAATAATAAAAAATCAGAAATTAAAGCAGTATCAGCTGAAATGGACAAAAAGCACAATGAAGAGAAAAACAAATTAAATTCTGAAATTGCCAAATTAGCAAATAGTTTAGAAATAAAAGATAAAGAATTTAATACTGCAAAATTAGAAGTGGAAAGCAAAATTAAAGATGTCTTAAATAAAGAAATTTTAAATTTAAAAAATAATATAACTGAATTGCAAGCAAAAATTAAAAATGAAGAAGAAAACAAGAACATTGAAATTAAGAATAAAATTTTAGAAAAAGAAAATGATATTAAGCAATCTTTTACTAATGATATTTTAAATTTGAAAACAGAAGTCTCTAAATACCAAGCTCAAATTGAAGCATTAAATTCTGCTAAAAAAACAGAAATCGAAAATATAAAATTTGAAATGGCATCAAGTTATAATTCTAAAATTAATGAATTAAATAATCAATTAAATATTGAAAAAAATTCAAAAGAAAGTATTAAAAGCACAACTGAAGCAGAGGTTAAATTAAAAATTAATCAAGAATATCATGAGAAAATTAGTAATTTAGAAAAAGAAATTAACAATTTAAAAAATGATAAAACAATTCTAAATAGTGAAAAAACAATTGAAATTTCAAAGTTAGAAAATCAACATAAAGGTGCGATCAATACAAAGGACGAAGAAATAGAAAAATTAAAAAAACAGCTTGATGAAGCAACTAATAAATATAAATGAACTAAATATCAAAATTGAGATCGTTTTTCAGATGGGGGTTTAGAAAATGATCTTTTTGAACGTTGAGAAAATAATTTACAACGTTTTTATGAAAATGCAACATTTATCAAAGATAATATTACTTTAGATGATGATGGTGTTAGAACAGCTGATGGTACAAAAGGTGATTTCATTTATAGAGAAAAAAATGAAGAGGGTTTAGATATTTCTATATCATTTGAATGTAAAAATGAAAAAAGAAACACTACAAGTAATAAAAGAATTGAAAATCATTATACACAAGCCAATATGAACAGAAATAAAAAAAATTGTAAATATGCAGTTATTGTTACAACTTTAGACCCTGACAAAAATTTTACTATAAAAAAAGTTAAAGACTTTAGTGATATGTATGTTATTAGACCAGAATACTTTGAAGAAATAATTTACAATTTAAGAGAAAATGAATACAATGTTTTTAAAGAAACATTAAGATGAAGAAAGGAAAACGAAGGCCTAAGACAAGCAAATGTTGATTATGATAAATTTGAAAACAAAATTATTCGAATAAAAGATTCATTTAATAAACATTTTGCTCATGCTCAAAGTAAATTTAATGCCACAACAATTGATATAGATAAAGCTATAGAAGAACTTAGAAGAACTATTAAAAAACTTGAGGAAACAAAAAATGATTTAGTTAGCACAGATAAATATTTAGGTGAAGCAAATGATGATTTAAGTGATTTAACAATTAAAAAATTAACCCATGGTTTACCTGAAATGAGAAAAAAATTTAATGTTGCTAATGAAGAAAAAGCTAAAATTGATAGTCAAAATGATGAATAATATTTTTTAGAAAAAATATACAAAATTTTCATTTCAAAAATAAAATATTCAGTGATAATAATGATATATTTGTGAATAGGAAACATAAATTTTTAGCATCAATATTTAAATGAGGTAGCATACCAATTGGTAGTTTGGTTGCTATGCCCATATTTTTGACTTCATGTCAAAAACAAGAAGATGATAAATTATTAGATGATTTGAATATTCAAAAAGAGGATCCAAACACTAATGTTTATGATGATGATAGTGATGATTACCTATCTTCAGAACCAATAAATTTTGTTGGCGAATACGAAATCATTGATAACACTATTACATTATCAAGTTTAGATCTTAAAAATAATCTAACTGTTGATTTTTTAGCACATTGCAGTATTTTAAAGTTTAAAAATTTAATGGAAAATACTGAAGTTCAAGAAAACTTTTTTCCTATTACAGAAACTGAAACTGATTTGAATTTTGATATAAATGATAATGTAATAACTTTAGAAATTAATGTAACATTACATGTTGATATTGAGGAAATACAGAAAATGGAAGGTATTGAATACAGTGGTGGTGAAAAAATTGAATTAACCAATACAACAACTTGTGAGGTAAATGAAACTGGTTTTAAAATAAAATTACTAAAAAATACTGTAAATGATTCAATCTTTGACGAAAATTTCAAAAACCCTGTTGATGAAGAATACTATCCATTAGTTTTGCATACAATAGATTTTGACAGTGTTATTGCAACATACGATGTTGAAAACAGAATAATAGCTTTTGTATCTAAAGATACAAGTAATGTATTATACACCCTAGAAGTGAGTGAGTATGATTGAACAAATATTATTTAAAATTTATTTTTATTACTTATGAATAAATTTTTTTATAATAAAATTACATGGTTAATATTTTAACTGATAAGGAATTAAAACAAGAAATAGAAGATTACAGAAAGACTTTGAAAAAGTCTAAAATTTATGAAGTTTTTTTTATTACTATAAGTTTTATTTTAGTTCTTATTAACAGTATATCATTAATAATTATCTATGTCGATCATGGTGTTGATATTGATGTTGACATACCTTTTTGAAGTTCAATTGGTGTTTCTGTTTTAACACTAATAATTTTTGTACCTTTTACTTTGATTTGATATTATAAAGTTACTCTTAAAATACAAGTACATATGCCAGTAATATTACTTTCCCATGTTATAGATGTTGTATCAATAATTGTTAGTGTTTTTAACTTTATTACTGCAATTCTTGCTGCATTTGCGCCAATATTTATTCATGGTCAATTTGACGAAGACCAAACATGATATGCTGATCAAAAAGTTGTATATTATATTATTGTTTGTGCTGTTATTTTCCTATTATGAAGTATTTTATTCCCAATTACTCAAGATAGATTAATTGAGAAAGAAAATGTATATTTTAATAGATATGCATTATTCCATTATGATAAAATACCAGAATACATAGCTTTTTTAAAGAAAATATATCCAAAAAGGGTTGCTGAATTCAATGAATCAATTAAAAATGTTAAACCTAAAGTTGGTGTAGATAAAATATTTTATACACCAATAACAACTGGTTTTAGTTACTATAACCGTCGTTGTTTCAAAGGTCATTTATCTGATTATGGTTTTGAAAGAGATTTGATAAAATATTGTGTATTTGTACAAATTTTTGAACATATTCACAGAGAAGAAATTAAATTGGAACATATGAAAGAACATTTTACAAAATTTACTATTTTAAAAGACAAAAATATTATTAAACATTTTAATTCTAAATTTTTAAAACGTATTTTATAATGCTTCCTAATAATATTTTATTAGGGTCTAATGTTTCATTCAAATCACCTAAATATTTTTATTCTGCGATTGAAGAAGCAATTAATAATGGTGAAAATTGTTTTATGTTTTGTTTTGGTAGCCCTCAAACTTCCATTAAACCTGATGTTAAAAAATGTTTTATTAAAGAGGGATTAGAATTATTAAAAGCAAATAACATTAATATGGATAATGTTATTATTCATGCATCATATTTGATAAATATTGCTAATTCTGATTCTGCAAAATTTGAATTTGCTAAAAAGTTTTTACAAACTGAAATAGATAATGCAAATTACATTGGTATAAAAAGTTTAGTATTGCATCCAGGCAGCAACATAAATAAAATTGAAGGAATTATTAATATTACTAAGGCATTAAATAATATTAAAATTAATAATTTAAAAATATTAATTGAAACTATGAGTGGAAAAGGAAATGAAATAGGTACAGACCTAAATGAATTAAAAATGATTTTTGATGGAATTAATGATAAAGAAAATATTGGCTTTTGTTTAGACACTTGCCATTTAAATGATTCTGGTGTTGATATTGGTAAATTTAGTGATTATTTGGAAGAATTTGATAAAGTTATAGGAATTAAATACATTAAATGTGTACATTTAAATGATTCATTAAATGTAATAAGTTCTAAAAAAGATAGACATGCTAATATTGGATATGGCAAAATAGGCTTTGATAATTTAATAAATGTCTTATTGAATGAAAAATTAAAAAACATTCCTAAAATTTTAGAAACACCAGCCTATGGCAAAAATAACGAAAGTTATAAAGATGAGATAAAAATGATCAAAAGTGGTTCTTTTTATGATTGAATTAATAAGTAGTTTTATATTATATTTAAAGACACCTGGCCCAAAATCCTGGACTATTTTTATCATCAATTAATGTCGTTGTTTTCTATATTTTGGCAGTGCAATCTGGTAAACATGTTTAATTCTTTAAACAAGTGTATTAAAAATTGACACTTAATAAATTTTGAAATGATGAAATAATGCAAAAATAGTCCAGGATTTTGGGCCAGGTCTTAAACAAAATTTTTTTGCTGTACCATCCTGTTATTTACATATTATCTTTAAATGTAGTATAAAAAAAGTATGATTTATAACTTTAAAGAAATAGAAGAGAATTTGTATAAGTGGTGACAAGACAATGGATATTTTAAAATTAAGGACATTAGCAAATGTCCTAAAGGTAATTTTTCGATCATATTGCCACCACCAAATGTTACAGGTAAATTGCATATGGGTCACGCTCTGGATGGTAGTTTACAAGATGTAATCTATCGTTTTAAAATGTTAGATGGTTATCGAACATATTGGGCAAGTGGCACGGATCATGCTGGAATTTCAGCACAATCAAAAGTTGAAAAGCTTTTAAGTGCTGATGGTATTGATCCAAAAAAATTATCCCGCAATGATTTATTTAATACAATTGATACTTGAGCTAAAGAACAAATTAAATTTATTAGACAACAATGAAAAAAAATTGGATTATCATTGACCTTTGATCCAGAAAATCCAAATAAATATGAATTATTCACTTTGGATCATTCAATTCATCAAACAATTTATATAGAATTGGAAAATCTATATAAAGATGGTTTGTTATACCGTGATGTAAAATTAGTTAATTGAGATGTGAAACAAAAAACAGCTATTAGTGATTTAGAAGTTATTAAAAAACCAACTAAATCAAAATTATGATATTTTAAATACTATTTAGAAAATTCAAACACAGAATATTTGATTATTGCTACTACTAGACCTGAAACTATGTTTGTTGATACAAATGTAGTTATTAATCCTAATGACGAGAGATTTAAAAAATATATTGGCAAAAATTTTATCAATCCAATTAATGGAGAAAAATTGAAAATGATTACCGATGATAGTATCGAAATGGATTTTGGTACAGGTGTAATGAAATTAACACCTGCACATGATTTTAATGATTTTAGCATTGCTAAAAAAAATAACATCACAAAATATGATTGTTGTATAGAATTAGATGGTAAATTAAATTCATTTGCTAATAATAAGTATTTCAATTTAGAAGGAACTGATCGAATTATTGCTAGAAAAACAATTATTGAAGTATTAAATAAAATGAATTTAATTGAAAAAATTGATGAAAATTATGAAAATAATATCGGTTACAGCGAAAGAAGCGGAGAAATAGTGGAACCTTTGTTTTCATTACAATGATTTGTTAAAATGCAACCAATTGTAAATAAGATGAAAGATTTATTTAAACAAAATAAAGAAATAAACTTTATTTCTGAAGGTAGTAAAGAATCATTCTTTAGATGAATAAATAATATTCAGGATTGATGTATTTCTAGACAATTAGTTTGAGGACACAGATTGCCAATTTGGTATCATAAGACAACAAAAGAAATTTATGTTAATCATTTACCACCAACTGACATTGAAAATTGAGAACAAGATAATGATGTATTGGATACATGATTCTCTTCTGGTCTATGGCCTTTAGTTTGTACTAAAGAACATCGATGTGGTGAATTAAAAGATTTCTACCCTGTTGATTTTTGTCAAATGGGGTGGGATATCATTTTCTTTTGATTTGCTAGAATGATAATGCAATGTGCATATTATGATAGTGAAATTTCTATTAAAAACATTTTTATTCATGGTTTAGTATTATCAGAAGATGGTAGAAAAATGTCTAAGTCTTGAGGTAATGTAATTTCACCAGATGATGAAATAGAAAAATATGGAATCGACGCGTTAAGATTTTATTTAATTTCTAATTGTACAGGAGATAATATGAATTACATTCCACAAAAAATAGAATTTGTACAAAGATATTTAAATAAAATTTACAATATCAAAAACTTAACTAATAATGTGAATGAAAAATATGAATTTGAATTTGATAAATTAAATTTCTTAAATAAATGGATTGTTGTCAAATTTAATAATTTTCTAAAATCTTACACTGAAAATTTTAATAATTATAAATTAACAACTGCTGCAGATATGATATTAAATTTTTCTTGAGATTTATTTGCCAATAAATATTTAGAAATGATTAGAAAAATTGAAGATAAAGAAAATCAAAATATTATTAATTATATTTATAAGCAAATATTAATTTTATTACACCCATTTTGCCCTTTTATCACTGAAAATATTTATCAAGAAATTTTTAAATCTAAAAAAAGTATTTTGGATAATATTATTCCACAATCTAAGAAATTTAATTTAGATGAAGAATTCTTTACGAATACTTTCATTGATACTGTAAATATTTGCAAAGATATTAGAATTAAAAAATCTCTCAAAAATTCTATTATTTTAGATCTAAATTTAATAACAGAAAAAACAATTGATATTGAAAAATTAAATAATTATTTAAAAAATTTTAGTATTAACATTATTAAAGTTGTCACATTGCCTACTGACAATAATAAAAAATTGGAAAAATTTTCTTATGGTTTTTTAGAATTTAACAATAATTTTGATACTAATCAAAGTAATGAAAAAGAGAAGTTAATTATATTTTTAAAAGAAGAAATTACAAGATGTGAAAAAATTCTCAGCAATGAAAATTTTATTAAAAGAGCTAATCCTGAAAAAGTTAAGCTAGAACAGGAGAAATTAGAAAAATATAAAAATGAATTAAAATCTTTGTTATAGATTGGAATATACTATTTTGACATAGTATTTTTGGATTTGATAAATGTTATTTAGCATTAACTTATAAAATTACTCGGTTTTTAAACCATTTAGTTTAATAACATTATCAATTTTTGTATTAATATTATTAATTTTTTCATTAAATTCTTGTTTCATTTCCCTCATCTCAGTTTGAATGTTGTCAATTTTATTATTAAAATCCTGTTTCATTTCTTTCACTTCAGTTTGAATTTGCATAATCAATTCTCTTAGTGAAGGTAATTTGGTTTTAGGTTTCTTCTGTTTTGGCTCACCTCCCTTGCCGCCATTGCCACCTTCATGTTTACCCATTTCAACAATAAAAGTATCACCTACTTTTACGTATTCATTTTCAGTTTTCACAATTGTTACCTCTCTTCTCATTGGCATAAAAAAATTATATTACTATTTAAGCACTT
>JAIRTE010000049.1 GCA_031255095.1 Mycoplasmataceae bacterium
TTCGCGGATAGAATTGAGGCAAGATTAGATAAAATTGAAGCAAGATTGGATACAGTGGAAAATGACATTTCAAATATTAAAAATTGTTTGAAAAGAAACAATATAGTTTAAGATTTTTACTGTCTATTTAACATAAAAATAACTATAATACCTATGAAGAGATTTTTTGGAAGAGTGGCTAAGTTTGTAATAACCAGAATAAGTGGTAAACCAATCAAAGAAGGTACTGAAATGACTGTTCAGTTTGAAAAAGTTACTGAAGGAGTAAATGGTGGTAAGAAAACTAAAAAACATCATAGGAGGAATAAACAACCAGCTTGGTTTAAAGAATTTGTTGATACTGTATTTTTGCCAACTATTGCAAGAATTGAAGCTAGATTGGATAAAATTGAAACGACTTTAGCTGAACACGGCAAAAGACTTGATGCCATTGAAGCAAAATTAGAAGAACATTCAAGGGACATTGTTGAGATCAAAGAACGTTTAGACCGGAATAACATAGTTTAAAATTTTCATAAAGTTTTATTTTCGAAATTAAATTTAAATATTTTCTTGACCAAATATTCATATGTTCAAAGACACTCAAAATGGCTTTATTTTTTAACAAAGTCATTCGCCACAAATATTTTCTAAAATAATTGCTGTATTTGTTTTGTGTATTTTCTTAAAAAATAATTACAATTATTTGATCTTAGAAAGTTTTCTAGTACGTGTGACAACTGATTTTTTAGCATCTTTTGAAGCTTTAGAATTAGGAGAATATTGGTCTGTTTGTGTTGAAGGGGTTGAGGAAGGTTTTTTGACATTTTTAGCAAACATTTTATCAATTACTCACATCATTAAATAAAAAACATTGATTGCAACAATGTTTATACAAATTATTGCTGATCTAAACTTAGAAGATTCAATATTATCAAACATTTTATATTTAAAGGCAACAAAAATATTTAAAATATTAACCAAGACACCCATAGATGCTCAAATTAATAATAGAGCAGTGTCAATAGTCTCAACAGTACTAACACTATGATTTTTAGCATGGTTTAAAGTTTTAAAAAAATCAGGTGCAAAAAAATAAACCAATAGTGGTGTTAAAATGTTAATAACTAATGCTACAAAACCAAATATAATGTTACAGAACCTGTGGTTTGTCATACTCTTTATGATATATTATAATCTTTTAGATTAAATACTAATATTAATTTGATCATAATAGTATGATTGTGTGGCATTGTTCACTCAATTACAATCTACATTCACACTATTGGCATTAAAATAGTGGTGTTTAACTAGAATGGTATATTGGGAAATTGTCTTTTTAAATTCATTAGTATTGCCTAATGCAGTTAATAAAATTTCATAAAATACTTGATTAAACTCATTACTATCAATTAAAGATAAACTATATTTACCATTGACTAATTTTATTTCTTTTAATGATTCAATTTCATTAGTTTTAGAAATTATTGGAATAATTGAGTATTTTTGATACTTATCTGGGTAAATTGATGATCGAAAATTTTTATCAGCTGCTTGAGTTCCTAAATTAATAGCAATTAAAATACCACCACAAGTTATAGCAGTAACTGGTGTTATAAGGAAACATAAAATATTTTTAATTTTTCTATTCATAAATGCTGATGGCAGAAATATTGACACTTTTAAATATTAATTGCTTTTCCAATTCTGGATCATTAGAAAAATTAAAATCATTATTGTATTCCAAATAATTTACATTATTATTTTTTAATGTTTTAATAGTTATTTTCATATTTCCACTAGCATGATGTGACATATAAAAACCATAATTGTAATTTTTATCCTCAAACTTAAAATCTGTTTCATCAGCATTAAAAATAATTTTTTTATTGAAACCAACACTAAATTCCTCACTATTTTCAATGTCCTTTTCTATAAAACTATGTGTCACACCTTTGCATGTTATTTCATATTCAAGTTCTAATATTTTAACATTTAAATATTGTAATTTAATTAATTCAGAAACTGGTTGAGAAATATTTTTTAGTTTTGTACATTTGTATTTTAAATCATCAATTATTTTTTGATTTTTATAAAAACTATTGATATTTCATCCATTGCACATGATAGCATAGTTTGTGTCATAATTTAAATTAACAAAATTTTCATAACTAATTTTAGTTTCAAATGACATGTTATTTAATTCAGCAACAAACTGGTTAATATCATTTTGGGTAGAATTACTAAATTCTACACCATTTACTAATGTATTATTTAATTCAAAATTAAAAAATAAATTAAAATCATCATATTTGAATTCTTTATTTTCAAAATTGCTATATGGCAATCTATAGGTTAAATTTCATAAATGGCATTCTTTTTTATTAACAATATATTCTGGTATTTTAAAACTGTATTTTTCAGACAATGAGATAGTTTCAAATTTTGCCAAAGGATTGCTAATAACAACATTTAGTAAATTTTGTGGTAATTTCGAATTTGCACAAATAAAAAAATTTATGTCAACATCCATATATTTACTGTTAAACATCACATTTCCCTCGACTTCATCCAAATAAATAATTTTATTATTATTTTTGGTGTTAGAAGATAATTTTTTAATGTAATATGTTTGCGAATTGATTTCCATATTTAGAAATTGTTGAGTAAGCAATTGCAATTTTTTTATAAAAAGTTGCTTTGGCATATTTTTTGAGCATGTATTCTTTTTTGTTATCCAAAAAACATTTTTTTAACAAGAATCTTAATTCTGCAGATAAAGAATTTAAAAGATCATCAATTGCACTAATGTACAATCCAAATTGTTTTAATTCAAACACTGAAAAATATTCTTTCATAAATTTTAAATTAAAATCACATTTTTTGTATTCATCAAAATACTTTTTTAATTCTTGAAAATTATGATATTGCATAATATGTTTACCCTATTTTACCTCCTTATAGTATATATTACTAAATTTTAGTTAATTTTACAGCATTTTCTGAGGTAAAAATTTACTTTGCTGACATAGAAATGTCAGCAAAGTTGATTCCCATAGAAATTAATCACAATTTTTAGTTAAATAATATAACATACTTATGGCAAGTAAATTATTACCTTTACGAATTACAATTACTGGTGGTGCAAAATCAGGTAAAACAACAATCATGAAGAATGTTGCTAAAGATTTAGGTATTTATGCTTTTTCAACTGGAGATTTATTTAGATGTTATGCTTGAGTATGAGCAAATTCTAAAAAAAATATTTTAGATTTGGAAACTCGTAAAACAGAAATTAAAAAAGCTTATATTCACTTTTATAACAACAATTACTACTATAAAAAAAATAACATTACAAAATTAATCAACACTAATGAAATGAGCACAATCACTTGTCAACTTGCACAATTACCGTGATTTAGAAAAATAGTTAAAAAAAGAATTGCAAAAATAATTTGCAAGCATCGACAGATTATTGTTGAAGGTCGAGATACAGGTACAAAAATTTTACCTGATGCTGAAATTAAAATTTATTTGTCTCACAATTATGATTCAAGGGTGGAAAATATTTCTGGAAGCAAAAAAGATAAAGAAATATTAAAGGATTTATTAATTTGACGTGATAACCAAGATGCAAATCGTTTAATAGACCCTTTTATAATGCCTAAAAATGCTATTGTTTTTGATAATTCATACATTAGAAAGGAAATGGCAAGCAAATTGCTATTAGAGCGTATTATATTACCAATTTTAATTTCTAAAAAAATATCAACTAAGAAATTTGATGCAGAAAGTGTAGTAAATTCAGTTGTTGATAATGATTTAGCACCAGTGTCAGTTGTTTCTAATCCGACTACTGTTATCCATAATGAATTATTAAATCCTAACAATGTCATACCTAATGACATTGCTAAACAATCTAAACCTTCATTTAAATTTAATACCAAAAAAGCAAGTGTCAAAAAACAAGTTTCAAAATCTAATAATTTTCCAATTCCTAAACTTTCTGAATTTAATGTAACAATTGACAATGAAGTAGCCGTAAAGGATGAAGAAACGAAAAAGTAAGTGCATTTTATCTATCTTTAGATAGATAGAAAATTTTTTTAAATTTTTTGTCCATTTTTTGCCTTTTTTCTTGTAGTACTATTAGAAAGACAGTATGAAAGAAATCATAAAAAGCAAAAAATATCTTTTAGTAATTTCAGCATTTTTATTTATTGTTGTTTTTGCAATAATGCAAACTCCAATATATTTGCTATTACTGATTATTCCAATATATTTTTTATTTGAAAAATTTAAAATGAAAAATATCAAAGTCATAATTTTTGTTATTTGTTTGGCTCTAATATTGTCACTTTTAGTATTTATTATTGGTAAATTAAATATCATTGATTATGTCAAATTGTTTTTTAAAAATCATTTCAACTTGAATGAAATGGTTTTGCATTTTGTTAATCAACATTATAAACCAGAAACAGCAAGTTTTATTAATTTTGCGCTGTTTTACCACAAAGATGCCAATACAATGCAATTCTATCACAATTTATGTGATTTAAATATTATTTATTTAGTTTCTTTTAGTGGCTTGCAAGTACAATTATTATTTTTTATTTATTCTAAAATTGTTAAAAATAAAATAATATTAAAAATATTAAATATTTCCACAGTTATTTTGTTATTACTCATCCTAAATTTTACTGCAGCAATAATTAGAATTGCATTGTATCAAATAATACGATTAATTTTTTATAAATTAAACAAATACAATATTTTAGCTATTTCATTTATTTTTGTTTGTTTTTTGGGATTAAAAAACGTGGTGAATTATGGTATTGATATGTCATTTTTTTGTACTTTGGCAGCTTTCATATTAATTGATATGAAAATAAAAAATAAAATAATCATGATGAATTTTATTAATCTAGTTTTAACTTTAGTATGTGTTCCATTTGTTTCATATATTGATGGAAAAATTTCTTTTTTCTCAGTATTATTTGGTCTATTCTTCCAAACATATTTTAGTATTTTATTCATTCTTTTATTGTTTTTATTTCCTATGTATTTTTTGAGTTTTGCATTTGATAGTATTGGTTATTTTACAGAAAATATGATTCAGTGTTTCAATAACTTAAATATTTTTATTGTGATCAAATTTAGTCCTGCAATAACAAGTATTTATTTTATTTGTCTAACATTATTTATAACATATCTATATAGATTATGGCCACATACTTTTCAAAGAAAAGAGAATTGTTAGATTATCAATTTTGTATTGATAAAGAAACTATTAAGAATAAGATAATTTTTAGTTCAACAAATATTGAAGAAATTTTAAATGATATCAATAATGCAAATTTATATGACGATGAAAAAGCATACTTTTTATTTATTGAGTATAAAAAGAAATTAGAAATAGACAATGAGACATTAAAAAAAATTGACTTTGTATATATTTTAATTTCTACTACAACTGCTAAAATTGAGAAAGATTGAATTGAACTTAAAGAATATACCCCAATGCAAAATTCTAAATTTATTGAAAAACTTTTTTTGAAACATAATATAAATTTTGACACCAAATTGAACAAAGATAGATTTATTAAATTGTATTCTGATATTAAAAATCCATTTTTAATTGAAAATGAAATTATTAAATTTTCATTATTAGATAAAAAAATAGATGGTTTAGATATTGAAAAGAATTCACTGATTAATACTGAGCAAACAATTTTTAAGTTTTATAAACCATTGTTAGAAAAAGATATTTCTAGTGTTTTAAGTATTTATGAAGAATTATTAGCTTTAAAAAATGACCCATTGATCATTATTAAAATTTTGGCAAATTTATTATTTAAATTCAAATTTTATAAATTACTTAAATTTAATAATATTAGTGATTTTGAAATTTGTAATATTTTAAATGTCAAGACATTCCAATTATATGACTATAAAAAATTTAATAATGTCAGTTTAGAATATATCAATCACATTCTAGATGAATTATATAAGACAGAATATAATATAATAAGTAGTAATTTTGATAAGCAACAAGCTTTAAAATTATTCTTTTTAAAAAATGTCTATTAGTAATATTTCTCTTTCTGAACAACAAAAAAAATTATTGGATTTGTTGGATAAACTATTCAATGATGATTTTGTAACTGTTAAATTTAATGATGATGATTTACTTAAATTTGTTGATAAGTTATTAAATTTAGCTTATTTTTTAAAAATACCAGCAACAAGCATTACAAAATTTATTAAAAAATATGATTCTCTAACCACTAAAAAATTTGTAAAAAATACAAATTTTAGTATTGAAATTGATGAAATTGATGATACCATTAATTATTTACCATTCTTTTTTAAAAATAAATATTCTTATGATTTAATGTCAAAAACTAATCTTACTACCTCTTTATCTAATGCCAATAAAATTGAAAATGTTGACCAAAATTCAGCAAAAACTAAAGTACTCAAATTTAATGATTCTGAAAACACTACTGTTCCTGGTTTTGATCAAAACCTCTATGATGAACTTAAATGTCGAAGTGCATTTAATGTTGAAATGAAAAAAGGTGCCTATTTTCCATTTACTTCTAAACCTAAAATTATTTTGATAATGAATTATGTATTGATTGGTTTATTTGCACTACTTGCACTTGTTTTAATCACAATGGGTACATTGTGAGTTCTTTATTTAACTGATAAAATAAAAGTGTGAGGAGATAAAGGATATTTATTATATACAGAAATAGGTTTAGCAATTACGATTTATGGTTGCGGAACAGCGGTTGCAGTTCATTGAGTCGTAAAGAAAATGTTAATTTTCTTTCCTTCAAAAAAAAGCAATAAAACACCTTCTGATTATTTTAAATACAAAATTAGTTTTTCACATTTTCTTTGCTATGCAATTTTTGTTCTCTTAATTTTGTGCATGGGTGTGTTTAGCATTAAAGATAGTTATGCAGACGCTTTTGGAAATACTAGGAGCAAAATTTATGATAATACAATTTTTTTTATGTTTGATATTTATCATCCAACAACTTTAGTTACCACTTTATTATTAGTATGTTATATTATTCTATATTCAATATCTGCTGCATTTATTGTTATTGGTATAATCATTTATGTTAAAAACCCAAAATTAGATCAAAACAAAGTAAATTCTTTATACCAAGAATTTAAATTTTCTCAATCTAATGGAACTAAAGTTGAAGAACCAATTAAAACTACAAAAAAGAGAAATTAAATTATTTAAATATGTATTGCTCACAACTTTACAAATTAGTTAAAAGTATTTGTAAAGAATTAAATTATGGGTTCAAAAGTTATTCTAGTAATTGAATCCTAAAAATAACAAAAACAAAAAAAGACCACTACATTTGAGGTTTTCAGTTCCCGATAGATAATGCATCAACTAGAATGATTTGTGATGATAAAGCAGCACATTATGACATTTTAAATGAGAATAAAGTACCATGTTTCATACATAAATATTTTTTTGCACTGCCAATTGATTTTAAAACACCATTGGCTTTATTAAAAAAATACAAAAAAATTGTTGTTAAACAAAATAATGGTACAGGTGGGAAAAATATTTATAAAGTCTGCAATGAACAAGAAATGTACGATGCAATTAATAACATTGCTGCAAAAAGTGGAAGATTTTCCATTTCACCGTTTTATGAATATGAATATGAATATCGGATCATTTTATTAAATGGAAAAATGAAACTTTGTTACAAAAAAATAAGACCAGTTGTAATTGGTGATGGCAAGAAAGCAATTAAAGACCTAATACAGCCAAATATTACACCAACAGTTGATTTGGAATATGTTCCTAAAAAAAATGAAGTTGTTCAGGTTTCTTGAAAACATAATTTAGGTTTAGGTGGAATACCTGAAATAGTTAATGATAAAAAATTACTAAGACAGATATATGATTTAGCAATTAAAGCAATTAAACCATTAAATATTAAATTTTGTTCTGTAGATATTGCCATGGTTAAAAATAAATTAATGGTTGTTGAAGTTAATGGTGGAGTAATGATGGAAAAATTTTCCTCATTAAACAAACAAAATTATGAGATTGCCAAAAGTATTTATAAAGATGCAATTGAATCTCTTTAATAAAAACTTTAATTATATCTTAAAAATGCATTCAAACATCCATATTTTTGCAAAAATTGTTTTTAAGTTAGAAAAAATTTTTAATATTATATATTAGTTCAATAATTTCCAGAAATTTAGTGTTGAACTAAAATTTTAACTAATATATAAATATATTAAATTATTTTGTCTTATTTTTGTTTAGTGAAGTAAGTTTTATAATTTCCTCATGATTGCACAATATACATCCTTTATACCTGACTGAGTACCATTAGCAATTTTGGCTGCACTAATCATTATACCTATGTTTTGTGCATTGTTTGTTAGATGAAAAGTAACTTTGTTTTGAATGATTAGTAGTTTAGTATACTATGGTATTGCATGATTAATTGTTGAATTTTTTGCTGTAACAGCAGCAGAGCAAGTAATGCCAGTAATACAAAATGATTGGTTTACCAATTCTGCTGCTGAATTAGCAGATGTAGCAAAACCATTTTTATTCACGGTTATACTTATAGTGGTAGAATTAGTACTAACATTGTTTATTTCTACTCCAATATTTGCAGTTATGCACCACAAATATAAGAAAAAATTAGCTGAAGCTAGAAATCCACATCATACAACTACACATAAAACTACAGATAAAAAATTCTGAAGTAATCAAAAAAATAACATTGGTACACAACACACTGCCAAAGCAGGTGTTAAAGTAAGAGTACACACTGTACCAAATGGTATTTTTTCTGCATTACTAACATTGTTATTTTTACCAGTGGTTATTAATGTTACAGCTTTAAGTACCACTGTTGTAACAAGTGTTCATGAAATTAATAAAGCTGAATATAAAAATGATTATGTTAAACATTATTCAACTATTTCTAAATTAGCAAATACTTTGTCATTTAATATGGGTGATCCATTAGTTCATATGCAAGCTATTTCTGCAGCTGCTGATTTGGCTGGTGGTGAACCTTACAAAATTGATGGATATAGTGAAATATTTAATAAAGATGAAAATGGCAAAACAGACACTCGACCCGGTATTCAATGAATACAAGATGCATTTTTTAAAATGATTCCAAAAAATTTAGATCCTAATGAAATTTTAAGTTTTGGTAGTGGTAGTGGTAGTGGTGATGCACAAATACCACTATTAGGTGCAACATTTAAAAGCATGTATGACATTTTTGAAACAAAAAATAACAGTAATGCAATGATATTTGATACAGATAAGGGTATTGGAAAGGATTGAAATTCATTAATGTATTTAAAATCTACAACTAAGTTATTTGCTGATATAGCCAAATCTCAATTAATTAGTGTTGAAACAAATGAAACATCTGCTAAAACTACTGCATCACCAATTTTAGCAGATGCATCGACTATTGAAATTTTGCCAATATTAAAATTACTTACTCAAGCTTCTCATTCATTTAACTATACAAAAAACAACAATAAAAGTTTTGTGCAACCAATAAATGAAGATCAATGAAACAGTATTTACAATAGCTATCCAAAAGATATCAAAGCTCTTTTAGATACATGTGATCCATTTAATATAGAAGGTGAAACAGAAAGCACAGTGACAATTGAAACTATGAAAACTGATATTGAAAATTTATTTGAAACACTCGAAAATGATCCATTGGATGTGAATGATACAGATGTATTAACTGTATTACATACTGGTTTTACATCTTTGCAACCTTTCTTTCAATTATATGGTGAAGAAACAGCAATTAAACTTCAAGATATATTAAATAAATTAACTGCAAAAGTAAATGCAAATTCTGTACCAGTGGAACCACAATTTATTAACCATTCTTATATTAATTCTAGTGCATCTTCTATAAATGAGAATAATTATAAAGAAGGTTCGTTTGCTTCTAAAATGCTTGATTTAGCTAAAAAGGAAAGGTTAGTTTTTTTTAATAAAAATTGTCATTTTAATTTTGAGGGTGGTTTGTCTATGGAAATGAGTAAGAATCCTTTGTCAGAATTAGCTGATACACAATTTACTGATACTCTATTAGATGCTATAATTGTGGGTTTAGGTGGAGCAACACCAACACAAAATAGTGTTGAGGGAGAAGGAACATTAGGAATGACAATTACTCCCGAACCATCATTTAATTTTGGCAATGTAGA
This sequence comes from Mycoplasmataceae bacterium, assembly GCA_031255095.1. Lineage (GTDB taxonomy): Bacteria > Bacillota_I > Bacilli_A > Mycoplasmatales > Mycoplasmoidaceae > Malacoplasma_A. Next base: position 10,243 of record JAIRTE010000049.1, read on the forward strand.
AGACATAAATAGTGCAAATAATACTACTGTTTGAATGCCCTTTATCTTGCCTGAACACAAAAATGCTACAGCAGTCACTACAAGTGAAGTAATGTCTTCTACAGATCCTACACCTGAAACAACTGAATTCGCTCCATTTTTAATCAAAGTAGGACCTGATTCAATGGATATTTTATCAGAATTACTTTATACGCTTCTATCAAAACTTTTACCTAATTTTGATACAATGTCTGATACTAATAAATCAGAAGCTAAAATAGTACTTAAAGATTTTGCATACAGTATTTTTGATCCATCATTAACAGTTGATCAATTATAAAATCTTAATAATATACTTTATCTAAGTACAATCCTCTTCCTTCAACTTTAGTAATAGAAGAACCTTTTTTTGGATTATTTAATAATTCAATAATATCAACTTCACTTTTTTTATTTATTAAATAATCTAACATTGCTCCAACAAGCATTCGAACCATGTTTCTTAAAAAACCATTACCATCAACACTAATTTTATAAACACAGTTATCAACTTTTCTAATTCTTATAAAATTGATAACCCTAATTGTATTTTCTAATTCTGAAGTAGAAAATGATAAAAAATTATGTTGTCCTAAAAACAATTTAGAAATGTGTTTTAATTTTTTTACATCAATATCATAATTAAAGAAATACATTAAATCCTTATTAAAAACGTTTTTTTTAGTAGTGATGAAGTAGATATAGGTTTTATGTAAAGAAGAGTGTGTAGCATGGAAATTAAGGCTAATTAAACACATCTTCTTAACGATGATATCATTTGGTAACATTTTATTTAATGAATTTAGAAATTGTTTAATATTTAATTTCTTTTCAATGCGGAAATTAAAAACTTGATTGTTTGCATGCACATATGCATCTGTTCGACCAGCACCAATGATATTAACTTTCTTATTTAATATAGTTGAAATCTTTTCTTCAATAGTTCCTTGAATTGTAACTTGATTATTTTGTTTTGCCCAGCCATGGTAATTACTTCCATTGTAACTAACAATGCATTTATAGTTAAACATAACTAAACTAATGCATCAATAAATAAGAAGAAAGAAAAATATTTATTTTGTACTGCTAAAACAATAAACATTGCTAGCAAGAATGATGAAAATAGAATTAGGATTAAATCCTTTAATGTTGGTTCAAAATGTCTAAATTTTGTTCTAACACCTCTAGGGTCATAACCTCTAGCGGCCATAGAGTTAGCCAAATCTTCAGCCTTTCTAAAAGAAATGGAAAACATTGGAATAATTAAACATGTTAAAGATTTTATTTTATCTTTAAAATTACCATTAGAAAAATCCACACCTCTACTAGCTTGAGCATTTAACACCCTCGCAGATTCCTCAATTAAGGTTGGAATAAACCTTAAAGCAATTGAAATAATCATGGATATTTCATTCACTGGTGCTTTAATAATTTTTAAAGGACTTAATAATTCTTCAATTGCATATGATAATTCAGCAAAGCTTGTAGTAGTAATTAAAATAGTAGCAATACATAACATTATTGCCACTTGCAATGAAATTTTAGCAGAAAAGATAAACACTTGTGTAGAAATAGAATATCAAGTTGTTGAATATCCAAAAACTGCTCAATAATCACCTTTCTTGGCAGAAAAAAAGTTTTTATACCCTTCTGTTTTTAATTGTTCAAGACAAACATCAACATCTGCACCATTTTTAAAAAATTTTACATCACTCATTTTTTCCAAACCATAACAAGGTGCTAAAACATAATGAATTTTTTGGCCATCTAGGTCATATTCATGTAATGTTTTATCAACTAAAGGATTATGAAACAATATATGATCTAACTTAATAACATTAAGTGCTGGCGCTTTAAAAAATACCCAGTTAATTAAAGTAATAATCACAAATATTATTGCTCAAGAAAATATGATTAATTTAACAGATTTTTTTGAAGGTTTAGATAAACCAAATAATATTGATACAACAACTAAAACAATCAAATATCCAAATAAATGTATTGGTAAAAATACACAAATTATTAAAAAGATACAACTTAATAATTTGATTGAAGGATTTATTTTATGAATAATTGACAACTTTTTGTTGTAATTAGAAAAAGAAATTGCATTACTCATGTTTCAATACCTCCTTTATTGCTTCTGCTAATTGTTTAGTCGAACGAATGTCATAATCATATAATTTTTCAAATATGGAATTTTGATCAATTAATTCATTAATTAGTTTATAAATTTTGGGAATTTCTAAATTATTCTTTTTTATAATATCATAGCAATCTCTAAAAATTTGCTTTGGTGTACCTTGGGCAATAATTTTATTATCAGCTAAAACTATTACCTCATCGCCATATTCCAAAACATGATCCATATCTTGAGTGATGATAATTGGTGTTTTGCCACTGTTTTTAAAATCCATAATGATTTTATAAATTTCTATTTCACCTTGTGGATCCAAACCTGCACAAGGTTCATCAAATAAAATTATTTCAGGGGACGAAGTTAAAATACTAGCAATAGCAACTCTTCGTTTTTGTCCACCAGACAAATCTGAAGGTGCTCTCTCTAAATATGTTTCATTTAATCCAACTTCGGTAATAATTTTTTTTGCCTTTTCAATTGCTACATCTTTTTTAATACCTAAATTTTTTGGTCCAAAAATTAATTCTTTAAGAATGGTATCATTAAATAACTGGTATTCAGCAAATTGAAAAACTGCTCCAATTTTTTTCCTTAAAGTTTTAATATCCTTAATTTTTTTAGAATTCTCTAAAATTTTAAAATCATCTATATCAATGTTGCCCTTTTTGCTTTTAATTAAACCATTTAGATGAGAAATTAAAACTGTTTTGCCTGAACCACTTTTGCCTAAAATATATGTTAATTTATTTTTTTTGAAAGCATAATTAATATTTTCCAATACTACATTTTTAGTACCGTCTTCATTTTCAAAGACAACACTCAAGTTTTTTATTTCAATACAATTACTTTTTTCCATAATTTTTTATTACTTCAAACAACTCCTCCTTTGAGAAAATTAAATTTGGATTTGTTTTAGATTCTGAAAGATGCAGTGAAATTTGGGTGTAAAAAGGTAAATCTAATTTTAGTTTGACTAATTCCTCATAATTAGAAAAAATATCTTTTGGTACCCCAGTTTTAACTAAGCAACCACCTTCCATAACAAAAACTTTATCAGCAGTAACAACTTCATCCATGTTATGAGTAATCGAAATAACAGTTTTTTTATACTTGTTTTTTAATTCTAACATCAAATTTCTAATTTCAATTTTAGAGATAGGGTCTAACATTGAAGTAGATTCATCAAAAATAAAAATATCTGGTTCAATTGCTAAAATACTAGCAATAGCAACTTTTTGTTTTTGTCCACTAGAAAGATTTATTGGTTCTTTGTCTAATAAATCTTCAATATTCAACATTTTAGAAATTCTTTTGATTATTTTGCCAATATCTGAAGGTAATGTTTGTTTATTTTCCAAACCGAAAGCAATATCATCCAATGTTGTTAGACCAACAAATTGGTTATCAGGATTTTGAAAAATTATACCAACATGGTTCTTTGTACTTTTGTCAATTAGATTTCCATAAATTTTAATAATACCATTTCATGGTTTTAAAATAGCAGTTAATAATTTAGAAATTGTACTTTTACCACTTCCATTATGACCAATAATACAAACAAACTCATTTTCATAAATATCAAAACTCACATTTTTGATATTACAAATTTTTTTGGTATAACCAAAATTTACATTTCTGAACTCTACTACTTTTCTACTTAAATTTTCCATTATTACACACCTCTGATTCTATTTTCAAATGCTTTTTCCGCCATTTTTTCATTTCTTTTCATTTCTTTCATTTTTAATTTTTCTTGTTTCTTTAATTCTTTAGGTGTTAATGGTTTTTGTTCATTATTAATATTATCACTAATATTATTTGAATTTACTGAAAAAAAATTCCCTGAACTCATATTGCTTAATAGATCTCCAAGTTTTTTAGAATCATTTCTAGCATTTGCCTCTTCAATCTTTTTTTGATTTTCTAATTCTAAAGCATGTTTTTTGGCTTCTTGTTGCGCTAATTTTTGTTGATTTTTAAATTGTGTTTTTGTCAAAGCTTCATGATGATTATGAATTTTAATTGCCAAAGATTCAAATATTGATTTTTTCCTTTGTTCAGAAACAACATTAGCTTCTTTAATCAATTTGTTGTTAGCTTTTGTGTTTTCTTTATGTTTAGGTTCTAAAACATTAGGAAAAATAGTGGAATCATTGATTTTCTTTTTTCAATTTAAATTCATTGCTACACCCAACATAAAAACAAAATCAGTTTTAGGGTGTTTGATTGTTAAAATTGATTTTCTTTTCTTTTTACTAGAAAACAAATCTAATTCCAATACTTTAAAAAGATTTGGTTTAGAAAAAACATTATTTAAATAACCAACACCTTTTGAAGTTAATTGCTCATTTTTTTTAGTTTTGTTGTAAAATAACAAAATTAAATTAAATAAACCACATGGGAAATTGAGTGCAGTAAATAATAAATATTTATTAATTTTACCAGGTTTTGTCAATTGATGCTTGCCAATGTATTCTAAAATTATTGCTGGCAAAACAAAAAATATAAAAATTGGTAACGTGGTAACAACTGTTGTAGAATAAGGTGAATTTAAAAAACTATTAGAATCAGGTGTAACAAATGCCATGTTTTGCGGAATTATCACAAATAAACAAAATAATATCCATGATAACAAAATAATAGTTGTAATGTATAATTGAAATCTATTTATTTTAAAACAGCAAATTCGAGCATAAACAATTTTCTGTTCGGGTAAATGCTTAATTTTCATATTTATATTATAAATATGAGGTATTTTACACCTCAAAGTAAATTCCATTCATTTTTCATGTTTTGATGATCAAAAATAACCATTTTTATTCAAAAAAATAATATTTAATTTTAAATTATTGTTATAAATTATAATAATTGTAGCATAGAAATGAAAAAAAGAAAGTTGTTTGTATTAGGTTTTGTGGCACCAATAGTTATTTTGGGTGCAACTTTTGCACTATCTCAATGTAGTTCTGCAAAACTTCATTTTGAAAGAGGGATTATTTTAACTAACCTTGATTTTTTAGTTAGAACTAATCATGAATATTTAACACCTGCCGCTGATGATGTCATCATCACCCCTGCTACTATGAGAGATCATTTAATTACTCCTTTAAATATTGGTAATCCTAAGCATTACAATATTCGTTACCATCTAAAACATATAGACCGTGAACTTAATGGTCATTTGTTAGTTGGTGGGGAACATAATGATACCATAACTCTAAATCACCCTGAAACATTGGCAAATAATGTGTATGAAGGAGTTGATTATCATTATACAGTTAATATTACTTTGATTAATAAAGTTACAGGTGTTGTTTACTCACATGATCAAGAAGGTAAAGTGGTTGTTTCAAATTCAGGTATACCTTATAGGTATATTCCTAATATTACTGGAGTTGATTGAATAGGTCGTACTTCTGGGCAACTTGAATATTTTGCAATACCTCCTAAAGAGCCAACAAGTACTAGTGATTTTAATCCTAATAAATATGGTGAAGTTGTGTACATAAGTGGACAAAATTTTGTTGCTAATAATTTAATAATACCTGGAATTGTTTGTGATACTACAACTGGCCAATTTTATCGTGTTACAGAAATTAAAAAATATTGTTTTTATAATAGTCCTCATTTATATGGTGATGTTATGTTTTCTTCTTTAAGAGGTGTAGTTAATGGTATTGCCACTGATGAGACAGTTTTTGGAAAACTAACAATTGGTCGTGAGGCGTTTTATAATTGTTCAAACATTACATCAATAACATTTTCATCTGGTGTGTCACAAATTGATGATTATGCTTTTGAGAATTGTTTTAATGTAAAATCTATTGGTTTTAATTATTTTACTGAAATGCCAGCATATTGACAACTTGCAAATAAGATTTTTAAAGGTTTTAATCACAAAAGAGAAGGAAAAATATTATTTAATAATGAAGTTTTTTTAGATAATACAGATAATGGTAAAAAAGAAGACTCAGATGCTAAAAAAAAGAGAATTGCAAAATTGAAAGCTGATTTTTATGAATTTTTATCTTCTACAATTGAATTAGATGAACAATGATTTAATCCTAAATATTCTGAACCTGAATCAGAACCAGAATCATAATTAATTTATGTTAGATCCTAAATTCATTAGAAATAACATTGACTTAATTAAAAAGACATTACTAAATCATACTAAAGAAGGTGTACCAAAGGATATTTTGGAGCAATTTTTAAATCATGATATTAAATCTAGATCTGATATTTCTAAATTACAAGAATTGAATACAAAACGTAATAATCTTACTTCTCTTTTTGAGCATACAAAAGACAATGTTGAAAAAGAAAAATTAAAAAAAGAAGTAATTACTTTTAAAAATCAAATTGAAGAATTAAACAATATTTGTAATGAAAATGATAAAAAGATGCATGAAATATTGTTTTCTATACCAAATATTTTAGATGATTCTGTGCCAATAGGAGAAACTGAAGAGGATAATGTTGAATTACGTAAATTTGGTACAATTAGAACAGATAAAGTTTTACCACATTATGAAATTGGTGTAAAACTTAATTTACTTGATTTTGAACGTGGTGCTAAAATCTCTGGTACAAGGGGATACATATTAAAAGGTAACGGTTCTAAATTACTTCGAGCATTAAGAGATTTTACTCTTGATTTAGCTGAACAAAATGGGTATGTTGAAATTCAACCACCAATGTTAATCAAAGAAGAACTACTTTATGGTTTAGGAAAAATACCTTTTTTCCAAGAAGATATGTATGCAACTGCTGATAAAACATATTTACCTGCAACTGAAGAATTTGCTATTACAGCAATGCATGCTAATGAAACTTTGTTGGCAACAAATTTACCATTAAAATATACAGGTTCATGTGTTAATTATCGAAAAGAAGCAGGAAGTGCTGGTAAGGATGTTAGAGGTATTTTGCGAGTTCATTACTTTTGAAATACAGAATTAATTCATTTTACAACAAAAGAACAATCATGACAAAGTTTAGAAGAAATGACTAATCAAGCTGAAACTGTACTAAAGGAATTAGAAATACCATATCGTGTTGTTTTGTTATGTTCTGGTGATACAGGTGCTGCAGCAGCCAAAACATATGATATTGAAGTACATATGCCTGCTTCTGGTTTATATCGAGAAATTTCTTCTTGTTCTAATTGTTTAGAATATCAATCTAGAGGTTTAAATATTAAATATTTAGACCCTAAAACAAAAGAAAAATGTTATGTACACACATTAAATGGAACTGGTGTTTCTCTGAACAGATTGTGGATTGCAATTGTTGAAAATTGTCAAACTAAAGATGGTAGAATTAAAATTCCAACCAAATTAGTTAAATATTTTGGTAAAGAATTTATTGAATAAATCTAGAAAACTTAAATATTCTATATTTTTAAATACTTTCAAAAATTGTAAAATTATCTTCTTTTCTTAGGTGGTTTACAACCATTATGTGGAATTGGAGTATTATCTTGAATTTCAGTAATTTCTAATCCAGCAGCATCAACACTTCTAATTGCTGTATCTTTACCTTGACCTGTACCATTAACACTTACAATAACACTTTTTAAACCAGTGTTTTTAGCTTTTTCACATGCTTGAGCAACTGCTAAACCTGCTGAATATGGAGTTGCTTTTTTAGATCCCTTATATCCACATGTACCAGCTGATGCTCAAGCAACAACATTACCATTGATATCAGAAATAGAAACAATTGTATTATTAGTAGTTGAATGTATATGAACAATACCTTTATCAATTTTAACAGTTTTTTTCTTTTTCTTGTTAACGTTTGTTTTTTTTATTTGCGCTTTTACTTTATTACTTGCCATATTAAAATTATACTATAACTACTTAGTTTCCACCTTTTTCTTAGCAACAGTTTTTCTTGGACCCTTTCTAGTTCTTGCATTTGTCTTAGTTCTTTGACCTCTTACAGGTAAACCTCTTTTGTGTCTTACACCTACATAAGAGTTGATGTTAATTTCACGTTTAATTGCCATAGCAATATCTCTTCTTAAATCACCTTCAATAACATATTCAAGTTTTAAAATAGCATTTCTTATACTTGAAATTTCATTTTCATCAATTAATTTTGTTCTTTTAGTTGGATCAACATTAGCAAGTTTGCAAACCTTTCTTGCTCTCGAAATACCAATACCATAAATTGCAGTTAAACTATAAGCAATTTGTTTCTGCATTGGAATATCAACACCTAAGATACGTGGCATAACTATTTTTTATTTACCTCTAATATGTTTTTATTATAATAAATTGTCATCATTACCCTTGTCTTTGTTTATGTTTAGGATTCTTACAAATAATCATTACATTACCAAAACGTTTAATAACCTTGCAATCTTTACAAATTGGTTTAACTGAGCTACGAACTTTCATAATTATATTATAGTTCTTAATTAGAAGGAATTATAGAAACAATTTTTTTATCTCTCTTTTTTTCAAATTTTACAATACCATCCATTTTTGCAAATAAAGTAAAATCAACACCTTGACCAACATTAGCTCCTGGATACATTTTATTACCTTTTTGACGGTATAAAATATTACCAGCTAATGCAAATTGACCATCTGCCATTTTTGCACCAGGATATTTAGGTTGAGAATCTCTACCGTTTTTTGTTGAACCAACTCCTTTTTTACTAGACATAACTAACCAACAATCTCCTTCACTAATAATTTAGTATATTTTTGTCTGTGACCTGATCTTTTTGTATGGTGTTTTTGGGAAATATGTTTAATAATCATAAGTTTTTCACCTTTAACTTGTTTTACAACATCGCAAATTACTTTTGCACCATCAATATATGGTTTACCAATTTTACCATCAAGCATTAAAACTTTATTAATTTCAATGCTTTTTTCTTCACCTACATCTAATTTTTCTACAAAAATAACATCTCCACTTGTTACTTTATATTGTTTATTTCCTGTCTCAATAATAGCAAACATATATCTATATTATAAATCAATTATCAAATTATTTCTTCAAATAATCTCCAGGCCCTTTAAAATAACCTCTGTCTCCAGAAATATTTTTATAATATCCTTTCTCACCAGAGATGTCTGTATAATATTTAGTTGTGCGATATTTATCATCAAAATAAGAGAATTTTTTATCGTCAGCCATACACAAATATTATATAAAAAAAGCATTGTTTTACTGAAAGTTTTTTAAGACTTTTTCTGATGCATTTGTGGTATAATAATGTATAAGTATCTATATTCAAAAATTAATAAATATTTAACCCTATTTAAATCAAAAATAATGATAATCATTATATGGACAAAAAATATGACACAATAGTAATTGGTGCAGGTCATGCTGGATTGGAATCTGCTTTTGCTGTTGCCAATGCAAATCTCAAAGTGTTGTTAATAACTTTAAGAGCAGATGGGGTTGGTGCATGTCCTTGTAATCCTAGTATTGGGGGTTCAGCAAAAGGCATTGTCACTAGAGAAATAGATGCTTTAGGTGGAATGCAAGCAAAAGCCACAGATGCTACTGCATTGCAAATCAAACTTTTAAATGATTCTAAAGGTCCAGGGGTTTGAGCGCTTAGAGCACAAATTGATATTATTCAATATCACAATTGATTTAGTGAACAAATTAAGAACAATGAAAATATTGATTTGTTAATTGATGAAGTAGTTGAATTAATAATAGAAAATAATGTAATTATTGGAGTTAAAACAAAAAACAACAATGATTTTTTTGCTAAATGCGTTATTGTTACTGCAGGTACATACATGAATTCCTTAACTCATATTGGACATACAAAATATGAATCTGGTCCTGATATTTCTCTTTCCAATAATGCTAAACTTCTACCCACAGATTGTGAAAGAAGTAATAATTTAAGTGATCAACTTAAAAAATTAAATTTTACTTTAATTCGTTTAAAAACTGGCACACCTCCTAGAATTAAAATTAATTCAATTGATTTTTCTCGTATTCAAAAAGAATATGGTACAAATAAGAATTTAAGTTTTTCTTATTCTACAAAACAATCTGTACCATTTGAAAAACAAGTTCCATGTTATTTAACTTATACTAATGAAAAAACTCATACAATAATTTTAGATAACATCAAATTATCTGCTATGTATTCTGGCAATATTAGTGGTGTAGGACCTCGTTATTGTCCATCTATTGAAGATAAATGTGTTAGATTTAGTGATAAACTAAGACATCAACTTTTTATTGAACCCGTAAGTAAAGATTTAGACTTCATGTATATACAAGGGATGTCTACTTCTTTACCTGAGTTTGTTCAAGAAAAATTTATTCGATCAATAATAGGTTTAGAAAATGCAGAGTTTGCTCGTTTTGGTTATGCAATTGAATATGATGCAATCGATCCAACTCAACTTTTTCCAACACTTGAAACTAAGAGAATTCAAAATTTATTTTTTGCAGGTCAAATAAATGGAACTAGTGGATATGAAGAGGCCGCTGGTCAAGGTATTGTAGCAGGTATTAATGCAATTGCTAAAATAAAAAAATTAAAACCATTAATTTTAAAAAATGAAGAAAGTTATATTGGAGTAATGATAGAAGATATTGTTACTAAAGGTGTTACAGATCCATATCGTTTATTAACTTCTAGAGCTGATCATCGTTTATATTTAAGAAATGACAATGCTGATGATCGGTTGATAAATTATGGAAAATATTATGGATTGGTTGATGATACTACATATCAGGATTATTTGGAGCAACAAAATATTTCTGAAAAGATTATCTTAGAATTAAAAAATACTAAAATAGATAAAGAATTAATCTCTAAATACGGTACATCTGCAAAAACAAAATATGTTTTATTAAAACGTCAAAATGTAAGATTAGAAGAATTATTGGATGAACAAACTTTAAAATTATTAAGTTCAAATTCTGTTGTTAAAATTGAAATATTAGCAAAATTTGAAGGTTATATTAAAAAACAGGAGAAATATATTAAACAAATAAGTAAATCTGTACATTTGGATATTTCTAAAATTAAAGATTATTCCAAAATTAATAATTTAAGTTTAGAAGCAAGAGAAAAATTAAACAAAATTATGCCTTTAACTTTAGGTCAAGCTCATAAAGTGCCAGGTATTAACTCAACTGATATTATGGCAATCAAATTGTTTTTGGAAAAAAAATAATTATTGATTGTTTGCAAGATCTAAAATATCATTTGACAGTGCTCATAAATGAGTTGTCAAATTTGTTGTTAATGCTTGCAACTTTTCATTATTTTCATCAATATCATAAGTTAATTTTCGTAATTTGTAACTATTACAAAATTTTTCATATCTAGCAACAGCATTTTTAATATTGCTTAATGCAATTTGCTTAGTTCTTTTAATTTTGGCTTCAAACACCATAATATCTTTTTCATTTTTTTTAGTTTCAAATAAACATATTTTTTTCGATTTTAAAGAAATTCTTTTTTTATAAATTAGCTTTGCATTTTCAACATCCTTTTCAAAATGCATGCTAGCATTGTGTTCTATATTAATAATATGTTGCTGAAAATTATTCTTTTGAAATTTTGTCATTCTGCAATCATTAATTTTTTCTTTGTAATCATGATATTTATCAATATCAGGAATATATGAAGCAATCATGTCATTGATTTCTGCTTTAGAGAAATTTTCCATTTTAGTTTTGTTATGTGATAAGTCTGAAATGAATTTTTGTGTTTTATCCACAATAGCATTTTTAGCTTCCTTCTTTTTAATTTCATTTTGCCATAGACTATGCATATGGGCAATATAGTTAGCATTTTTATTAATTAAACCACTAATTTTGTGATATAAAGCAAATTGTGAATGTAGTTCATTTAATTGATATGAATGTTTAATGTCATCTAAAATAAATTCATTGGTATCAAACATTTCTTTTATTTTTGAGATATTTTGTTCAATTAATTTTTGATCTTTAAAAATATCTAAAAATATATGAAAATTAACTTTTTGAAATAATAGTAGTGTTTCTATTTTTTTGTGTTCAGGTAAAGATTTTGTTTTCCTAATTGTATTTTTTAATAAACTAATTAAAAAATCAAAGTTATCATCTATCATTTTATTAGTATCGTCAAAAGCATTGACTTTTTTATATAAACTAATTGGATTTTTTACTTTAACTGAATAATTACACAAAATATGTTTTGATATATTTATTCTTATTTCTTCATATAAATCATGTTTTTCATCACTTGTTAAAAAAATTTGACCTTCGATAAATTCTTCAAATGAAGTACATATTAATGAGCATACATCTTTTATCCTATAAAGGCATTCATATTTACAATCCAATATGTTTTCAATTAAAAATAATTTGTCATCATAATTTTTAAATTTATGAAAATCTATTACCTTTTTTATCTCACATTCAGCACCATAAATTTGTTTTGAAAAGAACGGCAAGCTATACACATGTAATAAAATATTCTGTTCAACCTCATTTAATGATAAAAAATTTTCAAGATTGATTTGGAAGGTTTTGACTATGTTATTTATCAATTGAATTCTTTTCAAATTGTTTATTTTTGAGCAATACATTTTAAGGTCATTATATAAAAAATTCTAAGTAAAATTTAAAAATTTAAATATTACCATTTTATTTATTATTTTAATATTACTATAGTAATATTGAGTCACAAAAAATGAATGTTAAAAATATTCATACACATAATTTACACATTAGATATCGAAAAAATATTTTCTGTGAGGGGAAAATTACCAAAAACAACTATTTTTATTGTATTTTTTCTCTTAACAAGACTTTTCAAAAAAAATTTTGATAAAGTAAATACGATACTAACTTTTAATTCATAGTTTTGTAATTATTTTTATAAGTTTTTAAGCTTGATTTTCAATTTAGATATACTTTATATTAATTTCGCATGCAAATTGAAAAATAAATCTTGCTTGAAGTTAAAACAGTCATCAATTAAGTAACATATTTAATACCTTTAAAAAGGAATATATTTAACAATTATTCAACTTATGTTAGAATCGTTAAAAATTACTTTAGACTATGTCTATTAGTGTAAATTTTTAACTAAATGCAACATATAATAATATTTGTATGCATTTAAAAAACATCAAATTGTTTAGTGTTTTATTTGGTGTTTGTGCGATTTCAACAACTTTATTTCTTACTTCATGTTCAAATAATAAATTTGTTGGTGTAGTTGATGACACAGTAGAGAATGAATATGCTGTCAGGACTGTAACTTTTAATAAACACAATAAACAAAAAATAAATGATTTTTTGAATATTAATAAAATCAATTTCAAACATGCAATTAATACCAATGAAGTGGAATTTAAATTTTCTTCACTTGATGAATATACAAATAATGTTAGTTGAAAATTATTTCAAAATTCATTAATTTGAAAATATCTAAATTATTGTGATAATGTTGGCATTGAAAATTTTAATCCTGAAAGTTCAAATAATTTCAAAAGTTTTAAATTACAATTTAGAACTAAAAACAATAGTAATAAAACATTTTTATTATTTGCTTCAAGTATGGTTGAAAAATTTGATCGTGATAAAATAGCCTCAACACCAATTTTTGAAGATTTATATTCATTTGATTTTGACAAAAATGCACTAGTAAGAATTGATCGTGAAAATTACAATTGAAATACAAAACATTACGTTATGCCTAAAGATTGAAGCAACACTGGTTTTAACTTTCATAATGTTTCTGTATCAAGTTATGAATCAATTAAAAGAATTAATTTTTCAGATGGTGTTAATTCTCATAGTGTTGTTTTATCGAAATATGATTATCAAAATGTACATCTAAAACAAAAATAATTCAAAAATTGATATTTTTATGTAATAAATAGAATTTTTGTTTGAAAATCAATTAAAATATTATATAATAGTTTTGTATATGAGAAAAGTTGCTTACATTTTTGCATTAATTGGTTGTATTATTACAGCATTTGCTTTAATACCTTTAATTTGAACTATTCCTATGGTAAGAATGTACAAACGTGCTATCACGGATCATGAATCACATATGATATTAGGTATTTTATCTTTATTCTTTTTAAATTTCATTGCTGGTATTTTATTAATGTGTTCTGGTCATAACAAATAATTTTACCATAAAATATATTTATGGGTTCAAAATACAGCCGTGTTAGAGGCACAAATGATTTCTTTTTTAAGGAAGGTTATTTACATTCAAAGATTGAGCAAGTGGCTTTGCAAATTTCAAGAAAATATGGTTTTAGTGAAGTTAAAACACCAATTTTAGAAGAAACAAACCTATTTATTAGATCAATGGGTGAAACATCAGATGTTGCCAAAAAAGAAATGTATAATTTTAAGGATAAAGGTGATAGAGATGTTTGCATGCGACCTGAATGAACTGCAGGTATAGCAAGAGCAGTTGTAGAAAATAAATTACTTAACAATACAAATACATCGCTAAAATTAGTTGGTTGTGGTCCTGTATTCCGCTATGATCGACCACAAGCTGGTCGATATAGACAATTTGATCAATTAAGTTTTGAATGAATTAATTCTAATTCTATATTTGATGATATTGAGGTTATTTTATTATTCAATGACATTATGAAGGCATTAGAAATTTCTGGTGTATATTTTGTTATTAACAATATAGGTAGTTTTGATAGCCGAAAAAAATGAATTGCTGCCTTACAAAATCATTTAGAACAATATAAAGATCAATTATCTGAATTAGGCAGAGAAAGATTAATTAAAAATCCACTAAGAATTTTAGATGATAAAATAGATGGTGAAAAAGATTTTGTTAAAAATGCGCCAAAAATAACTGAATTTTTGTCTCAAGAAGAAAAAGACAATTTTGTTTTCATCCAAACTGTACTTTTTAATTTTGGTGTAAAATGTGTTGTTGATGTAAACTTAGTAAGGGGTTTGGATTACTATACTGATTTAGTATTTGAAGTTAAATCAAATTGTGTCAGTGGCAGTTTAGGTGGTGGTGGAAGATACTCCAATTTAATTAAAGAGATTGGGGGAAATGATTGTTCTTGTATTGGTTTTGGTTTAGGAGTAGAAAGAGTAATGAATGTAATGATTGAACAAAATATTTACATTGATGATTATGGTGTTGATATTTTTGTTGCTAAAATTGATGATTCTGTTGAAGAAGAAAGTTTTGAATTAATTCATTCATTAAGAAAGAATGATTTTAGTGTTACTAGTGATTTTAGCAAAAATAAATTAAGTTCATTGTTTAGCATTGCAGAGAAATGCAAAGCTAAATATATTGTTATAGTTGGCAAAAAAGATATTGAAAATGGTGTTTTTACAGTAAAAAATCAAAAAACTTTAAAACAAGAAATTATCAAGAAAAATGAAATTTTAGAATATTTTAAAAAAAATATTTAAAGTAATAATGGGGCGACACATGGGACTTGAACCCATGAGTGCTTGATTCACAATCAAGTGCGTTAACCAGCTTCGCCAGTGTCGCCATCTAACTTAATTATAAAAGTTTTATAATTTAAGTATGGCCGATAACTTAGAAATTCTAATAGAAAAAACATTAGAAGAGATAATGTCGGAGAATTATGGCCGATATGCTAAGAATATTATTCAAGAACGTGCATTGCCTGATGTTAGAGATGGTTTAAAACCAGTACAGAGACGTATAATCTATGCACTTAATGAATTACAATTGTTTTTTGACAAGCCACATAAAAAATCTGCAAGATTAGTTGGTGAAGTTATGGGTAAATATCACCCACATGGAGATTCATCTATTTATGAAGCAATGGTTAGAATGAGTCAAGATTGAAAAAATAATTTAAAATTAGTTGATATTCATGGCAATAATGGTTCAATTGATGGAGATGATCCAGCAGCAATGAGGTATACTGAATGTCGATTCAGTAAATATGGTGAAATGACAATTGCAGATATTGAAAAAAATGCAGTTGATTTTATTCCTAACTATGATGGATTAGAAAAAGAACCTGTTGTGTTACCAACATTACTGCCAAATCTACTTATTAATGGCTGTAGTGGTATTGCAGCTGGTTATGCAACAAACATACCACCATTTAATCCAGCTGAAGTTTTTAATGCTTTAATAGCTAGAATTGATTCTCCTAATTGTCGATTGGAAACAATTCAAAATATTTTACCAGCTCCAGATTTTCCAACTGGTGGAATAATTTTAGATGTCGAAAACATTAAGGCTATTTATGAAACAGGTAGGGGAAAAATAGCTATTAGATCAAAAATTGATTTGGTCAATCAAAAAACTGCATATATTACTGAAATTCCTTATGATGTAAATAAAGCAGAATTGCTTAAAGAATTACATGCATTAATTCTTAAGAATAAAAATTTAGATATCATTTCAATCGTTGATGAAACTGATGATAATGGAATTTCAATTGCCATTAACATGAAAAATGCTAAAAATTGAGAATTTGTCAAAAATTTTTTATACAAAAATTCACAGTTACAAATAAATTACAACTTTAATATGGTCGCTATTAAAGATAAAAAACCATATCAAATGGGTATTTTATTTATGATTGATGCATTTTTAGAACATGTCCAAACTACAGTTATAAGAATGGCACAATATGATTTGGATCGATCATTAATTAGAAAAGAAATAATTGAAGGTTTAATTAAAGCTGTTTCGATGATTGATGAAATTATTAAATTAATTAGATCTTCAAAAGATCGTTCGTCTGCAATTGATTCATTGGTTAATGAATTATCATTTACTAAATTACAAGCTGAAGCAATTGTTAATTTGAGATTATATAGATTATCTAATACTGATGTTAATGATTTAGAAATTGAACTTAAAAATATTATTGAAGTAATTGCAACATTTGAAAAAATTATTAATGATAAAGTGTATCGAGACAATCACCTAAAAGCAAAATTTAAAGAATTTAAAAAGATGTTTAATTATGCTAGAAAATCAACATTATCGCATAATGTTTCGGATATAAAAATTGACCACACAGAAATCATTGAAAAAAAGGATGTTGTTATTTTTGCTTCATATGATGGTTATGTTAAATGTTTTACTAAACGTACATTTAATGGGAATAGCATGGTTGATCTAGTTTTAAAAGAAGATGATATTCCTGTTTGCAATTTTTATTCAAATACCAAGGAAAAAGCTGTTTTTATCACCAACAAAGGAAATTATATTTCAATTCCTACATACAAAATCCCCGAAAATGTTTGAAAGGATATTGGTACACATTTAAATAATTTAGTAGAAATTACTGCTGAAGAAAAAATTATTGGCGGTTTTAATTTTAATGAAGCAACTGACAATAACAAAATATTGTTAATTGCTACCAAAAATTCTAAAATTAAAAGGATTAAATTAGAAGATTTAAATATTACTAATTTAATTAAAACTTCTTCTGCTATTAATTTAGATGATAATGATTGTGTAGTTGCAATTGATATTGCAAATGAAAAAGAAGAAACCAATGTTATTTGTGTAAGTAAAAATGGTACAGCATTATTCTATAATGCTAATGAAATACCTTTAGTTGGTAAAAATGCTGGTGGTGTTAAAAATGTTACTTTAAGAGAAAATGATGAAATTGTGTCATCATGTTTTGATAATAAAAATAAAATATTTTTGGTTGTTGTTACTAAAGATGGCGGAAAAAGAATTTATAAAAACATTATCAAACAAGGAAAAAGAGGTTTTGCTTCTGCTCCAATTATTGCACAAACAAAGGATATGAAATTTAAGATATTAAATGCCTTTTTAGTAAATCAAAGTGATTTGATTTATGTTGATGGTGTTAATGTAGATGGATTTATCAAAGTTTCGGAATTTCCTATTGGTAATAGTGAAACTAGAATTTCTATATTAAAAGGAAGAAACTTTATTAAAGTTAGCTATATTGATAATTTAAAGCATAAAGAAAAGAATGATTCTAATAGTGATGAAAATGATGTTGAGGAAGAAGAAACAATTGAAGAAAAGGGGTTGTTTGAATAATTGTTTATGGACACAATTGGTTCGCTACAATATTTTTTATGAATAATAGGGTTTATAGGTATTGGTGTTGGATTACATTTTTTATTAATTAATAAAAAAGAATTTGTCAAAAAGTGAACTATTTTTGGATTATTGATGTTGGCTTTTGTTTTGCATTTTACAAAAATATTGTATGTAAAACCAACGTCTGAATGAACATTGTTTAATTGATTGGATGGGAAAAATGGTATAGAATTAACAAATTTATGTTCTGTATCAGTGGTATTATTTCCATTTTTATTTTTGTTTGGTAATCGATTTTTTAAAAATGGTTTTATTGTTCTAGGTATTACTTCAGGTGTAATATCATTTTTAATTCCAACTGAAGTTGAAAAAATTCAAAATCTTGATGTCTATGGTGTTTGTGACCAACTACGATTTTATATACAACATGGTATTATTTGGATTGCACCAATGCTTTGCTTATCACTTAATCTATACCAAATGAAATGGAAAGAATTTTATCAACCATGATTATATATTATGCTTTGCCTTATTATTATTGTTGCTTGTGAAGGAGTATGAACTTATATGGGTTGACAAAAAAGATCAGGTATTGATGGATGAAATACATCATTCCAATGAGGACCTGAAAAGGGTGCATTAGGTAGTTTATTTACATGAATTGTACCCAAAGCATTATTTACATACAATGGAAAATATATTCCTGTATTTTGATTAACACTCCCAATCTTTTTTTATTTTTCAATATTTGCGCTAATAATCACTATGTTTGATCATTTCAAGAATTATCCAAATAAGAAAATAATGGTGAAAGCGCAGATTAATAAAATTAAAAGTTTCAAATTATTCAAGCACAAACAAAATTAATCTGCACATTAATTTAAATCACTAAAGATATTTTGGACTATTAAGTAGATGATGTAGTAAATTCAATATTATACCAATCATATTTAGAAAGATTAAATGAGAATAGAGTAGATGAACTAATATTTATTGTTAATTGTTTATTTTCTTCTGATTTATTAAAAAATATTCCATTGCCTTCTGCATCATACACAAACTCTTTTTTTGTTACCACATCTTCTGCACCATTAACGCCCCTTTTTTTGTGTTCAAATTCTATTTTTTCATCATTAAAAATAAATTTTAAATCATATTCATCTTTTTGAGCTCCAGCTAGAGTATGAATATGTTTCCATTCAGTAATAGTAATATAAAAATTTTTATGTTTTTCAATATTCATACTTAATTTACTACTATGATAAATAGCATTATTACCATTATTACTAAAGTCTTCTTCCGTTGGAGTATCTTCTTTATATTGCAATGAACTATAATAATTAACAAAACAATTTCTCAAGAAGTAAGCATTAATATTATTTTTAATGCTTTCTGCAGAAAGTGTTAAGATATTATTCGCTTTTTCATCATCAGGAGATTCTAAATAAGAAAGTTTGTTTCTATTTAAAAAACGATCAACACCATTTGTGTACCCATTAACCTCATCAAATTCAAAAACACTCATAATATTAGAACAAGAAGTTAAATTTAGTGTCAATATTGGCAAAGTAATGCCAAATAATGTCCCTAAACCTAAAAAAATTTTATTAACCTTCATTATGTAATTTATTATACACATCAGCAACATTGATTTGGTCTTTTTTGCTACTTTCTGTAAAAATAAATCCTTCATTTTTTTCATATTTTGGAATAACATGCATATGAAAATGAAAAACTGATTGACCAGCAATTTCATTTTCATTTGATAAATAATTAAAACCTTTAATATCAGAAAATTTAGTTTGCAACAATGATGCAACTTTTTTTGATAGATCAATAACTGCAAATAAGTATTCATCGTCAGTTTTTGAAAATGAACTAAAATGTTTTTTAGGTATGATTATTGTATGACCTTTAGAAATTGGATTAATATCTAAAAAAGCATAAGCTAAATTATTTTCTAATACGGTATAACTTTTAATCTTTTTTTCTGCTATTAAACAAAAAATACACTCATCCATACCCTAATTATACCAAATGGGAAAAATCATAATATGGAGAATTAATTATGGAAACATATGGAGTAAATTGATTTAATTGTTCATATCCACCTCAATAAATGCCCAATAATTTTTTGTTTTTATTAACCAACATTGAACCACTAGATCCAGGTTGCAAAAAATATTGCCCCTTAACTTTTGGTAAAATTATTTGTGGAGAATTATCATATACTTTTGTATTACTATTGTTATTGAGATGAATTTCCCTTGATTGTGCAGGTCCTGAAAGTGTAATATTGCTAATTTTAAAACCTTGTCATTCTGGAGACATATTATTATATGGATAACCAGCAATATAATAAGGTTGTTCATAAAAATCAGCTGAAGTAG
Source organism: Mycoplasmataceae bacterium (assembly GCA_031255095.1). Taxonomy (GTDB): domain Bacteria; phylum Bacillota_I; class Bacilli_A; order Mycoplasmatales; family Mycoplasmoidaceae; genus Malacoplasma_A. The sequence continues at coordinate 30,821 of JAIRTE010000049.1, forward strand.
CAAAATCAATTGCATATCCATTATGCTGTGCACAATAATTATTTACTCTTAATAAATTATTTTCTATATTTAGACCATCATGTAGATCCAAACCAATGCTTTTGCTTAAATCTAACTTAATAATACGATAATCAATACTTTTTTTCAAATCATTATCAATAGTGTAAGTTTCTTTGTAAGTAGTGTTGATATTTTCTTTATTTTTTAGAAAATATTCACATTCAATATCTTTTCTTTGAGTATACTCTTGTCCAGTAAAAAAATTATAAGTAGCAATTGAATTATTTGTTGGTACCTCAATGCTCACTGGGTTAGTGGTAGTCTTTAAAATTTCACAAACATGAGCATTAGTTGCAAAATAATATACAAAATCATTTGTATTTTCTGGTGTTGCATCTTTTAAAATTCATGCTGTGCCTGCTTGACCAACTGAAGATCCAGTAAATCCTATGCTATATGTCCTATCAGAAATGAATTGATATATATCATTATCATCAATATCATTTTTATTATCTAATGTTACAGGTATTGTAAATATGTCTGCATGTGAATTTGGTTCTTTTGAATCAGAAAAAAAGCATTCAACATTTTCTGTGATTTTAACTTTATTTGCGAAACAAGATTTTTTTAGTCTTAAAGTTACATAAGAAATAGTGTTGAAAATTTGGTGTTTTTGATCAAAGAAAATTACATCAACATATTTAAAAAAATCGGTATTTTTTTTGATAATATGTAAATCTTTTTTGTTGTTTTCGGCACTAATTGTTACTGGATGATATTTAGTGATAATATTTTCATTATTTGGTATATAGACATTTAATTTTCTCGAGGAACAAGAAGACAGGACAACTGGTGTTAGTGCAACATACAATGGTATTATTGCCAATAATATTCCAAATAGCTTTTTCACTTTTATTTACCAAAATTATTTTTATATAATCCTGCTGGTCCATCAACATCATGTACAAATTCAGAAATAACTAATGAATCAGGGTCTATTTCTTTAATCGTTTTTAGTGCATATGTAAATTCTAAATATGAACACATAAATTTTAGTGTAGCTTTACCTTTACTATTTGTATTATTCGCAACATCACTATATTTAATAGGAATGATTGAAAAATCAGCAGAATTACATACTGCATTATAAACGGCACTAATTTTTTGGGATGCAACTTCGCATTTAATAATTTTTTTAGATGGGAAGAATACTTTAATGAAAGCACCATTCAAAAATACTCAAAGAATAGAACAAATTAAATTTGCTGACATTAAATATGAAAAATCAGCAAATGGGTTAGTTGAAATATTAGTTTGTGCTTTAATATCATTTCAAGCAATTACACCTGGTAAATAATTACCTAAAATAGAACCGCAAAACATGAATGCTCCATTAATTAATGAATACATTAATCCAACATCTTTATGTTTTTTAATTGAATATCAAATAGTAATGAAATCACTACCAGCTGTAGAACCACCTAATATAAACATTGCAGAAATAACTATTGCAGAAACAATACTAAATAATGAAGCATATAAAATAAGGATTAAAAATTTAACATAATTAGAATTAATTATTGTTGAAACAGAAACTGGTTGGTGTTCATAATTATCTGAAGAAACCATTCTTCATGCTGAAGGTGTTCAATTTTTGTCATTTGGATCAGTCAAATTAACAAAAATATTAGGTTTTAATACAATAGTATCAATTTTATAATGGTCATGCATATATTCATTAACATTATTTGTTTCTCCAAATAAACTAAAACCAATGCCACCAGGTATCAAACCATATAAAAAACCTGATACTTGTGAAGCTAATAAAAATGTCATAGAAATAATGGCAAATTGCTTACCTACATATTTGTATGCAATAAAAAATAGTGGTACATTCATGCATACATACAAACCTCAAAATAATAAGTTATATACCAAATTAACAACGTCCTCATTTGCCTTACCTTGCATCATTACTGATTGCACCAATCTTGCCACACCAAAGAAAAATGCTGATGTACCACCAGTATATAACGAAGTATTTTTAATAAAAATTGTTGTAATTAAAGAATAAATTGCACCAATAAAAATAACAATTATTAATTTTGTTCTAAGATTTTTGATATTGTATAATCACTTAAATTTGATTAAATTTGATTTTTCTCGTAGTGAAATATTGTGATTAAGCATAAATTAATATAATTATAAATTATATTAGCTAATATAAAGAGTGAAATTAAAAATTATTTAATAATACGTAAATATTTTTTATTTACGAACATGTTAGTAATTTTTTTGATTTTACCTTCGTGATAGGAATTTACTAGTTCAAATGCATCAAAATTTCTTAATGAACTTAAAATGTAATGTTCCATACAAACTCTGTTGGTATGACCTAAACACATGCAAATAGAATCTACATCTACTCCCATACTATATGCACTTGTTGCAAATGTTCTTCTTAAAGTATGACAAGTAATTTTAAATTTTATCTTTGCTCATTTTCTGAATACTCTAAAACCTTCTTGAATGGCTACTTTAGAAAGTTTAGAATCAATATTATTTGTAATAAAAAAAGCAAAATTTTCAAATGGTATGTATATTTCTCTTTTTTTATATGTTTTTTCAGTATTAATAATAATTTCTGTTACTTTACTATTTGTGTAAATATTTTTTAAAATTCTTACATTGTCTTTTAATTTACTAAAATCTATACTGCACAATTCACCAATTCTCATTCCAGAATTAATTAATGTTTTATAAACATGATATATTCTTTCTCTTGCTAATTTAACTGCTTCTTTCTTACATGGCAAAATTTTTCCAACATCATTTATTCATTTTATGAATAAATTATCCAATTGTTTTATTTCTCTTATATCCAATCTTGTTGTAAATTTTGATATTTCTCTTGGTCTAGAAATAATTAGTTTATGATTATGTTTTATTCCATAAAATAGATCATATGCTCAATTGAAACATGCTGCTATCTTACTACCAGTATTATTGCATTTTGCTTCTTTAATTAGTTTATTTACATTTTCAATATTTCTTTTGTAATTCGTTCCAAAACATGTTTCTTTATTTTTCTTAAATAAATAATAATGATAAGTGCTGCTACGTAATTTGGATTTTTCCAAAATTTGAAAATATGTTAATGTTGTTTTGTTCATAAAGTCTAAAAAAATTATAGTAACTTTCATAAGTTTTTTAATATATTTTGAATCAAAAAAAGGATATATTTTAAATTAAAATATTTTATTTACAAAAAATTATTTGCAGTACTTATTTGATAACTTTTATGTTCAAAATTGACAAAATTATTATTTTGGATTTTGTCTGGTTGAATTCTTAAACCGTAAGTATTTTAAATTTAACTTTCTGCTAAAGCCACATCAACATCTACTTGTTTTTTTACTGACACAATAGGTGATTGGTATTTAACACCGTCCATGTAATCTGTTAATGGAAGTGCATTTGCAGATAACTCTCCTTCTGCATGTGTAGGATGTGCTAAATTTAGTGTGGGGTTTCGAGGAGTTTCTTTCATTTTCTTTATAACATGTTTAATTGCATTTTCAATAAATACAAATATTTTAGCACTTTTTGGTTGTTCTACCACCACAGCAGCTTCATTTTTTTCTTTTTCATTGCTATTGCTATATGTAACTTTGTGGTTAATTTTTTCAAAAGTATGGTAATCTGCATCAGCAACAAAAAATTGTTTTTTTGCTTTAAACAATTCTAATGATTCGTTAAATTGTTGCACACTTCCAGTAAAGTTTTGTACAGCAATTTTTGTTGTTGCTTGTATACAAACACAGCTTTGTAACAACATGCCTTTATATTTATTTATTTCAGGTATGTTTTCTGTATCCCCCACATTTTCAATTAAAGTATTGTAGTCAGATAGTTTCTGGTCAGCTGTCTGACCCAAGAAATTTAGAAAATTTATATAGTTTTTGTTAGTGTTAATTTCGCTTTTTTGCTCATCAAAATCTGCACAAATACTATTAGTACACATAAAAGATTTATAGTTTAATATATCTTGAATTTCATTTTCAGTACTACCGTATAGTTGCTCTAATTTGCTAATGGTGGCTGATATTTTTTTATGTTTTCATTTATCATACCAGCCTATTCTTTTGGCATCAATTTTTCCTAATTTTATTTGTTCTTGAGATAAACATGCTTTTACTTTACTTATTTTCTTTTGCGCTGCTGCTAATTTGTATTCACAATCTACTCTAGCCACAGTTCTTTCTTTAAAAGTACTAAATACATCTACATTAGATTGTTTTCTTACCAAAAATGTTGCTAACTGGGCAAGAAATATTTGATATTTTTCTTGGTCATCTCCAAACACCTCATTTATTTTCTCAACACAAAGATTATTATCACCTGTTGCTTGACCTTGTTCGAAACATCCATATAATGTTTCAAAAGTATGCACAAAATCTCGCCCATATTGTCTAAAGAAAGGTGTACCAATAGTTGCTTTTAAAACTGGTAAAGGCATTATATTTTACCTCCTTTTAAAAAAATTTCTAAAGTTAATTTATTCTTCATGACAAGGATTTTATAGGTAAACGACACAGAAAAATGCAATAAAATTTTTTATATTTTTTTTGTATAATAAATCTTTTATACTTAATTAATTTTGTTAAATTTTATATTTTCGCAGGTGCTAAGAGGCAAAAATAATATTAAGGAGTTAAGATATCAGTATTCCTAAAATTAATGATTAATTAACACACCGCTATTTGAAAATTTTAATAATCGTCAGGAAAACAAGGGACAACTTTAATACGGTGTGTATTGTTAAATAACCTTGCATAATGCAGGGCAAATTAGCTATTCA
>JAIRTE010000006.1 GCA_031255095.1 Mycoplasmataceae bacterium
AAAAAAAAGACGCCCATACGTGCTCTTCACTTAGAAGTAAAAAGTTTACGAATTTTATCTTTATCACAAAATAATTCATTACCATAGGCATATTCTATTTCTTTTTCTACATATACTAAATTCATTTTTTCTACTTTTTCTTTATAAGCAGCTAATTCTGCCTTGTAATTTTTATTTTTAATTTTCATAATCTGTGTTTCTTGTATTAATAAGTCATTTTTTAGGTTTAATAATATTATGTTCACTCAAAATTTTAATTCATTTTTTCCTAAAAAATAAAACTCTAAATAAATAAATGAAAAAATATGGAATTATTGGTGTGAAAAATAACAAGAGAAACCAAAATATAGGTTCATCTTGACAAAAAAAAGCTATTAAACAAACGATGCCTATAAATAATAAAAAAAAGAATATTGTTAAAGATAAAACATTATGTATAAAATGAGCTTTTCATTTTTTGTATTCTCTAAATGGAGTAATGGTTTTAGTTCGTAAATGTAGTTCATTTTCATATGTAAATCAAGTTTCTTCATTTGCAAGTTCATGATTTAAAGCTTTTGCTTTTTCATTATAAATTTTTAATTCTTTTTCATAATTAGTATTCTTAATTTTATTCATAACTTTATTTAGTAATGTATTTCTTTGGTTTAAAAATACCATCTTTTGCTAGTATTTCATCTCATTGGTTTTTATATTTTTTAATACCTGTATGCATGTCTATGCTAGTTATTATTCAAAAATATGTAGATATTAAAAAAGCCAATGTGCATAGTGCTATTGCTGTTATTACCATAACTGGTGTATTCATTTCATAACCAAAACCTATTGAAAGGAGAATAATTGTAGCTATAATTAATGGAAATGTCACTATTGATGTAAGACAATTAAGGAAAATAAAATTTGTTACACTATCTTTGTATGCTCGCCACGGATTAATAACTTCATATTCTTCGTCATATTGCAATGCTCAATATTTAATGAAATTAAATGTATGCTTTTTTTTAGTTAGAAAAAGATTTCGAATATATTTCTTGTCATGGAAAAAAGTATTTCCATATCCAAATTCTAATTCTTTTTCTATATATACTAAATTCATTTTTCATACTTTTTCTTTATAAGCAACTAATTCTGCTTTGTAATTTTTATTTTTTGAGAGCATAATTTTATGTAGCAAATTTATGTTTTTCCCTAAAATATTTTTTAGGTTTATAAATGCCATTTTCAGCTAAGATTTTAAATCATTTTTTCTTATATTTTAAACCTATTTTAATGTATTTTTGTATTTCTCATCATGCAATACAGATGAAGGGTAAGGCTAATATAAATAAATAAGAATAAAAATTTATAGGAAAAAATATTGTCCAAACGATGCTAAAAATTGTAAAAAGTAAAATAAAAAATATAGATAATGGCACAAAACATCAAAAATTTCATTTTTCAAGACGTCATTTTCTATAGGGATTTATATATTCACCAGATTTATCTTTTGCTATAGAAATATAAAAGCAAATTATACTTTTATCTTTAAGACGTTTTATAGTTAATTCATGTAAAGTTTTATTATATGATAACATTTCCTCATACGTCAAAACAAAAATTTCTTTGTCAATAATTTTTTGCATAACTTCCCAGCTTTTTGCTTTATATTCTTGCATTTCTTTTTTGTAATTCTTATTTTTTAATAGCATAAACTAAATAATATCCATCAGTATGATCTAAGTTAGGAGGTTTTTTCTAGACAACTAATTGTTACTTTCATTATACTTATTTTTTTAGTGAGAATGAATTTATTCTTTTGTTATTAAATCAAATGTAATATTTATCAACAGCTTTTTTAATTTTATCAAAAGTTCTTTTATTGTATTGAATATGTCTTAAACATTTTGATTTAAGAAAGCTTCAATGATGCTTGATTGGATAGTTGTCCAGAAAAAACCTCCAGGCTTACATTTATAAATAATTAAATCAGGTGATTAAAGTTGTACAACTTTTTCTACAATAATTATCAATTTACTAATTTAGGATGTTTTTTATAAACAATTTGCTTGAGATATTAGTTTTTTGATGATGGTATTGTTATTATTCAATCATTGTAATCTATGATACCTCAATTTTGACATATGCTTGCATCAATATCATTAATATTAACATTTTGATAATCTAGAATAATTGTTCCAGCTTCACCAATATTATAGAAAATATTTGCACGTGAAGTTAATGATTCACTTGGTTTACATTTAAAAGTTATTTTGGTTAAATTTAAACAACCATAAAATGCATTTTGTCCAATAGTTTTTACATTATTGATAGTTACTTCTTTTAAATTTTCACATTCAGAAAATGCAAATTCCCTAATAGTTTTTACATTATTGATAGTTACTTTTTCTAAATTTGAACAACCTAGAAATGCATCAGTTTCAATAGTTTCTACATTATTGATAGTTACTTCTTTTAAACTTGAACACAGATGAAATGCAGTTTGTCCAATAGTTTTTACATTATTGATAGTTACTTCTTCTAAACTTGAACAATTAAAAAATGCATAATCTCCAATAGTTTCTACATTAGTCATAAATATTTTGGTTAAACTTGAACAGTGTCGAAATGCACCAGATCCAATAGTTTTTACACTATTGATAGTTACTTTTTCTAAACTTGAACAACCATAAAATGCACCAAATCCAATAGTTTTTACACTATTGATAGTTACTTTTTCTAAACTTGAACAGTCTTGAAATGCATAATCTCCAATAGTTTCTACATTATCACTAATAATCACAGATTCTAAATTAATACATTCTCTGAAAGCGTTGTTTTTAATTTCTCTTACTTCTAATACTTGACCATCCACATAAACACTATTAGGTATTACTAATTCTCCACTGATACTTTTATCAGCATTAGTGATTGTAATAAAATCATCAGCATCATTTTTTTCCAAAGTTAAACCATTTAATAAAAATTTTCCTTCCTCTAAAGGTTCAATTTTAACATTAAATACTACTTCTCAATTATCTTTATCTAATCCAACCATTTCACATATTTGATTGGCATCTGCAATTGTGTAACAATTTATTATGATTGTACCACTTTCTGCAATATTTGCAAAAGCTTCAGTTTTTGATTCAGGATTCATTATATCATTTCCAAAATTTATATCCATTGGGTCACCTTCAAATATTATGGTATTTAATGATTGACATCTAACAAAAGCATGATCACCAATTGTCTTAACAGAATTTGGAATAATTATTGATGTTAAGTTTGTACATCCTGCAAAAGTATATCACCCAATAGTTTTTGTATTATTGCCAATAATCACAGTTTCCAAACTTGTGCAACCATAAAAAGCATTGCTGTCAATAACTTCAATAGAATCACCAAAAGTAATAGATTCTAAACTTATACAATTTGCAAATGCGCCACTTTCTATAATTTCAACATTTTCACCTATAATTACAGATTCTAAATTTGGACATCAACCAAATGCATTTGAACTAATAGTTGTAACCAAATCTGGAATTTTAATAGATTCTATTGTACAACCAGCAAAGGCACTAGTACCAATACTTGCAACTGAATCAGGAATTTCAATAGATTCAATACTAGTACAACCATAAAAAGCATTAGCACCAATCTCAGTTACAGTATCAGGAATAATTATTTCGCCAACTACTAAATTTCCAACTATTTCTCCATTAGTAAAATTTGTAACATCTTTTTCTACTAATATTTTTGAATTTTCACCAGCAGTAATAATATCAAATGCTAAATTATTAGAATCTAAATCAAAATTTGATAACTTACAACCTTTAAAGGCAGAGTTGCCTATTTGTGTTACAGATGCTGGAATAATTATTGTTTCTAAATTTTCACAATTTGCAAAAGCAGCTTGACCAATAGTTTCGACATTGTTACCTATAATTATAGATTCCAAACTTGTACAACCTAAAAATGCTCATTGCCCTATAGATTGTACATTATTACCAATAACCACTGATTCTATATTAGTACAATCTTTAAAAGCACCACTTTCAATTTCTCTTACTTCTAATGGTTGACCATTTATATAAATGACATCAGGAATCATCAAGTTACCACTGATGCTAGTATCAACATTAGTGATTGTAATAAAATCATCAGCATCATTTTTTTCCAACGTTAAACCACCTAATGAAATTTCATTACTGCCTGTATCTTCAATATCAAACACTACATTTCAATTATTTAACCCAAATTTTTCACATATTTCTATAGGGTTAGCATAATAATTTAAATAAATTGTTCCATTCTCACTAACATTATTAAAAACATTGACACCTAATGCTATATTCATTGGATTGCCTTTAAATGTTATTTCGATTAATGATCTGCAATTTGCAAAAGCAGAATCACAAATAGTTTCAACTGAATTAGGAATGATTACAGATTCCAAAGAAATACAGTTTTGAAAAGCATTTTCAGCAATATTTGTAACTGCTAATGTTGTCCCTTTTATATTAACACTGCTAGGTATAGGTATAGTTATTGTTCCAAAATATCTATCATCTCTATTAACAACAGCCATATGATCACCCATTTTTTGCATTCATAGATTATTTATTTCATAAATTTCATTTACTGCATCTATCAGCACAGCTTCTGTTTCATCAGGTATTTGACCCGCTGGTTCTTCATTATGTTCTGAATCACCAACTGCACCATCTCCAGGTGTTTCATTATTTGAATTATCTTCAGTGGTAGGTTGGTTATCTACTGGTGTATTAACACTTTCATCTCCACCAACAGGATTTTCTAATTCTAATAATGTATCATTCCCTTTGTTTGGATTATCGTTATTTTTTGCTGAAATTGCTATTGGTGCCACAATAGCAGTAAGCCCAATAATACTTATTCCTAAAGAAACTGCCAAACGCATTTTGCTATGTTTGGGCTTTGCATTCCATCATCCTTTTTTATTTTTCATAATTATTGTTCTGTTTGTATATTTCAATTTGCCATCCCCATACTTGCAAATAAATTTTCATCTCCACCTTCTACACCAATATAATTCAAAATAATCTCACCAAAATCTGATATATGTTTAAAAACATATTGATCAAAATTTATATCATTAGGATTGGATTTAAATTTTAGTGTTAAAGACAAAACAGTATCAATAGTTCCAATTGTCATCAAACCCAAAAACAACTTTATGCTTTTTTTCATACCATTTTTTTATATTTCAATTTTTAGTCTTTTTTTTTTTTTTTTTTGTTACTATAAGTAAAAAATTACTAATTTGCCATGAAAGTAGACATTACTGCACCTATTTGGTAATACTTTTGGATTTAAATATGAACAAATGTGTGCTGTGATTTAGGGGCGCTTTGAATTTCTTTTCCAACCGAATAAGCTGATTCTTTGGTAAAAAGAAATCTGAAGATATATGGCAATTTTATTTTTAAAGATGTTCTGATTTTTTTCATGAAGCTTGTTTTGAATTAGTAGTCCAGAAAAAAATCTCCTAACCTACATTTATAAATAATTAAATTAGGTGATTAAAGTTGTACAACTTTTTCTACAATAATTATCAATTTACTAATTTAGGATGTTTTTTTATAAACAATTTGCTTGAGATATTAGCTTATTTATTGTGTTACTATTTTTCAAGCATCTTCCCTAATGGTGATACCTCATTTTTGACGTGCGGTTTCATTAATATCACTATCATTAGCATTTGTATAATCTAGAATAATTGTTCCACCTGCACTAATCTCTTTGAAAATATCTTTACTTAAAGTTAATGAATCACTTGGTTTACATTTAAAAGTTATTTTATTTAAACTTGAACACTTTTGAAATGCAGTTTGTCCAATAGTTTTAACAGAATTAGGAATAATTACTTCTTCTAAACTAGTACAATTATAAAATGCAGTTTGTCCAATAGTTTCTACATCATTGATAGTTACTTCTTTTAACTTTATACAATGAGCAAATGCAGAATTCCCAATATTTTCAACATTAGTCATATCTATTTTGGTTAAACTTGAACATCCACTAAATGCACTTTTTCCAATAGTTTCTACATTAGCTATATCTATTTTGGTTAAACTTGAACAGCCTTTAAATGCAAATTTTTCAATAGTTTTAACAGACTCAGGAATAGTTATATCTTCTAACTTTTCACATTTAGAAAATGCATATTCTCCAATATTTATTAGTGAATTACCTAAAACAATAGTTTCTAAATTTACACAATTTTCAAATGCACGATTTCCAATATTTTCAACATCAGTCATAACTATTTTGGTTAAATTTGAACAATTTTGAAATGCTTTAGCATCAATTTCCTTCACTGGTAACAATTCTTCTCCTATTTGAACAACACTAGGTATTTGTATTTCAGTAACAGTCTCAGTTTTACCTTCTTCTAATTTTGTTACTATTGCATATGCATCTTCACCATCACCAACATTAAATGTTAAATAATCAACATAATCAATTGGATTTGATCCACCGTCAGCATCATCACTAGTATCTGGATTTTCAAAACTTTCATCACTACCTGATTCCTCATTAATTGTCTTAGCTTCGCCTTCTCCTTGTGGTTGACAACTAATGAATGGTATTGAAATTGATATAGCTGCAGTGCCAAGTATTAATCCACAAATACAATATTTTAAACTTTTTTTCATACCATTCTTTTATATTTCAATTTTTAGTCTTTTTTTTTTTTTTTTGTTGTTACTATAAGTAAAAAATTGCTAATTGGCACGAAAGTAGACATTACTGCACCTATTTGGTAATACTTTTGGATTTAAATATGAACAAATGTGTGCTGTGATTTAGGGGCAACTTTGTTTTAGTCACGCAACATTATATTATTATTTATTAAATTATTAAAAAGTATATGGTCATAATTACACAACATACTTATGAATTTAATCCAATATTTTTTAAACTTTCAGATTATTGAAATATTATTATTTATTACATAATAATAAGAAAAATTTATTTTTAAAAATGTAAAAAAAGAATTATAACAACAATGAAACTTATGACATTTACATTTGGCGAAGCTGTACTATTAGAAAGAGTATTGAGTGGTAATTTTAAACTTAGTGATTTAACACCAGAATTATTTTTTGAATGCACTAAAGGCAATACAAGATATTCTTATTCTGATTTTTATGCAATGTTGGCAAATCAACATATCATTGCTAATCCTAAAAGTACTGTCCCAATGCCAGGCTCAAGTTCACAAGTAGTATTTAAACCTAATAAAGAACTGCAAAAAGTTTATACTGCTGTTAAAGAATTTTTAGATGCAGTTGATGAAAATATTGATCCTAAAAAAGATACTGAAGTAGATAGAATTCAAAGAGCATCTCGTTATTATGCATCCGAAATAACTAAAGTAGCAGATCGTAAAACTATTGCTGAAAGAGCACTAGAAGAAGTTAAAAATGGTATTGTTGATTCACCATCATTAAATATTACACACGTTATTTCTTCAACAGGTGAAACAAAATATTACCCTAAAGTATTAGGTAATTTGCTTAATGCTTCAAAAGCATTGCATACAGCTTATACCTACACTAGAGTAAATTTACATGAATTTAATCCAAAATCTTCTGATGTTAAAAAAATATTAAAACAAAAAGATGTTATAACACCAGCAGCAACTGAAGTAGTTGAGGGTTTTGAACAAACACCAAAAAGTATATCTGCAAAAAGCAATGTAAAAGCAGCAATTACTGCCAGAAAAGCAAGACATTGTTGTACTCAAGTTGAAAAGAAATTTTATGCCGAAAGAATTAAAAAATCTTTAGAGTATAAAAATTTTTTTAATTATTTTTCAACACCATTAACAACAAAAAATGCTGACGAATATATACCAGGTAAAGTATTTATAAAAGCATATGATGCTAATGGTGTTACCTTAACTGTACCTGATAGGAAGACAGCAGGTGGACAGAGATTCAATCCTCATAAACCTATTAATGGTCTTTTAAATGAAATGTTATCAGGTAATGGGGAAACGTATTGTGCTGGTATGCCAATACCACATTTTGATAAAGCAGGGCATTTTATGAAATTTAGTCCTGTAAGTAAGGATAATCAAAAAAATATGTATTTGTCTACGGATGATACTGCTGTGCCAGCAAGCATTGCAACATATTTAGAAAGTAAAGGTTTTCAAGTAGAGAAAAAAACAATTGAAGGTAAACAAGCATATAGTTTGTCAGATTTAGTTGATAATGGATGGGATTCTATGGAAGAGAATGATAAAATAGATGCAATAAAATCTAGTTTGTCTTTAGTAGTGTCAACATTTGCAAATTCATATGCAAGTACTAAAGCAGTTTTTCAGCGATTTGAAAATCGTGCCTCTGCAGATACTGATATGGTGGATCTTGATGTTCATGGTTTTATAACTGCACAAGCTTCAACAATTGCAAGTACAAGAAATATGTTGGCTTATTTATATGTTGGTGAAACTAACCCAGATATCAAAGCAACTATTGAAACTTCAATTTTAACACTAAAAGTTTGTGCTGATAAAATTATGGGTGATGAAAAACTACTTAAACATGAAAGGGAAAATATGCTTACTGGGAATGATCTATCTGCAATTACAAACAAAAAATGTTATGATGAAAAAATGGGATTGCTACAAATTTTTAATGAAAATCAACCTTTTCATTTATTAAATGCTACTAAAAATTTAGAAAAAGCTAAATTGGGTGCTGAACAATATTTTAATCAAGCACTTGCTTTTGCAGTTAATGTTGACTCTGTAACAGTAAAAGATTTAGTAGTCAATCCATATACAGGAGCAAAAGACCAACTAACACATTTAAAAAGAAATAAATTAATGGCTTTTATTAACAAAAAAGAAATAAAGCATTTAGAATTTAAATGTAAAACTTTAGAACCTGCAATTGAAATGTACAATTCACTATATGATGAAAATGGTACACTTGTGAAGGAACCTATGAAGAATGGAAAACAAATGTTGTATGCAAAAATTAAGGATGCTTCTGAAAAACCTGAAGAATATTGTCCAGAAATGAATGATGATGCAGCAATTGCAAGACATGCAAATGCCAATGGTACATTTAAAAGTAATAACAATCTTTTAAATAGAATTAAAAGAAAACTTGCTATTATAAAACACTGCAAGGCAACTGGTGATAAACCAGCTATATTTAGAAATGGTGTAGAAGAAGCTAAGCAAGTAGAATCTGCAGTTCAACATGATGTGGATAGCGAAACTAGTTCAGAATCTTAATTTAATATTTTTTGCTTTTCAATATTATTAGCATAATAAAATTTGGTTATTATAAGTTAGGCCCATTTTTTTGTAGAACCTCGTAAGGATATTATATGTTCTTCTACTCTAATTTTCATTGCTTCGATTTTATTTAATAATTTTACATGTTCCTTGTTATTCATATCAAGT
>JAIRTE010000022.1 GCA_031255095.1 Mycoplasmataceae bacterium
AAGAAACAAAGATTCAAAAGAATATTTTATACCTGAGGAAAAACTCAATGAATACATTAAATCACTAAAGGATTATAATAAAAACATCAAATCTGTGCAAAAATAGTCAACAGGTTTATAAAAAATATATAATAAAATTATATGTTTATTGATATCTTTGGTTTTATGCATGTTAAAGATGGAAAAAGCTGATCATTACCTGGTGGAAAAGGTTCTGATGGTAACATGAAGGGTTGTTGTTTAATTAAACAAAAAGATGTTGCATACAATCCAGATGCTAACAAACCTAAAGGATATAATGGTTGATAATAAAATTTAGCCAAGAGGTTGATTTTATTAACATTAGGAAAAAAATGCAAAAAACTATTATTTTAATAATAACTTTTTTTTACCTTTAAATTTAAAAAATAGTATAAAAAAGGTACAACAAATAATGTAATTTTACTATGAGGAATGAAGTATTGAATGTTGAAGGAAAAAACAAAGTAAAAAGAGGATTTATTAGATATTTTACAGTTCTTTTGTGTTTATTTGCAGGTGCTTCACTTGGTGCATATATTGGTTTAAATGTAAAAAATTTTAGTCATAGCATTTCACAAGCAGAACTACAAAAAGTTTCCACAAAAGAAAATTCTGCAAAAGTAACAACAAATATTGTTATTGAATTGACAAAGCCAATCTCAAATTTGAATATTGAAGATATCAAAATTATTGACATTCACAAGAATAACTTACAAATACCTGTATTAGATATGAAATTTAGTGATTCTAACAAGATAATTGATGTCACTATTATTCCTTCAAATACAAATATCACGCCAGAATTTAATCATTTAGATGAAGCAAGAGTTAAAATTCAAAATGAATATTATCACACCAATGAATTAACTGTTAAATTAAGTAAGGGTGATTTGGAAGAAGTTAAAATACTAAGTTTAGATTCAACTGTTGATGGAGAAGACAAGGGATGTAATGGTTGATTAAATCTTACATTATCTAAACCAATTATTGGTTTAAATGAAAACGATATTAGAATTATTAAAAAATCTGATTTCATTAATATTGGCAACAATGACACTGCCAATCATACCAAAAATTTATCATCTAATGGTTCCACTACCATTACTGTATTGGAAGTTGAACAAAATGTTAAAATACCAAATATGTACAATTTGAGAATTTTGGGCAATTACAATAATAATGACGAGGTAATCGTTGATATTCAAAATGATAATTATTATGTTCAAAGAAGTATTGAACATGTTGTTAAACTGAAATTTAATTTAAATGTTCACGGAAGAGCTAGAATGGTACCAATTGGTGATTCATTATTTAATAGGCAATTAAACCATCAGTTAAAAGGAACAACAGTGGTAAATGGAGTGGAGAGATCTCCAAACACCACAGTTACTGTTCAATTACAAAATGCTATTGAAGAACACAATACACTTACTTGAGTAAACGCAGATCATAATTGACATTTAAGAAAGAAAAATGACACAAGTTCTTGAACTTATCAATATATAACTGTTACTGAAAAAGATGTTGAAAATGGATTATATGATGTAAGTGTGAATGTTCCAGAAACATTTGAAAATACTTTTGAAGTATTTTTAGAAGCTTATTATGTTGATGATGATACACAAGTTACTACAGTTGATGGAATAATATTCAATCCTGTGCCAACTGATGAAAATATTGATAGGAAATATTTGGATATTATTTATGATAAATATGGCAATGGTACATTAGTTGGCATAAAATTAGAAGAAATTGTAGCAAACAAGGAAAATGAAAATTTTACCACATTGTTAATTCCCTCAAGTGTGAGTAGAATTACAGCTCTTGCCTATAATCCGTTAATTGACAGACCAAAAATGATAGCTTATTATTTTAATAGTTCACTAAATAATTTACATGATCCCTGAGTACAAAAAATTACAGATGATTATTATAGCAATGAAGAATTTGAAAAAAATTGCAAAAATTTTAGACAAAAACAAATTAATAAAATTAATTTCATTACAAAAATGAGTTTAGCCAAACCAAAAATGTTGCATCTTGAACCATATGCATTTCATTCCTTAACTTGTGAAAACATTTTAAATTTAGAAAATGCTAAGGTGGAGAAAATAGATAATTTTTCTCTAAGGCTAGGTGATAGAGGTTTTGCTATAAAAAAAGATAACACTGATTATGAAAATATTTGTTTTGATGGATTTGATAGCCTTATTAGTATTGAAAATCCAACGCGATGAAATGTAAATTTGTCATTTTTTAATTGTCCAAAATTGACAGTTTTAAAAAATTTTACTAAAGAAGTAAAAATAAAAAATTGTCCAGCACTTGATCTTACACGGTGTGTTTCTGTTACAATAAAGCAAATATCAGAATAATTATGTCCTCAAAATCAACTGTTAAAAAAAATTCATCTAAAAAATGACTGTTATTTACTTCACTTATTGGAACAAGTGTGTTTGCATTTACTGCCATAAGTGGTTTCATTTTTACTTTTTTTGATACAACTTCCAACAGGAAAAATGATATACATATTAAAAATAACACTTATGAATTACGTAATTTAATACCATACAACACCAATGGTACGACAGATGCTTTAATTCTTAAACTTGATAAAAAAATACCAAATTTAGAATTAAAAAACATTAATATTGTAAATTTAAATTCTGGTATTAACATTACACCATTATCATTAGAATGAGATAATGAGAGTGATCTAAAAATTGAAATATTGAACAATACTGTCATTCCTACTTGGCAGGAATTTGATGAAGTAGCTGTATCAATTATAAATTCAAATGTAAATTTAGTTAATAATAATTTAAAATGCATTTTAAATAACAGTAACAATAATATTGTTTTGGTTAAAAGTGTAGATCCTGTTTTAAATGAAGGCCAAGGCCAAAGTGCAATTAATATTGTACTTTCAAAAGACATTGGAGTTATTCAAACAAATGAAGTGAAAATAAGTTATATTATTCCAAGCGCTTTAAATTCTAAATTATTAGATAGTGAAGAAGAAACAATAACAAACAATTTAATATTAGATGTTGTTCAAAATGATACATATAAAAACATGTACAAAATCATTTTAAATACTAGTTCATCTTTATTTCACAATAATGATGAAGTCAAAGTAGAAATTGAAAAAGATATGTACTATATTGTTAATACAAATAATTTATGCAAAATTAAAATAGATCAAAACTATTCCAAACAAGTAAGATTGAAAATTGAGGGTACTGATTTTTACAGAAAACAATTAAATAACCCAAATTTTACGCAGCCTGGTCAATTAACCCCAAATACAGAGGTGAAAGTCAAATTAGAGCAATTAGGGAGTACAGATTGGGAACAAGCTGATGATACATGAAATTTAAGAATAAGACAAGATCCGACTTCGTTTACTTATAAATACATTAAAGTTGAAAAAGTTGTGGGTACAACTTCAGAATATTTAGTTAAGTGAAATTATGAAGCTGAAGGTGCTAGCACTTTTAATAAAATATTTGATATCTTTTTAGAAGCTACTAATATATTTGATGAAGATCAGACAGTAAAATTAGGAGGCATTGGATATTATCCAGTTGTTAATGAAACTATTATTGATAAGAGTTTTTTAAATATTAGCTATAATGAACAAGGTGAAGGTACATTGTTTGATATTGATTACAAGAGAATTCAAAGCGAATTTAGTGCTAATAAATATGATACATTGCAAATTCCTACAGAAGTAACTGAAATTAATTTGTCTATTGATGCAAAACCTGGACTACAAACTTTTTTAAATAATATTACTAAATTAAGTTTTAATACAAGAATGAGTTTAAAAAAGCCTAAAAATTTAAATATAAGTAATTTAGCTTTTGCAGGTTGATATGGATTAAAAACTATTGATAAATCAATTTCAGAAGCAAAAGTAATTTCTATATGCAATAAAGCATTTTATGGATGTATAAATTTAGAAAGAATTGATTTTAATCATTTGCCAGATTTGGAAAAACTTGAGGAACAAAGTTTACAAATGGAAGAAAGTAGTGCTTGATTTTATTTTTTTAGAATAGAAAAAAATAGATCATCATTATTTGAAATAATTTTTACTTTTCCTAAAAAAATGTTAAAAAATTATGACTGAAATAGTTTTTTCGGCAATATTCGAATGGCTTTTACTTTAGATTTATCAACAAATATTGATATGAGGGAAATTAATGAAAATCAATTTTTTTCATATCAACAGATTTTAAAGATCAATGGAAATTTAGTAAATACTTGTGCAAAAGTAATTCTACCTTATACAATACAAAAAATTGGTAGCAAAGCTTTTAATAGTTGAATCAGCTTAAATTCATTGATAATAAAAAGAGCACCAAATGAAAGTCTAATTGTGCCTAATATTGATATTGAGTCAGGTGCATTTGTAGGTTGTAACCGTTTAAATAAAATTGATTTGGGTGATAAAATAACTGGAAATATAGCTAAAGATTTCACTTTATTTCATGATTTTCAGCAATATATTTTAGATTCATACACAAAAATAAATGATAGAAAATACGAAATCAAAATTAAAGGTGAAGTAATGACAAAAAATATTGAATACAACGAAATAAACATTGATTCAAAAACCTTTAAAGGTTTTTGATATGATGGTCAATTATGTACTGTTAGAGAGTTTAAAAACGGTACAAAAGTATTGTTAATATACCCTGATTATTTTACTGATTCATTTTACTATATTTCTAATGAAGAAGATATATTTAGTATTGATGAAGAAAGAATATACCCCACAAAAATCCCTACAAATATAGAAACACTCATTAAAAATGGCCTACCTACTGATAGAGAGCTAGACAGACCATGGAATTATGCGATTGACATAACAAAAAGCCAAAATTCAATATTTCGTATTACTGCTTCAAATAAATGTGATTGAGAATTAACACCATATATTAATCAAATCATTACAGGCATTAGTTCCGGTTTTGATAATGTAGGAGAATTTAAAGAAATTGAAGAGCTTCAACGAGTTAGAAATATAATTGCTGCTGGTGAAGATAATCCAATTGCTGAAAATATTAAAACTGGATTAAATAAAATAATTAATTTTTTTAATGCAGGAGTATTTGAATTATCTTGAGCAAATTTTATGACTCCACTTTGAGATATCAACAAATAGTAAATATATTAAATATATTTAAAAAATTTTTAGGTTTTAAAAATAAATTTTAGTTATAAATATATTGTATGGCAAAAGCAAATAAATTATCAACTCAAGATATCATTATTGGATGTATTTTATTAATATTTGGTTTTTTACCAGGTGTTATTTGATTTATTTATGTTTTATTTTTACGTAAATAATTTATACAAAAAACAAACTTAAATTATTGTTTTATATAAATTTCATATTTTAAAAAATTAATATTAAAATTTAGGAGCTAATTACATATATGGGTTGAATTGACAAAATATTTGTTTGTTCATGCTGTGTGTAATTAAATAATTAACTAAAGAAACTACTTTATTTACACAATTAAATAACTAAATTTAAAGTACAAATAAAACTAATCGCTTTCAAAGTGATTTAAATAAAGAAATAAAAGATGCGTTCGAAGTTATAATTATTTATTACAATCTCATGATATGGAGCCAGTAAAATATTTTTATTAGAAACTAAAAATTGGTTCAAAAATTGGTAAAAATATGTCTTTTTAGTTTTATTAATCAATTAATGTGCAAAAATAATCAACAAGTTATAATATTCAACAAACAATTGTTGAAGACACTTTTTCAGATGCAGATGTTGACATAGCATTTGATCTCGAAGTGTTCTAAAGAATAATACACCTTTAATCTATAATTTATACAAAATTATAATGGTTCTATAACGTTTTGAGTGGAAAATTTATAATGTAATTGTATTATGTACAATGATCCAACTTGAGCGCGAATGATTGGTCTAAAAAGGCCATGGAAAATATCATCGACTAAACT
>JAIRTE010000024.1 GCA_031255095.1 Mycoplasmataceae bacterium
GTAGATATCGTGCTAAGGGATTTAGAAATTTTGATTGATTTAAAAGCATTATTTTCTTAGTATGTGGCAAATTAAATTATGAGCAAAATTTTCCACTCAAAACGTTATAGAACCAAAAATTATAGAAAAAGCAGTCGAAGCACAAATAAGAAAATTAGAATATTTAAAACTTAACAAAAAGGAGGCGAAGGTATACAATGAAACAAAAATCTTTAAAATCTAAAAAGTGAATAGAATTTATAAATAATTTTAATTATGAAAAATATAATTCTCTATTGTTAAAAATTGAAGATATGGTATATTTTATTGGTCTTGTTGGCGAAGGATATGGAGAATATAAATGAAAACAAAAAGAAAAATATGGTATTTTTTCTTTCTCCTATGACTGATATGATGAAGGTAATGTAATTTCAGTTGATGAAAAGGAATGTGCTTTTTATAATAATTGAGAAGAAATGTTTTACAATGCCAAAATTAATGGAATGTTTATTTGAGAAGCAATCATAGATGAAGATTCAAGAATTGTAGAATACAATATGTAGTTATGAAAAATAAAAATACAACCCATTTAATTTATCATAAAATAAATTGTAAAAAAGATGAATATGGAATCCCATATATGTTAAAACAAGATATTAATTTAGAAAATTTAAAAGTTTGCAGTTTTAAACATATTAATAAGTCGTTACCTAATTCAATTGCACACATGTTTTTATATGATGATGTGTTGGAACGAACATATAAAAATCCTGAAAATATGTTGAAAACTAAAAAATGTTAAAGCTGTAATGTCACCTGATTTTAGTGCATATGTTGATATGGATAAAGCAGAAATTATTCACAATATTTATAAATCCAGAATTGTTGGTCGTAAATGACAACAATATGGTATTAAGGTAATACCAACAATTATTTGAGCAAAGCCCAATACATATGACATTAGTTTTATGGGTATTGAACAAAATTCGATTGTCGCTATTTCCACATATGGTGCTGTTAAAAATAAAAATTTCTTTTTACAAGGATATAAAGAAATGCAAAAAAGATTAAAACCAAAAACAGTCATTTGTATTGGCAATAAGTTAAAGGAAATAGATGAAGGTAATTTAATATTTGTAAAAGCTAGAGATACTTATTTTATGAATTCGAAAAATGATAATCAACCTAATTTATTTGATGATTAAAATAATAATTTTCCTGGTACTCTAGGGAAAGGTATAGCATCTCTAATATTTAAATCTAATAATACCATTAACATTCTTTCAAAGCCAATACCAAAACCAGATGAAGAATGGTAACCATATTTTCTTAAATTAACATACCAACTAATTGAAGAAGTATCAATACCACGTTTTTTTGATTCTTCTTCAATTAAATTAATATCATCTTCCCTTTGTGAACCACCAATTACTTCACCAACACCTGGAATTAATAAATCATTAGCAGCAACAGTAACACCACTGAATCCTTCTAATTTATTAGTTCCATTATACTTTTTATTTTCACCATTTTGTTTCATATAAAAAGCTTTCATTTCTAAAGGTAAGTTTTGTAAAAATACTGGACATTTAAAAACTTCTTCACATAAAAATCTTTCTTCTGGTGTACCAATATCAGTTCCAAATTTAAATTCAGTTACACCATCAGCAAATACTTTTCCATTTTCAACAGCCTTTTGTAAAATTTCAATTGCTTCAATATAGTCTAATCTTTTATAATTTGAAGAAAGAATAGCATCAATTCTATCCTTTAAAAATGGCTTTTCAGTATAGAAATATTCCAATTCAGCACTACATTCATCAACTACATATTGTGTAATATATTTAATGAATAATTCAATTAATATTTGTAATTGTGATAAATTACAAAAAGCAATTTCGGGTTCAATCATTCAAAATTCATTTGCATGTCTAAATGTATGAGAATGTTCAGCACGAAATGTTGGACCAAATGTATAAATTTTTCGAAAAGCTTGAGCATATGCTTCACCGTGCAATTGGCCAGAAACAGTTAGAGATGCAGGTCTATCAAAAATTGGATTTTTTGAATCTTCAGATAAAACAAAATTATCTCCTGCTCCTTCTGCATCATTACCAGTAATAATTGGTGTTGCTACTCATAAAAAACCATTTTCATCAAAGAATTTATGAATAGCAAATGATAATTTACTTCTAATACGCATAATTGCACCAAACATTGTTGTACGTGGACGTAAATGTGCAATTTCACGTAAATAATCTAGTGAATGTGCTTTTTTTTGTAATGGATAGTCTTCATCAGATTGTTTTAATAATTGAATTTCTTTTGCAATTATTTCTTGAGAATTGTTGTTTTTATTAGTGCTAATTTTACCATTAACACTAATTGCAGAACCAGTTCTTGCAGTTTTAATTGAATCATCATATCCAGTTGTAATTTCTCTTTTGCACACAACTTGAATGTTATTAACTGTAGAACCATCATTTAATTCAATAAATGAAATTTTACCACTATCTCTGTTAGTTTTTACTCAACCAATAATTGTGACTTCATCACCATCGTGTTTCTTCACTAATTCCTTAATATCTATATAGGTAACCATACACAATAATTATATAGCATATATAAGTTAGGAGATTTTTTGTCAGAATAAACCTCCTAACTTACATACAGTAGTATTTTATTCTCAAATTTCGAGGGGAAATTACCCAAAATTGGAAAAAATGTGTTTTTGGGTAATATAATTTTAATATGGAAATTTTAAGAAAAGAGAGTTTAGAAAAACTAATTTTATGGAAAGATAAACATTTTATTAAGGTAATTACTGGTTTAAGAAGATGTGGAAAATCTACATTGCTTAATCAATATAAAAATTTACTTATTCAACAATATCATATCAAAGATAAGCAGATTTTATCATATGATTTTAATGACCCAATGCTTACAAAAATATCTTATTTAGACTTATATAATGAAATAATTAACAAAAGTAATAAAAATACTATTAATTACATTTTATTAGATGAAATTCAAGAAATTAAAGATTTTGAAAAATGTGTTATTGGTTTATTTGAACATAAGACAATAAAATTTGATATTTATATTACTGGTTCGAATTCACATATGTATAGTAGAGAATTAGCAACACTATTTACAGGTAGAAATATAGAAATTAACCTTATGCCCTTGTCTTTTATAGATATTAAAAATAATATCTTCCCAAAAGAAAAAGATTCTTTTATTTTTAATAAATATTTAAATCTTGGAGGTTTAGGAATAATTATTGATACCTATCTAATGAATGAAAATGATAATTTGCAAATTATTAATAATGTTTTAAATGATGCTATAGAAAAAGATATTATGTTAAAAGTTAATACTTCTAATAAAAAGAGAATTTTAAATATTATTAAATACATATTTGTTTCAGTTGGTAAACAAATTTCAACTAGAAATATAGAAAATTTCATGAAAACAAACAATGGAATTGAATTAACGCATAATACTATTTCTAAATATATAAAATTTTTAACAGAAGCAATGATTTTATATCCAGTACATTTTTATGAAGTTAAAACAAAAAATATATTGCTTAATAAAGTCAAATACTATTCTGGAGATTTAGGATTATTAACCTCAATGTTAAGTTTAAAAAATATTGATAGTTTGATGGGTTTTAGATTAGAAAATTTAATATTTTTAGAATTAAAGAAACAAAATTTTAAAATATATACATTTAAAAATAATGATTATGAAATAGATTTTATTTGCGAAAAGAACAATGAAATTTATTACATTCAAGTTTGTTACAAATTAAATAATGATAATTTCTTAAGAGAATCAAAAAGTTTGCTGAATATGAAAGATAATTTTAAGAAAATAATTATGTATTATTATCTTGAAGATTTATGAAACGATAAAGGAATTAAACTGATTGATATAACAAAATTTCTTAATAATGAAGAAAGTATTTATTAAATGAATAATTTTTTATTTTTAAATATAGCAAATATTCAACACTATAATTATTTTAAATAATTAGTTCTTATGGGGAATAATTGATATATTGAATTATATAATGCTGGATACAAAAAAGCATTACAAATGCTAAAAGATAAATATTCAAAATACACAATGTTTGACTATAAGCATAGAACAATTAATGGATGTAAAACAAATGCAAAAAATACATCACCAGAATACTTGCAAATTCATCATGATTTAGAATTGAATTTTACCGATATTTGCAAGGACTATATTGGGTATTATGATTATTTACCTGAAAGTAATTATTGCACAAATTTAACATATTGCAATATATTTGAACATTATGTTTTACATGTTCTTATTAAATTAACACCAACTAAAAAAATTTCTGAAAAAGAAATGTTTAAAGAATATAGAAAAGATTTATCTGAAAAAGAAATTGATGTAATGCTAAAGAAAAAACATATACGAATGATGAAAAATAAAACTGAAAATAAATTTGCAGGATGGTCAGGAATTTTTAAACAAATTGAACAAATATTTGCAATACATTATGAAAACAAATTTTCATTATCAATTTACAAAAAATACATGAAAGCTTTTTCTAATACAGATTATGAAAAATTTACAGAGTTTTGAAATACATTACCAGAAAATTTTAAAACAAAAGAACAAAAAATTAATAATTATTATAATAGCAAAAGAACTAAAGAATTAGGTATTAAAGATAACATAACTACTAATGAAATTATTGATGTTAGTAAATGTAATTATTCGCAATATAATGACAGCTGTTTAAAAAATGGAATTGAGACTCAATATCCATTATTTGATGAGAATGGAATTTATTCTTTAATAGAAAATGAGTGTCGAACAAAAGATAAAAATTGTTTGCTACTTTTCACTAACAATGTCAATGCAGAAATTTTTATCAAATTATTCAACAAAGATGAAGAATTATTAAATCACATTAAAAAATTATTGAATGAAAGTGAAAAGTTACGTTGTATATTTTCAAATATTAATAATCCTGCTAATTTTATACAATTTGTACGTGAAGTTGGTTCAATGTTTTATGGTTATCCTTGTGGAACAGAAATATCAAAAAATGATATTATTAATTTTTATTTTATTTTGCCAGCAATTTCTAAAGATCCTTCTTTATTAAAAAAGGGTAGTAAAGAAATACGACATTATATGTTAGAAAATCATCTACCTATTCCTGATACTTGAAAAAAACCAAAATGTTTATCAAAAAAAGATTCATTATTGTGAGATAAAAATATATTCACTATATCTGATAAATGATTTATTGAGGAAACAAAAAAATTCAAAGATAAGAATTTATTACCTTTTGCTCCTAAAAAATAAAATATTTAGATTAGATGCTATTTGGTAGAGACTTTATATATTCCTCCATATATTTTCAATCAGGTTGATTATTTTTTGATGGCAAAAAAACATTTAATTTTGCAATATCTTCCGGATTTGCTGAATTACCATAAAAAAATTTAGGCATATTTTTTATAAAAATTGTTGCTAAAAACATTCCAATATATTTATTTATTATTGTTTCTTTTTTTGGTATTAAGATTCTTGCGCTATCAGTCACAAAACATTTTTGTGGTTGATATGTAGTAAACATACCAGAAGCTTCACCTACGCATACTATGGAAATTTTAAGAAATGAAAGTTTAAAAAACTAATTATATAAAAAGAGAGGCTAGCCAAAAATCAAGATATTTTAAGTTTTTTCTTTTTTATAAAGTTGATCGGCAAATTTATTAATCAATTCATCTAATGCACCGCTATTATCACTTAATTGATTAATATCTTCTCTAACTATATCTTTGTGTATTTTGTCTGATATTCATTCATGGAATTTATCATAATTAACAGTTCTAGCAATATCTTTAGTTTCAATATCATTATTGTATTTTTCTAAAATTTCAGAAAGTTTATCAATTAAATTTTTTTGTTCTACAGGTTTTACACTACTTCAATATTTTTCCATAATTTCAATGATTATTTGTTGTAGTGGTTTGAAATTTTTATTTCCTTCTTTCAATTCATTGCTTTTACTTACATCTTTTTTTACACCATCACATTTAACTACACCAACAATGTCAACATGTTTAACTTCATCAATGTATATTGCATTTTTGATATCCATAACATCAATAATTGGTGTGTTAACACTTTCCCAAGTTAAACTTTTTAAGAAAAATTTTAAAAATATAAACATTTTATATTGTTCATCATTTTCATTCATTTTTTTAATATTGTTAGCATACATATATTTTTGATAAAAAATAGAACAAGCATATTTTAACTTCTTTTTTACTTCTATATTTTCCAATGTTAAAAACTTAGTAATATATTTTTTTAATTCAAAAGCTAAAACACATATTTCTGTCACAGTTTTACTATAAAAATGATTTTGATTAGCATATTTGATTACAAAGTTATCCAAATCTATTAAATCAAAAAAATTAAAATTAATTACATCCTTATATTTATCAACTAATATTTTTTCATCAAATTCTGTTTTCAAATATGGAGAAGTATAGTAAAGATTTAAAGCTTTTTTTATTACATCGAAATTATTTTTTCAATCTAAAACTAATAAATCATCACTTTGTTTTTTAATAATTATTTGAGCATTAGATGAAACCATTTCATATTTTCGATTTATTCTTTGAAATGTTTGATATAAATTAACACCTTTCATTTTTTTATGAATAAATAATGAACAAAGTTTTTTTTGATCAAAACCAGTTTGAAACTTATTAGCACAAACAAGAATTTTATAATCTTGTTTATCAAATTCATCTTCGATTGAAGATTTAATATTATTAATGGAATCTTCTGTATATTCTTTGTTATCAATTTTTTTAGAACCTGAAAATGCAATTAATACTTTGCAAATTTTGTTTCCATAATCACGTTTTAATTGTTTAATAATTTCATTGTATCTTAAAATAGCATTTTCGATACTAGAACATACTATCATTGCCTTTCCATTTCTATCTAATAAATTATATGTTTTATCAAAAAACATTTTTAAATCTATTGTAGTCTGTGGTTCAATAGATTTTTCATCATTATCTATTATTGCTTCAATTTTTCTTTTTGTTGGAAGTGTATTTAATAATGGATCATCATTAATTTTTTTAATAATTAGTGGCAAAGATTTTTTAACATAAATGTTTTTAGTTATATCCAATATTACTCCTTCACTGATTGCTTGTTCTGTTGTATATTCATGAAATTCTTTTTTACCACCATCTGGTTTGTCAATACCAAACATTTCTATCGTTTTATCCTTAGGAGATGCAGTAAAAGCAAAAAATGTAATATTTTTAGTGTTTAGTGATGCCTGAAAATCTTTTTCACTAAAAGCCAAATCGTTAAATTCTTTTTCTTTTGTTGATAAAGAATTATTAATATTTTCTTGATATTGTCCACCTGTCGAAGAATGCGCTTCATCAATAATAATGGCAAAATTTAAGTCACTATGTTTTTTTAAAACATTCTCAATGTAAGAAAATTTTTGAATAGTTGAAACAATTACTGGAGTGTTAAATTTTAATGCGTTTGATAACTCATCTGCACTAAAAACATGTTTAAATTTAATTTTATCTCCATCTTTATTTAATGAGCCTGCGAGTTGATCTAATGCATTGCCTAATTGTCTATCAACTACATTTCTATCTGTAACAATAATTACATAATTAAAAACAGGTTTATTATTTTTATTTAAGTAAGATAAATTACGCGCTAATCAACACATTGTTTTAGTTTTACCACTTCCAGCAGAATGAACACATAAATAATGATGGTGTTGTGTCTTGTTTAGAATATCTTTTTCTATTTTTTCAACACAATCTCATTGATGAAATCTAGGAAAAATCATTGTGTAACTACCATCTTTGTTTTTTTCAGCAAAAACATAATCATCTAATATTTTTGCTAAATTACTTTTATCTATAAAGGAATCTCAAAAAAATTCTGCATTTGGCTGATTTCATTTTTTATTAAAAGGTAAGAAAGAAGTTTGATAACTTTTTAATTTATTAGTCATAGCAATTTCATTGCTATCAATTGCAAAAAATACCATTGTTCTTTCTCTAAATATTTTTTCGTTTTCGTTTCTATTTTGTCATTGTTCAATAGCATCGTTAACAGTTTGATTGGAAAAATTACATTTCAATTCAATTAGCATAATTGGAAAACCATTAATGAAGATACCTAAATCGGTTGATTTTCTACCATCATATTCTATTTCTTCCATAACAGATCAAATATTTGTTTTGAAATCTTTTAATGTTTCAGGGTTTAAATTATGATTTGGTTTAGAAAAATAGAATTGTAATTTTCTATTTTTAATAGTAAAATCTTTTCTTAAGAATTCTACAATTCCAACATTTCTTATTTCTTTATCTATTTCTTTCATAATTTCATCTTGATAGTCATCAAATGTAGTTTTCAAATATTTTAAAGATTCTTTATTTTGTTTAGAAGAGTTTTCTAAAAAATTAAATAATGTTGTTTTATCTAATGCATATTTAACATTGTAATCTTTTTTACAATTTGTTTCTATAAAGCCATGTTTATTGATCAAAAAATTATCAATAATATGTCTTTGATATTGTCTTTCTGCTGATGTTTTATTTCCTCTATTTGATGGCATAATTATTGATTGTAATTTTTGATTATGTTTAAAATTAAATCAATAGAATTAATTGTATCCCAATCACTCTTATATGGTAAATAATTTTTTTCACTTATTATTTTTACAACATATATTTTTTTATCTTTCAAAAATATATTATCAAAATATACTTTTCCTTTTTTATCTATTACAAAATAGCTAGTATTACTTTTTACACATTCCCATATTTTTTTATCATTATTTTCACTATCATAAATAATAATTTTTGCAAAATAATGAATACATGTAATTATTCCATTTAGATTTTGATAATTATTTCTTTTGTTGTAATTAACATAAAGTTTAATGGATAAAGTATATGGTGGGTCAGCTTTTATGTTTTCTGGTAATTTGTTATTTTTTCATAAATGTTTAAAATAACTGCTTCTATCTTTTATATGTTTTAATTCATTAACAATTACTCATTTAGGAATATTAAAATCTAACAAAGAAAAATGTTCTTTAAGCCTAATATCTGTCAGATCATATAAAAAATTAAATACTCATTTTTGATTTTCAAAATCCTTAATATCAGGACAATTACCACTCATTTTTGTTCTACAATAATAATCAGCATTCTTTTTAAATTCTTTTAATATAGAAACGATTTGATCCTTACTAATAACCATTAAATTTGTTCACCTCCGTTTTCGATTGTTTCATTAATTAGAGATTGTTTATAAAGTTTAATATTTTCTAATTGATTTATTAAATAATCATTTTCTTTTTGTACAATTTCATATTTAATTTTTATATATTTAAATATTTTATTTTGTGTATTTAAAGAATAAAAGGGAATGATAGTATTTCTAATACTTTCAAGATTTAAATTATTTTGTATGCTACTAGTTGATTTTTGAATTATGAATTCTTCAAGATTTTTTAAAACAAATTTTAAATATTCTTTAGAAATCTTGTCTTCATTAATAATAAAACCCAATAATGCTTGATTGATGGTAGCTGGGAATAAAGTTTCTGATACCTTGCCTATTGTTGCATAAATTGAATAGATTAATGTTCCAGTTGGCAGTAATTGAAGATTTTTAGATTCTTTTCCTTGTTTAGTTAAATACTTTTCTGTTATTTTAACATAATCAACAGTTGACATATCACCAATAGTGATTCATGGTATAGCAGTATCAACATTAGTATAGAATTTATCATTCGATGATTCTGGTGTCCCACCTCCAATTATTTCTTTTAAAATATATTTCATCTTTATTTGTCCTCTCTCTCTATGATCTACATAACATTCAGGATTATTACCACTAACTGTTTCATTTATTAAAGATTGTTTATACTCCTTTAATAAATCTTGTTTTTTCTTTAATAGTTCAGTTATTTTATCTAGTTTTTGTGTTTTAGAGTCTAGGAAATTTGTGATTTTGGTTTGCGTATGAAAATTTATATTTGGTATCAATACATTTTTAACAACATTTTGAGATAAAACTCTTTGTGCAGAACCAATTGATAAATCCCATCAATTTATTGTTTTTAGTGCATATAGCAAAAAACTAACATCATATTTTTTTTCATCATGCGGTATTAAACAAAATACATGATCAGTTCCAGAAATGGGTTCATTATGAATAAATAAATTACCTATTGATCCTGCACCACTCATTGTTAAATTTTTTTTATTCGTTATGTAATTAGATGAATATCCAGCAATTCCATTATCAGTCGATTGATTAGCAATTATTGGAAAAATAGAAATATTATTTTTTTCAAAATTCCAATTTTTAATTAAAGAATTGGAACAACCAATAATTTGAATCTTGTATTTTAAATTAATCTTATTTTTTATCATATCCATCTTTGTGTTTATCATTTAAAAATCAGGTAATAATGTAGCTTAGCCATTCACATCTTCTTTTTTTAGTAATTTTACATATATTTTCGCCAATAAAATTTTCTCTTTTTTCATTAACATAGTTTTGTTGAAGATAATTGTTTTTTTTATTTAAATCGATGCTCTTTATAGTCATTTCCAATGAATCATAAAATTTTTTTATTTGTTCAAATTTAAGTTTTTTGGTGTAATTTTCTCAATTATTTATGCACATAGAATACAAATATTTAAAAATTTTTTCATCTGTAATATTTTTTGTTGTTTTATATGTAATAATATATCTAGTTTTGTACATACCACGGGATTTAGGAAATTCGCTTGTTTCAAAAAATTTCTTAAGCTCAGAAATTTGTGATAATCAATAATTTAAATATCTAAAAAATTCATATGTACTAATTCCAAATGGATATTCAGTATTTATTGGTGATTTGTTTTTTACACCAAACATAAAGTCGACTACAATATCATGTTCATATGTAATTACATCAATAAGTGAATTTTTTCATGAACAATATGCACTACAAATGGGCGAAGAGATTTTGTGATTGGTTTGTAATGGATGTTCTATTGTCAAGGATCTTAAAAAAATAAAATATTCAAAATCAGAAAAATCTCTATTTTTTTTAATATTTTTTATATTTTTGTGTTCGAAAATATTACTTTTACCATCTATTTCACCAAACAGATCTCTTTTATCTAACAAAATAAAAATTTGTTCAATGCTCTTTATTATTAATGTTTCAAAAACTATGAATGAATAAAAATCTCAGCATTGATCTTTATGTTCTGTTGAAATTTTAAATGTTAAGAGGAAATTTGTTGTTTCCAAAACCCGTATAAAAGCAGATACTAAAGATTGATAATTAAAATAATTATTTCCTTTTTTTGTATCATTAACACCCTTTTTTCTTAAATCAATTTTTAAAATTTTAAATATTTCTTTCCTTTGAGCAGAAACAAAATTCTGCATATCTCGTCATTCATTAAGAATTTTTTCATTCTCGAGTTTAAAAAATATTTCTTTATCCATACAATTCATCCTCCAATTTTTTCAGTTCATCATCAACCTTTTTAATATCCTCTAAAATTTCTTTAGAACTTCTTAATTTTACTTCCTTATAAAATTCTTTATTAAAGTTAAATTCTACACCAATTTTATAAACTTTTTTATCATAAATTGTATCTGGTAAAAAAGGAAGAACTTCTTTTTTAAAATACTCTTCAATGTCCATTTCATATGGAATATGTTCGGTGTCTTTTAATTCACTGTCTAATTCTATTTTATTTTTATCAAAAGATTTAGAACCTTTTTCATTTCCTTTGTTATCAATAATAGGACAAGTAATATCTTTTTCAGATAATAAAACTAAAAAGTTATTTATTAGTTTTTTAGAATTTTCAATATTATTTAGTATATCTTCTAAAAACTTTTTAAACACAAATTTATTAACTCATTTTTTACTAGAAATATTTTTGTTTAAAATTTTAATACATTGATCAGAGATTTCTTTAGTTTCCTTTGCTTTTATTAAATTATCTCTTTCCTTTTTTTCTTTATCAGTTAAAATATCTTCATCTTGTTCTAAATATTGAGATAATAAGTCTTTATCATAATCATAAGAATCAATGATTTTTTGAATTCTTTCTTTTTCTATGATAAAGTTTCTTCTATATGGCTGTTGCAATGGTACTTCTTTGTAATAGAAATGATATTTGCTAAATATCTTGCAAATATCATCGTCTTGTATTTCCTTATTTTTAAATTTATCAAATTCATGATAAACATCTAATATTTTTGTTATTTGTTCTTCTGAAATATATTTAGTTTTTTTACCTTGTCCTTTCATTGTTTTAAAGAAATAACCGTCTTTATCTTCTTTATTTTTCTTAGCAGATAAATCAATTAATTGGACTAGATTTTTTCTATCTTTGGATTTATTTTTATCTAAAATTCAAATATAAATCTGAATATTAGTATTGTAAAATAAATCTGTTGGTAATTGAATAATTGCTTCTAAATAATCTTCATCCAATAATCATTTACGAATAGAAGATTCATTGCCAATTTCTTTAGTTTCGTCTTTAGCTCCTCCGTTAAATAAAGGCGAACCATTAGTAATAATGGTTGCCCTACCTTTGTCACTTAATTTATAAATAGCATCTTCCATAAATAACATTTGCATATCACTTCTTGTTGGCACACCATGAATAAACCTTTTGTTCAATTCTTTTATTTCTTTTTTATCTTCAACTCTTACGACACCATCATCTGGATAATTAGGATTTGCACCATAATCAGATTTATTATCTTCTTTACCTCAAGGTTCACCAAATGGTGGATTTTCACAAACAAAATCCATATCTCGTTTGTTATCTTTTTGTAATTTAGCATATGGCGGAACCGTAATATCTTTTTGCAATGTAGAAATCATTCTAATATTAGAAGGATCTTGTCCTTTAATAATCATATCCCCTAAACATATTGCATATGTTGAGGGAACAATTTCTTGACCAAATAATTTAATTCTATCATCTGATAATCCATATTCAGTACTTAATTCATCATGAATACATGATAATATACCACCAGTTCCACAAGCAAAATCCCCAGCATATACAATTGGTGTTTCATTTTTATTGTATTTATCTAAAAGTAATTTTACTTTTAGTTTAATTATTTCTCTGGGTGTAAAATGCTGTCCTGCTTTTTCATTTTCACTATATTCCTTTAATAAAGCTTCAAAAATATGACCCATTTGTACTTGATTAATTCTTTTAGTTGACAAATCATATTTACTAAAAGCTTTAATAATAGGAACTAAAATGTCATTTTTACCTAATCGATCAATGTGTCCAATAATATTAAAATATTTTTCGTCATCATCAGTTTCCCCCATATAAATTGTTCTAATATTTTCACTAAAAGATTCGATATATTTTTTCAAATCCTTTTTAACATCTTTACTTCTAACACATGCTTCCAAATCTAATTCTGATTTATTGTAAAAATAACAATTAGATTTATGCAACAATTGTTCATTTGAAGCATTAGGATTTTTCTTTAATAATTCTAAAACATCTTTTTTCGTTTCAGAATATATGCATTCAAAACGTCTTAATAACAAAAAAGGAAGAATAACATTTTGATATTCTCCTGGTTTATATCCACCAGTACGTAATTTATTGGCTAAATTTTTTACAAAATTTACTTCTTGAGCAATGTTCTTATCCATTATTTTCCCCCATGTGTTTTGTAAATAGTGCTGCTTATATGTTCTAATATTGGAGCAAATAAATCAATGTTTTTGGCAAAAAATTTATTATGTTTAATTTCTCTCCTTCTAGCAAATTCTAATTGTATTAAAAAATTTTTATAAAAATCTTCTTTTGAATTAAATGTTTGTTTCTTCAAATTATTAAAAATTTTAATTAAATAATTAGAAAATGATAATGACAAATTCATATTGTATTTGGCATTTAACATTTTAATTAATTCAATACACTGTAATTTATTCATTATTTTTTAGCTCCTTTCAACAAGAACAATGAATCAATTACAAAAAAATGTATGCAACTAGTGCTATTTATCTGTTTACTGTGTGTGTGTGTGTGTGACTTTCATAAGGTAATTATATTTTAGAATATTATTTCATAGAAATAATGAAGAAAGTTGTATAAAATTATTTAATCTTGCAATTTTATTTAATTTATTATTAATATTAATAATATCTTTTTTGTATCGAACCAATTTAGCAGCGATTTTCATTATGCATGGTATCCACATATTACCCAAATATTGTTTTAATCTTACAAGTGTGTTTTTGCATCATTTACAATATCTTTTATTTTTAGATTTATACATCATTATAAATTTTAAACTATGTTATTTCGATCTAACCTTGCTTCAACCACATCCAATCTAGTTTCAATTTTATCCAATCTTGCTTCAATAGCATCTAGTCTTTTGCTGTGTTCTGTTAAAGTGACTTTAATTTCAGCAATGTCCTTTGAGTGCTGATTAAGTAATGCAGTATGTTCAGCTAAAGTCGTCTCAATTTTATCTAATCTTGCTTCGATTCTCTCAGCAAATTCTCTGAATCATTTTGGACCTTTATTTTTCCCATGATGTTTTTTAACTTTCTTGTGAACTTCAACATCCTCATAGACATTTTCCATTTGAACAATCAATTCAGTTCCAATACCTACTGGAACCTTCTTTATACCTTTAACAAAAAGTCTTTTCATATGATTAATTAATCTCTTCATAGTAAATTATAGTTATTCCCTTCCTCCTTTCTCAAACAAAGCTTTTAAAAAATCTAAAAAGTTTTGTTTTAAAACTAAATTGAAATTGATTTTATTTTTAATGTTTTCCATACCTATACTACAAGATTTGCTATTTTTGAGCAAATTTTTCTATAGGAAAAAGTGTAAAAATAAATTTGCTTTTATATACGTAGTATATAACTAAAATTTTTTAAAAATTTTTGTAATATATACAAAGTATATATTAAATTTTTTTTCTCCTCGGTGCAACATCAAACATGGCCTAAAAAATGCATCAAAAAACAGATTAAAATTTGATTATTTTTTGATAAAATGTAAACTTGTAACAACAAAACACCAAAATTCGGATTTGATCTTAGTGATGTCTTTTTGAAAAATAAGCTTCAAGGTTTATATGTTGAAGTGCAATTGTTTAAAATTGTACAAAAGTTAAAATCAGTACAAGAATATAAATATATTTAATATGTGGATAAAGAATGTTATATTAATTTGATAATACAAAATAAAATTAAAAATTTAGAGAATTTTAATTACTAGACCTAAAGGATGTGGCAAACAACAACTGCAAAATAATTTTGCAATTCTAAAATATTTTTAACTAATGCAAATAAAAATGAAAATTGTGAGCGTATTTTATCCGGTAAGTATCCAAAATTAATTGGCAAAAAAAGGTTTGTTCATTTTATGCATTTTTTAGCTCCAAAATATAATACTAATAGATATTCTGATATCATAAGAACTAATAAAATCCTATTTGAATACTTTAACATTAGCAAAGAAGAAGTTTCAACAAATGAATTAAATTTTAAAAATTTTTCTAATGAAAAATATATAGAAAATATTATTATTGGTGGTTAAAAAACATATGCAATAAATGATGAGATTAATGTTATTGTATTAACTTATTTGTTTTTTGAATAGTCAAAAAATATGAATGCTATTTTATGACAACATTAGTAGTCTTGCCGCCACCTCTTTTTATGAGTCGATAAATTAAAAACCCAAGTAAAAATATTAAAAAAAGTACACTTAAAAATATAAAAAGGTCTCTTTTATTTTTCTTCTTTTTAATTAAATCAATATCTTCTTGAGAAACAATCATAAAAGTATAGAAGCATTCTATTCTATTAACTCTTAGATAATTTGTCACTAACAAAGAAGCATGTATTAAAACAGTGCCAATGAAACAAGTTAAGGAAACAGTGGAAATAATAGCAAATGTATAATCAGGAGTATATTTCCACTGTAAAAAATAATCCCCTTTAGCAAAATTTGATAAACCATCATCTTTGTGCATTAAATAAAAAAATAATGCATCAAGAAGGAAAACTAAAATACTTGCTACATACACCAATCCTGACATCCAATTAACATTGATATGAGCTGTTTTTAATCTTTTGTACAATTTTTGAATATTTAGACTAATTACTTTTTCATTTTTAAAACTAATTGTTTTAGCCTCAGTTCTAAAACAATAATATTTATCAATATAGATAATTGTTAAAGCTGTTATAATGATGTAAGGAACAGCTATAAATGCAATAATTCAGTTATCAACATGTTCTGAAATGACAATTTGTCAAATTCCTAAACCTGTTGCAACGTTTAAAAGAAAGAAAAATGTGAATCACATAATCATTAGTGCAAAAGAATTTCTTAATTCTTTTTTGTAAAAATTAGGGAAAGTATAAAAGTATTTATTAATAGTTTTTATTTTTCTTTTATCTTTTAATTCTTTTTTATCTTCTTCAAAATGAAGCTTAACTGTTTTGGTAAATGCTTTTAATGTTGGTGTTACTTCATTTTGTATTTCTACTGGTGAAGTTTTTTGTGTAGGTGCAGTGTTTGCAAGATTAACAGAAAATGATTGTGTTTTCATAGTATTTAAATGAACTATAATAATTATAAATTGTTATGAAACTAAAAAAATCATTATATGGTAATAATGAAAGCTACACAAAAATTAAAATTAAATCTAATCTTTTAACTATTGATGCTTTGCATCAAGCACGTAAATTAATAAATGATTTAATTGTTGATGAAGAAAATAAAATTAATATTATTCGTAACAAACCTGAAGTTGCTGACGAATAATTTTATAAATAACTTATTGGCAAAACATACATATTATCTTTAATTTTCATAATATTTTCTACACAACATATTACTGTCATAGGTAATATTTTCTTATTTTTAATAGAATTAACAATATTAAAATTACTAAAGAATTTATCATGATAGGTAGCTGATTTTTTAATCTCTATAGGATAGATTTCATTATTATCTGCTTCAATAATGAAATCAATTTCCTTATTTGAATATGCATCTTCAATGTAATATATTTTATATTTTAAACCAGCATTGGTGTAAGATTTATATATTTCTGAAATTGCATAACATTCAAAAATATGTCCAGCTTGTTCAGATTTTAGTAAATCTATTGGATCGATGTAATTGAGTATTGAACAAATTAATCCAGTGTCATAAAAATACAATTTTGGTGATTTAATTGCTTTTTTTAATATATTTTGAGAATAAGGTCTTAATAAAAAAATTATTCCTGATGCTTCTAAAGCATCAATTCATTTCTTTATTGTTTTATCTGATACATTAATTTTAGAAGAAATATTTTGAATGTTAATTTTTTGTCCAACATAACTTGTTAGACATTTTAAGAAATTTCAAAATGATGTAATATTAGAGACATTTGTTATGTCCTCTCTAATATCTTTTAAAACAGTAGATGTAATATATGTAAAATAAAAGGCTGAGATATTAGTTTTAGTACCATTGTTAATATCTGGCATGCTGCCTTTAATAATTCTATTAAATATTGCTATTTGATCACATTCCTTTTTTCGATTTAACATCGCATCAAAATCAGGTTTAAATGGTCAATTTTCTCGTTCGTCAATTTCAGATTGAGAAAGAGGTAGCATTGGAATTAAACACATTCGTGTTGAAAGGGTTTCAACAGAATTTAAAATTGGCAATATGTCACTACCACTTAGAAAAAACATTTTTGGTTGTTTATTTTTATCAATGCACAATTTTATTGTTTCTAAAATTTCTGGTGCTTTTTGAAATTCATCAATAAAAAGTGGCGGATTGTAGATGTTTAAAAGTGTTTTAGGATCATGCAAAGCTAAATTTTTAATATTTTTATCATCAAAGGTTATTGATTTAGCATAACCTGTTTTTACAAAAACATCTTCTAATAAAGTAGATTTTCCGATTTGTCTAGGACCATAAACTACAATAGCTGAATATTCATTAGCACAGTCAGAAAGTGTCTTTGCAATATGTCTTTTATAAAATTTCATACTTAAATTATAAATAATATTTCTAAAAAGTTTGGACTAAATGTTCCAATTTATTGGAGCATATTATTCCAAAAAGTTGATATTACCAAAGTTTAAAAAAGTACAACTTTAATATTTTTTAAAGTTATACAACGAAAAATATATCCATAACTTTAAAAAATTCATTTTTATTCAATTTAATGAAGTTATGGAATTAATTAGAACTGAATACATTAATAAATTAAATGATATACTTAATCTAGATATATCTTACTGGCAGTAATTCACAAACATTAAGCTCTGATATATCAATATGATTTAGTTGACGACACATTATTTTACATTTCACATTTTATTCCTTTTCTTTTTGTCATAGTTTTTAATTAATTGTTCTAATTGGGGATTTCACTAGCTTTTCAAAATGCAACTTTTAATCATGCATTTAGCTGTCTTTAGTCAATAGTTCAAGTTCCATTTTCTAATTCTCCACCTATAGTATCTCTTCTTCATTTCTTAATTTTTCATAAATGTCATATTGCAATATATTTCTGCTTTTTTCACTAAGTTTTAAAATTTGACAAGCAACTTGTTTAGCAAGTTTTGTTTTACAAATTAAAAAAATATGATCTTTAATAATTTTATCATAATCCTTTTTTAAATTAAGTGAAGAACGTGAAGTTTCGTATAATTTAATACTTGCATATAAACCATATAAAGCAGTTTTACTATTAATGTCTAAAATTCGTTTATTGTTTTTTAAAGCATCAACCCAATCGATGTTAATTTTTTTATAATGTTCTTTAATAACTTTAATTGGTGTTAACACAGTTTCTTTATCAGGATTATGCATGCTGGCAAAACGTTCAATTCAATATTCATATCTTTCAATTGGATCAGTAAATTTATCTGCTTCAAATACATTAGATATTCATTTTTGCATACTTGCATAAAAAATATCTTCATTAATAAAATTTTTTATAGAATTAATAAATTCATTTTTTTCAATTTGCATGAATTCTTTTCAATCTCCATGCTCATAAAGTTTGGTAAATTTTTCAATCTCAAGTTCTTTAATATTTGGATATTTTTCTTTTATTTCTTTTGCTTTGCCTATAAGCATATATGGTATTCGAGTAAAAACCTGATTAATAATTTGCTTAATTTTTTCTTTTGCTTTTTTTAATTCATTAATTGTCTTATCAGGATTTGTGGTTGTTATTTCATTTTCTTTTTCAGGCGCATTGGTTTCACATATTGCCACATCTAAACCATGATCAGTAATCTTGTTGTTGTTTTTTGTGTTGCTACTTTTGCCAGTTTTGGAAACAATTTTTTCACAAAATTCTATAAGTTTCTTTGGATCGTCTTTATAATATTTTTTGAATTTATTAAAATCAATTAATGAAGTTGATTTAAATCCTTCACTAACAATTTCATTTGCTGTAGCATTATGTATAATTGTTTTTAAATCTTGTGAGCTTATTTCAGTGAAACCATTATCTGTAAAGCTCATTACATTGTAATAATTTAAAACTGTTTTTATATTTTCATTAGTTTCTCTGGTATTTTCCGACTCTGTTTTATTATTTTTCATTGAATTAGATTTTGCTACTTTATAAATTAATGCAAACATCCTATCAGGATCAAAATCAAAAACCAAAGCACAAGTTTTTTGTTGTTTTCAATCTTTCGGTGATGGATTTTTAGCACGATAGATAGTTTGAAAATATTTCATTGGGCTGTTACTATTAGATAACATTAAAACACAGCCCAAACCTGGTAATGTTACACCTGTTGTTAATCTATCTACAGAAAGAATAATTGAAGATTTTTCTTCATAGTTTGTATGTTCTTTTATTTCAGTAAAACTGTTTTCATTTTTTTTGCAATTATCTCCAGCAACATTAAAAATTCTATATCCATGTGTTTTAAAATAACTGTGTTCTTTTAATAATTTTTCTAAAGCATTGCAGATTTTTACACTTGGTAATAATCAAAAACTATGTTGAGTATAAAATCTATTTTTTATGTTAAAAGGCATCTTGGTTAAAAATTCATCATTTTCATCATTTGATGATATTCTGTCTAATCATTCTATTATTTCTCTTTCTTTTTTAAATTTCAATGTTTCATCATCAATAGCGAAAAATATTCTGAAATCAAAATAATTATTTTCATAACCAGTAACATTAATTCCATTATTTAATTTTTCTTGAGTAATTGAAATACCATTTAGCGAAATATCTGGTAAATTTTCATAAGGATTGGAGTCAGTTCCATTCTCTTTTACTCAATCACATTTACATTCTGCTTCTTTTTCTTGGTCAAATATATAAATATTGTCTCCAAATTTTTTATCATAATTATCATCATATTTTAAGTTATAGGCAGTACCACTTAAAAACAATGAAAATTTTCGTTTAAGATATTTGTACATTATTTCTGCTGAATTTGTTGAATTTCCTTCATGTGCTTCATCTATTACAATTAAATCTCAATTAGTATCAAATATAGCTTTATTTGATTCTTTAAATTTTGGTTCTCCAAATTCATTTGCATCTATCATTTTTTCACCATTCTCATTTTCGATATATTTAATTCCTCTCATATCTTGTATTGAAGCAAAATAAATTAAATTATTACAAGAATCGATTTTATTTTGTTTGCCATTTTCATCTAGACTCCCCAACTCTTTTTTATCTAAAAATTCATAATTTTTATTTAAAGTATTTTGATCTGCACTATTTTTAAAGACTTTTTTATAATCATCTCT
Organism: Mycoplasmataceae bacterium; assembly: GCA_031255095.1. GTDB lineage: Bacteria > Bacillota_I > Bacilli_A > Mycoplasmatales > Mycoplasmoidaceae > Malacoplasma_A. The sequence goes on from JAIRTE010000024.1 coordinate 20,895, forward strand.
TCAACTATCTTTAACAACAGGTTTATGTGTTAATATCAGTACTTTAGAAATATCATTTGTGTTAATGAATTCATATGTTGTTACACATTTACCAAATCTCATAATACAGTCTAACAAAAAGTTATTGTTATTTTTTTTAGTATTAGGAACATCATTCTTGAATTTTTTATATGCTGCAGAAATTTTTTCTACAGCTTCTTTTTGTGGCTTTCGTAATTCTATTTTTGAAGTTCATTCATTGGTAAAATTAATTTCACCTTTTTTATATTGTTCTAAAAAATTTATTGCAATATCTGCTAAACATTTAAACCACTCTCTACCAGTAGATTTAATCGTATCACTGTCTTTATTGTTGGCTGATACACCATTTGGTAATTCTTTTTTAATACCATTATTTTCCAAAACTCTATGAAAGTCATGGTCAGAAAATATTTGTTCTTTATCTCTATTTTTCCTTATTGCCAGTGTGGCATATTCTAATTTTGCATTTAATCCTGCAGTTTTGTTGATATCTCTAATTCTATTTTTTGCCTTAGCTTCAATACATTCTTGTAATATTTTGTCATCAAGATTATTAGCATCTAATTTAGTTTCTCCAATTTTACAATATCCATCAAATTCAGATATGGAAACAGTATAGATGTAAATTATTTTCCATGATTTTGATTTAATAATATTTTTATTCTCCATTGTCGTGCAATACTTCTATTGCATCATAGTTAGTATCATTAAATTTGCCTACATTTGTTTCTATTTCATTAATTTCATCATTTGAAAAACCGAAATATTCATATATTTTTTTATCATCTCATTCTTTTTTAAAATCAATGAGTGGTATTAAATTAAAATTTTTTTTAGATACATTCATTCCACTCCAATATACGGAAAATAAATAACGTCATAATTTTGTCTTAATAAAACTTAAACAATTATTATTCTCCTCTAATGTTTCAAATTTTCCAATTGATAAAAAAGTCTCACTACATATTTCAAATGGTTTAGCAACTATTATTTTGGGCATCGAAGAATATGGTGGTTTAAAAGTGAATGCTTTTGAGAAGAATAATTTGTAATTATCTTTATTTTCCATAATGTCTGTTTTAATATGTCATTTAGAAATGTATTTTTCTATTCTCTTTGCTCCACCTTTGTTTCCAAAAACTCCAAAAATCTTATAGTCTATTTCATTTTTAAAATCATGAACATTGTACTTATTAGTTTTATCGTTGAAGATGTCTGCACAAAAACCGTATGGTTTTCGTGCAGACACGATTGATGAAAAAATTGGTAAATTTTTAGCACCAATTTTTTCTAGTATTTTCATAGCATTTGCATTTCTAATGAAAATTTCATACTTTTCATTATTTAATTCTCGGTCGCATTCAAAAATATTTGTTTTATTTTTCACTCATGTATATTTACATTTATTATTTCAATTTTTTTGCCATGTCACTATATTGATACCACCAGAAATATTTGCTGAAGGAAATATTTCTTTAGCATTTTCTCAAATCGTTAAATTACAAATATCTTTTTGTTCTAAAATAAACTTTCTAAATTCATCAAGACCTCTTCCACCAGAAGTTCACTTTGCAGGGAAAATTAATGATATTTTATTAGAGAGAGAGAGAGAGATTGAAAAATTTATCATACAATGGAATTGCTTGATCAGCATTTGGACCTTCACCAACTATTTTCTGATATGGTGGGTTAGAAATGCAGTAATCAAACTTAAAACCCTTATCAAAATGAAATTTTTCTATTATTTCTTTTGCAACTTTATCATATTTATTTTGATTTTTAAATGCTTCCATAGCTTCGAAATTATTATTAAGTGTATTATAACCATTGATTGTAAATACTCAATGATTATAGGGTATTATGTCATATATAGGTTGTTCTATATATTCATCAGAAAACAAAGTTTCTTGCTTTACTGGATTTAAAATGCTGCTGAATTTTTTTACAAGTCTAATAATATTGTCATTTTTCCTAAAATACAATACAAAATTAAAGTCAGTGTTTTTACTAATAAAATCTCCATGTAATGTATTTAAAAGCAAAATAATATTGACTGCATTTGCATAATGTTCAGGAATAGATTTAGTTTTTGTATATTTTTTATACAAAGATAAAATAAATTTGTAACATCGTTCTTTGATTCGTTCTATATTTTGATAGTCTATGTCGTTTAAGTACATTGAACCTAAAGCTAGTAATGTTCTAATTTCATATTCTTTAATGAAATTTGCATTTTTTAAAATTAAATTTTCTTTTTTCATTTCTGAAATTACTTTTTTAAATTTGTAATTTATTATTTCAACTGCAAAATTGCCATGACCACTTGCTGGTTCTAAAATTGTTGCATTACTTTTAACTTTATCAATGTTTAAAAATTTAAGCATTTTTTCGACAACAACTTTGGGGGTGAAAATTTCTCCTAAACTTGCACCTCTACCAATATCAGGAACAAATTCTAATCCATCAGAAAATTTTTTATATATCTCTTCTTTGCAAAATGGTTTGTAAGCTTTCATATCTTTAAATTATAAATAACTGTTTAAACAGCTAATTAATATTTAGAAGGTTCAACAAAGTCTCAATTAGTAAAAACTGGCGTTCTTTTTTGTAAATCTAACAATAATGTTTTAGATGTTATACCACCAACATGAGAAATAATAGTTCCACGATTTGCAATGCCAGAAAATACTTCTGTTCATTGATTTCTATTAACTGGAATACTTTGTCCATATTCATCCATATTAGCAGGAGAATTATAAAAATCAAGCACTGCAAGTTTTTTACAAGATACAAAAGTTCCCATTTCGATTCTTGTAACATTATTATGAATAACTAATTTATTGATAAGAGAACCACTAAAGTTTGCTGTTGTTCATAATGTTGGAGTTCCACCTGGAATTTCTATATTACCAAAAGCCAGACCACCAGCAACAACATCAGTTTGTAAAAAATGGAAATTACCATCATGTTGTTTTCCATTAGGTAAATGTGATTTGATTACAACTCTAGCATCTGGACCTAAATTGTCAACAAAAATAAAATTTGGGTTATTATTTAAGTTCACACCATCTAAATTAGTATTACAAAATGCAAAATCGCCAATATTATTAAATTTTTCACTTGAAGGTAATGTCAAAATACCAGTGATGTTGGTGTTTTGGAAAGCTCCAGCATCAATTTCAGTAACTGGTAACTTAATTCTTTCTGGTTTTCCAAATTGATCAATTCTTGTTGGACTAGGAACTTCTATTTCATTTGGAATAATTAAATTTCTTGCCTTAAAAGTTCTTTTATCCACTGGTCCATTAACACAAAGTTCAGTTTCTTCTTCATTAATTGTATAGTTAATTTTACCATGGATGACACCATATTTATCAGGTTGTTCTGAACAAGAAGTCAAAGTTGTTGCTATAACAGCAGAAGAAGCAAAGACACCTAATCCTAAAAATATAGAAAGAAATAACTTTTTTTTGAACATCATCTGCTGCTATAGTGCTTCCCCTCTATTATACCTTAAAATTTATCTATTTATAAAATATTTAAAAAATATTTTATAAAATAAAATTAATTTATATTAATTGATGTAGATAATATAAAAAAAGATTTAAATGCAATGTGATATTCATAACTGTTTGCTAATTTCAAAATTGTTTGTTTTCTATGTAATAAAGTATTTTGACAAACCAAATCTTTATTTGTATTAACAATTGGGTTGTAATTAAAATCTCTTTCATTTAAAAATACTGGTACAGAATAATCCAAAGATAAAACGTCATTACCATTTAAAATATTAAAATTGAAATCATAGTCAATATATTGACTATCTAAAAATAATTTAATACCATTATTTTTAAATTTGAACACTATTTCAGTAGCATCAATTACATTTGCAGCAGATGCAGAACCTGTAATTGCGCCTATTCCTAATCTTTGAGAAAAAAGATCATAAATATTAGTACGTTCAATAATATGACATGCTTTTGTAGCAGTAATATCTAATTCCACGTAATTAGCATCATTTGAGAAGATGAATTGTCCAACATTTGCTTCTTGCCACTCATCACCTTCAACATTTAAATATGGTTCAATTGTTGCTAAAAAAATATTTGCAACATTTTTAGTTGTTAATAACTTATTAGCACCTGTTGGTGTTAAATGATAATCATCAGAAATATTTTCAACATCAAATTCATCAAGTGTCAAATGTGATTGATTACTAGCTAAATATTTTTCAATAGAGCTTTTAAGTGGGATTGCATAGTCATTATGAAAAACTACAGTGCTATTATTATTTGGAGCTTGTGAACAAGAACTTAAGCCAAAAATTGCTGTTGTTGTAGCAATTATTCCTAAAAATGGTAATAAAAATTTGTATTGTTTCCTCATGAACTATTTCTCTGCTATTATATATAAATATTACAAAAATATTTAAATACTAAAAACAGTTGTGTTAATTCATGGTCTTTTTTTAAATGTTTCTCACACATAATTTCAAACAACATTTTTAACCAAATTACTAAAATAATCATTATTAATATTTAAAGATGGATTAGAAGAAACTTCTTTATCAAAAGTTGCAACAATTTCCTTTGACATTTTCTCTACTAGAGGGATAGAAGTTTTTACATAAAAAGAACCTCTAATTGCAAAAACTGGAAAATTAATAATTTTTTTAGTTTCTTTGTTATAAATCAATGTTACACCACAGATACCATCAGTTGACAAAACCTTTCTATATTTTAGAATATCTGTAGAATCATTGATAGTTTTACCATCAATGTATACTTCGAAAGTTGGAATAATTTCGTTTGTAACTTTAGCGACATGGTTTAATAATTCTACAACTTGACCATTTGTAACAATTAAAATATTATTTTGTGCTTGCCCCATGCTAACAGCAGTCTTTTCAAATGCATGTTGCATTTTAATCTCTCCATGCACTGGTAATAAATATTTAGGATTAATTAAACTTACCATTAGTTGTTGTTCTTGTTGTGTAGCATGTCCAGATGCATGTGTTGGGTGTTTAGAAGAATTAATAATAATTTTTGCACGTGTTTTATGTAATTTGTTAATTAAATTTTCAACATTTTTGTAATTACCAACAATTGGAGAAGAAGAAAATACAACTGTATCAGCTGGTTTAAAAGCAAAATATTTGTTTGTACCATTAACTATTTGGTTTAATGCAGCTAATTCTTCACCTTGTGAACCTGTCATTAAAACAAATATTTTATCTTCGGGTATATTATGGATAGAATCCAAATCTTCAACAAAATCTGTTTTTTCAACATTAACATATTTGATTTCCATTGAAGCATTAATGTTATTAATCATACTTCTGCCTAATAAAACTATTTTTCTATTATTTTTAACTGCAATTTCTAATAATTCATTTGCTCTAGAAATATTAGATGCAAACAATGAAACAAAAACTCTTCCTTTAGCATTTTTAACAATTCTACCAATTTCAGCAACAACATTAACTTCAGAAGGAGAAAAACCTTTTCTTTCAGAATTTGTTGTTTCAGTTAATAATAAATCAATGTTTTTTTGTCCTAATTGAGCAATTTTAGTAATATCAGTTTTATCAGAAACTGCTTCAAAATCAAATCTATAATCTCCTGTAAGCATTATTTTACCATTAACAGTTTCAAAATAGATACCAAATCCATCAGGTGTTGAGTGACAAACTCTAAAAACTTCTACTTTAAAGTTTTTTGTTTGAAATGTTCAATTATCATCAAACATTTCAAAAACTGGTGTATTTTTAACAGCATCTGGGAATTGTGATATTTTATTTTTAACAATTACAGTAGTGTACTTAGCAGTGTAAATCTTTAAATTTGGAATTGCGGCAACTAAGTAAGGTATACCACCAATGTGGTCATCATGAGCATGAGTAATAAATAAACCTTTAATTTTGCTTTTATTGGCAATTAAATAATCAAATGGAACAATAATACCACTAACACCAGGCATTGTTTCATCACAAAATTTTACACCACAATCAGTGATAAAAATTTCATCATCATGTTCAACAATGTAACAGTTTTTACCAATTTCACCAATTCCACCTAACGCAAAAATTCGTGTTGGTGTAGCGTTTATACTCATATAAAAATAATTAAGTTAGTTAGTAATATTATATATTAATATATAAATTATGAACATTACGGAACATTTTTTGTATAAAATTATTCTCGCTTTTTCAATTAAAGAGTGTAGTTTTTATTAATGGCTTTTTTGATTCGATCAAAAAAATAATGTACATAGAATTTAAAGATCCTTTTCAGTTTCTGTTTGAGTAATTTTGCCATTAGGGCATGGTAAATCATCTTTGTAATCCATTAATTGCCCAGCAAGAGCATCAATCTGCGTGTTTGTGGCTTGTGTTTCATTTAAAAATTCTGTTGATGGATCATTATCAGCTTTAAAAATGCTTATTAATCAATTAAGAGCTTTATCAACTTTTGCAATGATTTTAGAATTTTTTGGGTAGTGTAGTAGAAGAGGTTTTTCATCCCCAATGGTATCATTGGCATTTATTACACCATAATTATTTACAGGGGCGACTATTTTGTCAGACTTTGGTTTTTCATTTATAATTTCTTGACTTATACATGGAAAATATGGATGCGATATGACAAATTTCTGCATATTTTCTAAATATTGATTGTATTGTTTTACAGCTTTCTTATATATACCTTCAGTAATTTCACTAAGGATATTAACACAAACAGAATTTTGCAATGATTTTCCTTCATTAATACCATCTTCAAGAGCACTCACTTCATATGTAGTAGTTTTTTCATTAACTACATGGGCAATACCATTAATTTTTTTAACATATGTGGCAAGTTCTTTAATTTCTTGTTCCATTCGATACTTTTTCCCATGAAAATTATGTGCTAATTGGACAACATTTTCTTGTAGTTCAGAAGATTTTTCCAATATATTATTTTGTTTTTCGCATAATTTAGAAATTTGATTATTTATTTTTTTGTATTTCCATTTATTGAAAAATTTGTAAAGGCCACCTTTATTTCAGTTAATCTTTCCTTGCTCATTCTCCAATGATTCCATTTTGATAGCATTTTTTTGATAGGGTATTCAAACATTCTCTCATTTTGGAACAAGTTCATTGCATAATTCCATTTCATCTTCTAAAATTTGATATGTTTGAAAATATTTTTGTGTAACTAAAGAAGCTATTTGCATTGTAAAAGTTTGCAATTTTAGATGATCATTTCCGAAATGATGATCGAGTCAAAGAGCTAAATCTGTTTCAGCATTAGATTTTAGTATTGCTATATCAGCAGTTTCATCATATTCACCACTAAAAAATGATTGTGCTTGCGGACTTATTTTATTCATTAATGAGATAATATCATCCTTAGGCATTCAAAAATATGATAGATTAATTGTTGCAAATAATGGTTTAGACATTATTTATTATCTCCTTTCATTTAAAACATAAAATTGTTTTCATAACAATGCTCTTATAAGGATTTCAATTAAAAATATTAATTAAATAAATGTCTATATTTTCATGTATAATTAAGATTATTCAATAAACTCAATTTTATTTTTTTCTTGAATGATTAACATCATTTTTTCATTAAAGTATTTTTTGATTGGAATGTCAAAAGAATTAAACCAACTCTTTGAAATTTTGATGGTGTAGTTTTCTAAAGAGTATATTAATGATAAATTTAACAAATTTATATCTGCTGGATTATTAAAATCTATTTTGTATTTCTTTCACATTTTTAATACTAATGTATTTGCGTTGTTTTTTATATATTCTTTGCTAAAATTAGTATTTTGATCAAATACAATGACTAATTTAGCTTCATCATTGTTGATTTCTATCATTGTTTTATACATTTCATTATATCGATCAAATTCGATTTTTTTATTTATGAAATTTAATGTTTGACGAATATTACTTTCAAAAATTTCAAAGATCATAAAAATATAAATTAAATTTGGGATTGAAAAATCATCCTTATTAATTAAATATACTGAAAGTATTATTAAAATCATATTAATAATTCTTGTCCCTATATGACCAAAAAAATTAATATTGTTTTCATAACTAAATTTAAAATTTGTTAAAGAATTTATTTCGCTTAAGTTTTCCTTCATTTTGTTAATTGTTAATGCAGTTTCAATACTATTGTTTTTATTATTAATAAAATCATTAGTAAGAGAAATATTCTTGAAATCTAAATTAATAATTTTAGTATTTACTTTCTTTTTCATTTTAAAATCATATATAAAGATTAAACCATTAGTAATGATTATTAATAAAGCAATTAAAATAAAAAGTGGATTGTAAGCAGCAATAATAATAAATGTTGTTAACATAAAAATGTTAGATGTAATAAACATTGGTATTGCAGTAGTGTGAAATTCACTAATTGATGAACATATGTTGTTTAACATATAAAATTGTTCATTGTTAATTTTTTGATAAAAATCACTATTTTTATTACCTAAAACTGTTAATAATCTATAACTTAAAATATTAAAAGATTTCATTCTTTTACGATTGTAGAAAATATTTGCAAAATATTGTCCACCAATTTCTAGCAAATATACCAATACAAAAGCTAAGGAAAGAATAATGATATTTTTAAAATCATTTTGTGGTAAAAAATCATTTAAAACAATTGCAAAATATTTTGCACTAACAATTGATAATATTGCAATAATTGAATTGACTACAATACAAACTGCCACATATTTGATATCAATATTTTGTCATCACTTTGATTTTTTAAAATCAATTTCAGCAATATTTTTTTCTTTTTCTACTAAAATAAGAACACCCATTCATTTTTTATTTAATTCATCATAGCTTAGTGTGTATTCACCTTTAGCTGAATCATAAATTTTTACATTATCTTTGTGTCTTTTACAAATTACATAGTGCAAACCTTCTTTTTCTTTAAGTAATATTGTTAAAAAATTTTCAGAATTAAAATTTTTAAATTCTTCAAAGCTACATTTATATGAAGAGGCTAATAAATTATTTTCTGAACATAAATATTCAAATTCGGCAATACTAATACCAGTTTCATTAAATTTTACTTTCTTTAGCAAATCAATTTTACAATCTTTATGATAATAATGTAATAAATAGGAATTTATTACACATATTCCACATTCTTTTGTACCAATTTGTTCTGTTATTTCCACTTCTAAATATTATAATTTTATAATTATAATATGGCTATTCTAGAAGTAAAAGATTTAACATATATTATTGGCACAAAAACATTATATGAAAATGCCTCTTTTGACCTGAATAGAACTGATCACATGGGTATTGTTGGTCAGAATGGTGTAGGTAAGTCTACTTTAATAAATATTATTATTAGTAAAGTAGAACAAAACTCAGGTACTATTAAATGACAAAAAGGTATTAAAATGGGCTATTTAGATCAGCATGCGGAAATAGATGGTGAATTAACAGTTTTTGAATTTTTGAAAACAGCTTTCAAATCACTTTTTGAAGCTGAACAAGCATTAAATGATTTATATTTAAGAATTTGCGAAGAACAAAGTGATGAATTAAATGATCAAATTGAACAATTGCAAAACCGTTTGATGTTTTCAGGTTTTTATGACATTGATAACCAAATAATGAAAGTAGCTTCTGGTTTAGGTGTTACAGCCATTGGTGTTGATAAATTATTAAAGAATTTATCAGGAGGTCAGAGAGCTAAAGTAATTTTAACAAAATTACTTTTAGAAAGTCCTGATATTCTAATTATGGACGAACCAACAAACTTTTTAGATGTTGAACATATTGATTGGTTAAAAAAGTATCTACATGATTATGAAGGTGCTTTTATTGTGATTTCCCATGATTTTGATTTTTTAGATTACATTACAAATTGTGTAATTGATATTGAATTTCAAAAAATCAAAAAATATAGTGGTAGTTTTAGCCAATTTGAAAAACAAAAACAATTAGATAAAGAATTACAACAAAAAGCATATGAAAAACAGCAAAAAGAAATCCAACACTTACAATCATTTATTGATCGTTTTAGTGCTGGTACTAGAGCTACTATGGCTCAAAGTAGACAAAAAGTTTTGGATAAAATGGAAATTATTGAACCACCTAAGTCATTACAAAAACCTAATTTTAACTTTAATTCTATTCCTTTAGGTAGTAATAAAGAAATGTTAATTGTTAATAACCTAACAGTAGGTTATGATAAACCATTGCTTAAAAACATTAGTTTTAAGCTTAATAGCGGGGAGAAATTAGTTATTACTGGTTTTAATGGTATTGGTAAATCAACATTAATTAAAACAATCATTGGTAAAATCCCGGCATTGTCTGGTGATTTTGAATTTGAATACCATGTACAATGAGGTTATTTTGAACAAGAACTACATTGAGAAGACCCAAAATTAAAGCCATTTGAAATTTTAGGTGCTATTTATCCTGACATGGAAGATAAAGAAGTATTTGGTAAATTAGCTCTTTGTGGAGTTAAAGGTAAAATGTGTACACAACCTATATCTTCTTTATCAGGTGGTGAACAATGTAAGGTTAAACTATGTATATTAATGTTGGAAAAAACCAATTTATTAATATTAGATGAACCAACAAACCATTTAGATCAAGAAGCTAAAGAAGTATTAAAGAAAAATTTAATTGATTGAAAAGGTGGTATTTTAATGATTTCCCATGATAAAGAATTTTATGATGGATGAATTAACAGAGTTATTTCAGTTAAATAATTTATAAGGCTGTTGTTTAACCTTTTACTCTAACACTCTTAACTTTAAATTTGTTTTCTTTAATTTTAGGTTTAATGATATCATTGCATGAGCATGCACTTGCTATGCTTAAACACATAGTTATACCATAGTTAATTCATACATATAGTCCAAATATAGTAACTTGGTAATATTCACCATAGGCATTACCTTCTTCAGGGTAATCTGCATTATAAATTACAGGTAAAAATTCTTCATTATTAGTGGCCATACCATATCAACATAAAATAATACATATTGAAATAAATACAAAAATGATTGAATTTAATACTATTCCTACAACATTTTTCCTAACAAAAATATCTAGGAATAATAAAAAACCTGAAAAGAAAATCATTGAACAAGCTAATATTTGGATTGTTAATCCAAAAGGTGAAATAGTTTTAGCAGCTGTTAGAAAATTAAGAAATTTAAAACCTGGTTGACCAAAGTGTTGTTGTTGAATGTAAAGAAAAATAATAAATATTAAAGCAATTGCAATGTTTAAAACATTGAATATTATGCACAGTGCTTTACTTTTTTCACGAAAAAAATTCATCATAATTATAATTTTCTTTTCTTATTAATACTATGTTTATGTATTGCTACTGAACCGGCAACAAGTGCAGTAATTGCACCAGCGCCACAAATTGTTCCTAATACACCATAATTAACTGTTTCCATCTTATTAACATGAATAGTAATATAATCTTCAGCAACTACTGAACCATGTGCAGTACTTGCTTTAATTGGTACTTTAACAGTAGTGTTAGTTTTAAAGTATGAAGTGTTGATGGTTAAAGTACCATCTTGTGAGAATTCAATACCTTTAATATTTGGATCAACAATTTCAAATTTAACATTACCATTGTAACCTGGTGGTACAATATGGTCATATTTAATTTGAATATAATCATAGTTTGAATTAATTTCAATTTCTTTTTCAGGAGCTTTAATAGCGATTTCAGGAGTTTTAACATTAATGTTTAGGTTGATGTTATATTCTGGTCCATCCTTAATCTTAATTGTAAGAACAAATTGTCTATGACCTTGTGATAAAAATTCATTAATATATACCTTACCATCAGATTGAATGATTAATTGTTTATTCACTTGTGAACCATATTCTTTTATTGTAGCTGTTTCAACAAGATTTTTAAAATCTGTAATATTTCCACCATTACTATTAATTAATGAATTAATATCAAATACATAACCCATATTACCTTCGTATCAATCATAGTTTATATCGTCACTATTAACATTAATTGCAGATTTAGCAGTAAACTCAAAGTCTTTAGTGGATAATTCATGTCCATATTCAGACCCAGGTGCGTATTCAGTTTTAATAAATGCACCAACACTGCTTAATTTAACTTCATAAGTATCAGAAATTTTATTACATTTAACAACCAATTCACATTCATTGCTATTTTCTTTCTTTTTTAATTCAAATGACATTTCAAAATCAGTACTATTTTTAAAACAAACTGCCTTATCTTGCGATGAAGCAGGGTTAAGGTCAGTAATCGTCGTACCATTACTATTCGCCAAAGTACATTTTGGATTAACAAAAGCTCAATCAATATCATCATCAGTAATTCCATATTTACCTAATACATCAGAATTTGCTCTTAAAGTATAAGTTCTTTCGTCACCAGCAGCAAAGACAGTACTTTTATTGCTTGATAAATTTTCAATATTACCATTTACACCTTCAATAATAATTTTATAAGAAACTAAAGTAGTAACAGAAGTAGACGAACCATCAATATCAATAGTAAATTCTATGCCAAATTCTAAATTATATTCACCAGCAGGTAAAATATTAGTACTAGTATCAAAATTGCTTTTAACATTTACATTAAATTTATTGTTAATTGGTTCAGTACCAGAAGATTTGGATACTGGACCAGCAGTTACATTTACAAGACCAGAAAGGTCTTTATCATTCAATTTTATATCTGTTATTTTTGCTTCTCTTTCGCCAGCACCATTAAGTGTTGGAACATTAAATTTCATATTAGCAGAAAAATATTGCCTTTCTACAGTTTTTAGTTGAAATTTTGTAACATTAGATGTAGTATCTGTATCATCATTTGTAACATCTTCTAATACTGCAGCATTATCAAGATATTTTGCAGTAATAGGTAGTGTGTTTGTTATATCAGTTTGGTTAGCATACTTTGCCTCAATATTAAATTTAAATTCCGTATCACTTTGAATATCTTCTTGACTACTATTATTAAATTTTAGCTTAAAATTACCTGTATTGTTAACATTTTGTATTTCAAATTTTGAATTCGCATCTATTACATTAACAGTAAAATCTCCACCTGTTGGTAATGTAGCATCCATTTTAACACCAGTTGGTGAATTTGGTGCACTAAATGTAATAGAATAATCATGTTCAGTAACATATTTTGAAACTTTAATGTCTTTATTACCAAGAATGTTAAGTATTGGATGTCTAATGTGAATAAAAACATCTTTTGTAATTTCTTTGCTACTACTACCAGCAGATAAATTTGCATACAATGTAATTTTATATGTACCTTCATTAAGACAGTTGTGTGCAGTTGAACTAGTTCAATTAATTTTATTATTTTCAAATTTAAAAAGAGCTTTAATATCAGCATTTGTTACTTCACTAAAACCACCACTTGTAGTATCTGTATTAGTAGAATATTGAATATGAGGTTTCATATCAATTTTATCAAAAGTTATCCCACTATCTTTACCAATACCATCAATTACAAATGAATTTGTAGAAGCACTTGCAATTGAATAGAAATTATATTCAACTGCGCTTGCATTTTCAACATCAACATCTTTAATAGGATCAACAATTTTAATACCATCAAAAGTTTTATATTCAACATCAATATAGATTGTTTTGGAATCACCATCAGTGGTTTTAGCAGTTAGAGCATATCTATTGCCATTTGGTTTTGTTTCTCCTTGAGGGAAATTAAATTCTACACTTGCTGTTGCACCATTAGAATTTAATTTTGCCCAATCACCACCACTTGCATATTTAGCATCACCATTTACAAGTGATAATGTTCATGAATTTATTGTTGGCAAAGGTTGTTCATAACCATCAAATGGTGATTCCACAGTAGCTAAATAGGTTTTAGTAACCTTGTGACCTTCAAACACAGTAGCTTTATCACTATCAGTTATTTCATTACCAGCATTATCTTTAATTTTAACTTCAGGACCAATTACATTTATGTAAATTACTTTATATAGAACTCTTGGATCACCACTTGCAAAATTAGTTGTTAATTTTATAACAACTCTGTATTTACCAGAAGGAGTGTTAGGATCAATTTTCAATGTAAAATTATCAAGATTCTCTCCACCATGTTTAGATATTTTTGTCTTATTTGTTACACCATCAGAATCTTTATTTGTTAAACTAAAACTTCCTGGTAATTGATGATGAGCATAAGTTAAATCATCAATTTTATCTTTATTATTTGCACCATTATATTTGTCCAAAAGACTTTCTAATGGTTCATCCGTTAGTTTACTTGTATCACCCTTTGGTGCACTACCATCACTATTAAAAAGCATAAGTTCTGCATCATAAGATTCAAATTTTTTCACATTATCTTCATAAACACCAAAAACATAATTATAAAAACCTTGATCACTTTTATCAATGTCTATTCGTGAGTAACCATTTAAATAAAAGTATTCATCAGCAGAAACAGTAAATTTAATATGCATAAAATCACCAATAACCTCACCAGTTGCTTGATCTTTAGCACCAAAACTATCTTCAGCAGTAATTTTAACATCTCATTCTGTAGATCTAGGAATATCTTGTGCGACATCAATTATTCCAGAATCTTGTCTAATACTAAATGGAACAACATTTTTTTTTTCAAGCTCAAAGCCATCTGCACCATTAACCTTTAAATATTTATCACCTGCTTTTCCACCAGCTACATATGCCACACTTATAGTTCATTTAAAATTATTATTAGGTTTTATAGTAGTAACACCTTGATCTTTACCTTCATAATTTGTAACAGTAGCATATCACATATCTAGTTCTTCACCACCTAATACTTCTCAGTCACCTGGTCCATTTAGTTTAATTTCTAAACTTTTTGGTACTTTAACTGGAGGAAGAGACGTACCTAATACTTTTCCTTTTTTTGCAGCATTACCATTACCATTATTTCCACCAAAACCAACATCACTAACATGTCCCATATATTCCTGATATGAGTCCAAAGTACCATCATCAACATCAGATGGTAAATAAATTTGGACAATATTAGAAGACTTAGTTTTTTCACCATTATCTACATATAAATGTGAAAAAGTTCCTGAATATTCATATACATATTCACCAGGATTTGTAATTGGCACACTAAAACCAATATTTTCATCAGCACTTGGAAAAACTTTAACTTCATCAATAGTTTTATATGCTTTATTTCCTTGTTCCTTATTTGGAGTAGATATAATATTACCCTGATCATCATAATATTTAGTAAAAATAACATTTTTTTGATAAATATATACACTTTTTAAATTATTTGTACCTAAGAATGCACGATCACCTACTCAATTAATATTTCTTAAATCAACATCAGTAATTGAATAACAAGAATCAAAAGCTCGATTTGGTATGTAATGACCTTTAAGATTTGAAAAAACACCACTAATACCACCTGGCACATCAAGATCATTAAAAATTTCACATGCCAATATACCACCAGCAGCTAATGTTGTACCATAAGGCTTTGTAACTATACCTCCATTTCCTCTTAACCGATAAGTTGCCAAAACAACAGCACCAGGTTTATTATTAACTCTTGATTTTTTTAATTTCAGAAATTGATTGGTTGGAGCTACAGAAATTTGAAGTGGATCAAGTTTTGGACAATAAGCAAATATTAATGATTCAAATGGAGTATTTGTACTACCACCAGCATCCAATTCACGCATATTTTTACCTAAATGAACAGATGTTAAATTTTTACAATTTGAAAAACATCTA
This sequence comes from Mycoplasmataceae bacterium, assembly GCA_031255095.1. Classification (GTDB taxonomy): domain Bacteria; phylum Bacillota_I; class Bacilli_A; order Mycoplasmatales; family Mycoplasmoidaceae; genus Malacoplasma_A. The sequence continues at coordinate 36,724 of JAIRTE010000024.1, forward strand.
ACAGGTAAAAATGACATATTGTCATTTGTTGATATTCCATATAATTGATCACAACCTCTACTACTACCTGTGGCTAAATTTCCCCCACCAAAAAGTGTAGGATCTTGTCAAGAATTACTAGTAACATCTGGATTACCAATAATACCATAAACATCAACAGGTTTACCATTGCCTTTTAGTACAACTGTATCTTGCATTTTAAGAAAAACTTTATGACCAGTTTCAAATTTTCATCCAGCAAGAAAATATATATCACTACTATCTCCATTAATTGTATTTGTTCCCTTAACAAAATAAAGTCTTTCATCAGCATTCAAACCTCATTTTATTGTTTCAGAAGGGTCTATTTCATGAACCTCCTGGGAATTTGTATCAATCTTAGTCGTAGTATATTTAGGGATGCTATTAGGCACATCATCTTTTTCATTAGTAACAATATATCCGTTATGATCATAATTTCCATTTTGAGTATTAAAATTAAATGTAACAGTACCATTATAAGTTTCTCTAATAGTACCAGACAAATTATAAGTTGTTGTCGCTGCTCTACTAACCCCAATTTTAAATATATTATTATTCTTTGATAATATATCAGTAGCAATCAAAGCTGAAGAGATTACCATTGGTACAGTTGTAACTGCTCCTAATATAAAAAAATTTCTATTCAATCTAGCCATTAGTTCACATTTATTATAACCGACAAAATAAGTTCAAAGTTTTTTGACTCACCTGCAACTTCATCATATCAAGATACTTGATATTTAAAACTTTGTTTAGCAAGAGGATAGTATATTAATATAAAATTTTTTTTGAATTCTAAGAAATAATCATATGAACCATCAATGATTGTATCTTTATACTTTTCATCTTCATGTGGGTATACACTATATTCTAAATTACCATCTGCATTTTGATATTGATTTTGAATAGTGAATTTTCGTCAATCTAATCATACATTTTTTTCATCAGTGATTCCATTAAAAGCACCATTAGAAAAACCATTATAATCACCAAATTGTCCATTTAAATCAACATCTTTTGAAGGATGAAATGGTCTTAGTATTTTGCCACCTGGTTCGTATTTAAGTCCATTTTCATTAACATTTGCCTCAAGTTCATTTTTAATGCCTTTGAGATTAGTTACATCATTATAACAATCAGCATCAGCCAAATTTTCATAATTAAAATTAGTATAAGGAACTATACTATCATATAAATTAGTTTTTGCAGCAGCAAAATCACCAATTGGTTGAATATTTGGAATATTACTAGATTCATTAATGAATTGGAAATACTTTTTTCCTACAATTTTATACATTTCATCTCGTGCATCAAAACTTGAATGATAAGCATGATTTTTTTTAGCAGTAATTGTATTAACAAGTTCAATATGGTCTGTTCCAATATGAACATCAAGCTTTGATTCAGGAATATCACCAATTGGCACTGCAGCTAAACCATCTTTAAAGGATCAAGGCAATTTTTTATAACAAGAAGTTAAATTGGCTACAGTTGCAGTCAAAGCAATACCAAGTACTATGCTCCCTATGAATTTTACTTTATTCTTAAACATGGGTATATTATAAAAGGGTATAGACAATAATTATGTAAGAAATAGTTAAAATCACTTTTTTAATTAATTAATATTTTTAAAAATTTTGATTAATTAATTTATAAAATTAAACAGAAAATAAAAAAATTAAATTATTTTTTATTTTATTAATTACTAAATAATTAAAGTGTTGTTTGTTCTTTATCAGTTTTATTAACAATACCTAAAATTGTCTTGCATGATAATAAAAGTTTGTAATTATCAAGATCAGCTTTTTGATCTTGTTCTTTATCAATTTGCACTAAACAATATCATTTTGTAAGAATTTTAATATATCATCTTTGTGAGTATTTATCTCATGTAAACCCATTAGTTAAATCTAAAACTAATAATTTATTACAAATACCAAATAAAATTAAATGATCATATTTTTTAGTTGGATTAATTCCTAAAAATAAGAAGGAATTAGTTTTATTACTAATTCTAGCTGTTTTGATAATGTATTTAGCACCATTTGCTACCATATCACAACTTTTATCATTATTTAATTCACCTTTATAAATTTGACATAAATACTTTTTACCCAATTTTTCAATATTAGAATGACTAATAAATTCAGTTGCAGCAAATTGCCCAAGAACTGGGCTTCTAGAATTTGTAATTATGTCACCCATTAAGCCCTTAAAAAGCTCAGCATCATGTTTCATAATTAATAATTTCCAAAGTGTGAAAAAGTCATAAAAACCATTTGAAAGTCATACTAATTATACCAATAAAACATATTTATTTTTCAATTGTCAAAAAAAATTTTGTAATAAAATTTTTTTTAAGAGGAAAATATGGTTTTTTTGTGTGTTTTTCTTAGGTTAAAATCACCTTAAAATACATGTTTTATATGCATTATTTGTACTTTTAGAGATAAAATAATGCAAAATTAAGATATATAAAATCTGTTTTTATCAAACTTTATAGCCAATTTATTGCTCACATATTGTGGTAGCAACAAGGTGCAAAAAAATGCATCATTTTTTATAATAAAATAAATGTCAATAAAAAAATCAAAAACCATTAAAACTGTATTAAATACAACAGTTTTAGAATCTGAACAACCTGAAAGAGTTGGTATTAAAGAGAAATTATTAACTGAAGAAAAAACTTATACATCAACAATTATTACAAAAACAAATAAAGGTAGTGGAAAATCTAATCCTCCTACTAATCCTCCAAAACCACCTTCTGAACCAAATTCATGAGTGGAAAAACCTACTAATAAACCTAATAATGGAGTAAAATCAGATCAAAAGAAAAATGACAAATATGTTTCAAAAGCAGAATTTAATGAATTTAGAAATGAGTTTAATGACAAATATGTTTCAAAAGCAGAATTTAATGAATTTAGAAGGGATTTTAACAATAAATATGTTTCAAAAACCGAATTTAATGAATTTAGAAATGAATTTAACAATAAATATGTTTCAAAAGCTGAATTTAATGAATTTAAGAACGAATTTAATGAGTTTATTAAAGAACAAAAAATAATCAACCAGAAAAATGAACAAGATATTTCAAATATGAAAACAGATATAAGTGATATGAAAAAGAATATTGATAAAATCCTTGATATTTTAACTAATAAGAATAAATAACAATATTGTTATTGGCTATATCAATTCAACTTAATATAAATTGTTGTGCTATAATTAATATGTTTATATGCTTACACGTTTAGAGGTTAATGTTGCTACAGTAAAGAAAAATATTCTTTTTATCAAAAAAGAAATTAAAGATAAATTGAAATTTGAGCACATTACTGCTACATTAAAGGGTAATGCATATGGTTTTGGTATTGAAAAAATTGCTAATTTATGTTTAGCAAATGGTGTAGACACAATTGCTGTTGCTAGAATGTCAGAAGCAATTCAATTACGTCAATTAGTTAAGGGTAAATATGAAATAATGTTAATTGGTATTGTTGACAATGAAGATGTGGCATTGGCAATCAAACATAATGCTATTTTACCAGTAACTTCTATTGAACATGCTAATGAAATGGCTAAATTAAATATTAAAAATTTAAAAATTCAATTTAAATTAAATACTGGTATGAATAGAATTGGTTTTAAAAACAAAGAAGATTTAAAGGCTGCATATACACTTTTAACTAAAAAAGGTGTAAAAGTTATGGGTGTTTATTCACATATCTATGATAATGGTGATGTTGAAAAATCAAAAAAACAATTTGATTTATTTGAAGAATTAGCTTCTGCTATTCCAAATTGAAAAAAATTACCATATAGACATATTAGAGCTAGTGGTGGTGTTGATGCAGCAATTAGAAAAGTAATTGCTAAAAGAGACTGAGAAAACAATGTTCGTCCAGGATGTTCAATTTTTGGTTATGAATCATATGATCCTAAAAAAACTGATGCATTTAATTGCATGCAATTAGTTAGTAAAGTTGTACAAGTTTCAATTGTTCCAAAAAATGAAACTGTAGGTTATGAATCTACTTATAAAGTAAATGATAAATTTGAATATATTGCTAATATACCTGCTGGTTGAGCTGATGGTTTATCTAGAAGTTTCAGTGGTAAATCAGTTTATATTAATGGTAAATTATACCCAATTGTTGGTAAAATGGCCATGGATAATTTAAGTGTTAAAGTTGATAAAACAGTTAAAAAAGGTGATACTGTTTATATTTTTAAAGATATTAAACATGCTTCAACATTTATTGATGATCCAAGCGATTTAGCTAATATTATTGCAGTTATTGCTAACCTTTCAGTTACTAGAGTACCTCGAGTTTATGTTGAAAAAACTAAAAAATAAATTATTCTTAAAAGTTCTACTAAAAAATAGTTTAAACCAATAGGCAATATATTATAATTTTAGTAGCACAATGATTATTAATAATGATGAGAATATTATTAGTTTAAACACAACACTTAAATCTCATGTGTATGCAATTAAAGATTCTTTAGGATATACTTTAATTGATACTAGTTTTCCTGGTAAAGGAAAAGCTATTATCAAAGAATTAAAGCGAATAAAAATAAATTTAAAGCAAATTAATAAAATATTAATTACACATAGTGATATAGATCACATTGGTAGTGCCAAATATTTGATGAAAAAATTGAAATGTAAGGTATATATTTCACAAGCAGAATATGATAACTATTTAACTAAATCTCAAAAAATAATTGATGAACTACCTTGATTTAAAAAATTTATTATTAAAAATTTTTTATTAGTTAACAGAGATCATTTAACTATTATTAGAGATCATAAGATTGATGAATTTGAAGTAATAACTACACCACCACATTTTCATTCATATGGTATGGTAATGTATTTATACAAACAAATGTTGTTTTGTGGTGATTTTATCCAATCAAAATGTAATAAATTTATGTTGATCCCTGAAAACCATAATTTAGACAATAAAATATATCTTGATTTTATTAAAAAATTTGATATGTCAAATATTAATTATGTTTGTCAATCACATGGCAAACCATTACCTGCACATCCTTTATGGGCAGAATTTATTAAAACATTATAAAATTTATTAATATAAGTTATAATTATTTTATAGGAGTATAGCTCAGTTGGTTAGAGCACACCCCTGATAAGGGTGAGGTCGATGGTTCGAGTCCATTTATTCCTACCAATTATTATTTTTTTAGCATGCATAATTTTTCAATTGAAATTTAATTACATGTTAATCAATTTTTGATTAAATTATTAATCTCTTCTTAAAGCCATTACTAATTGTAACAAAGTTCAAAATAATCCAATAAAATCACTTAATAATTTAAAACCAAATAATAAACAAAATGCAAATGTTACATTATTGCTTTCTAATTGTACAAATGTTTGCAATCTTGTAATAACAATAAAATCATAAATGATATAACAAATCATTAATAAAGCCATGATACCATATAAAACAATCATAAATGGTGTAATATTAAAAACAAACATAGAAAGTAATATTATTGGTATTAATACTACTAAAGCAATTGATAATATACCCATAAATTTCATTAAACCAAAATTTTCTTTATTAGCAGAAACAAACCCAATTGCCCCAGCAGTAATAAAAACAACTGCTGCAACAATAAATACACCTAAAATATCTTGCATCATATATTGTTGTTGATGTGGTAGCATATATTGAATACTAGTAAACAATACACCAAATGATGCACCTTCAGCCAATGTATATACTAACATCATTGTTATTAGTGTAGTATTATTGATTTCATTGGGTTGGGCAAAAAATTTATTTAATTGGAATGCAAATGTTATTGAAGAAGCAATAACACCAATAATACTTGCAACAAGTAATAAATTCATTAATCATTCATGTTGCATAACACCCATGTGAAATAAAGCCACTTGAATTAACCATGCAAATAATGCAATTAATCCAAAACCTAATGCTGCAATCATTAAACTTCTAGATAATAATGTTTGTTGAGACTTAGTGATTACTTTGCCACGTACTGGTTTAAAAATATCAGCCATGACTATTCTTTAACGTAAGGTAATAAAGCCATAATACGGGCTTTTTTAATTGCATTAGAAACCATAATTTGGTGTTTTGCACACAAACCAGAAGATCTACGAGGTAAGATTTTACCATTAACAGCAATAAACTTTTTTAATAGGTGAGTGTTCTTGTAATCAACAACCAATAAACCACGGTTGCAAATGTTACATCTCTTAATTCTCTTATCAGCTACCATGTATATATTATATAAAGATTATTTTTTTCTATTCTTAATTTGTTCATCTTTTCAATCTTTAAGTCTAATATCTGCATTATCAATGAAGTCAAATTTACCTTCATCAATCATTTTATCATACATTTCTCTTTCAGGTAAACGTGATTGATAAATTAATTCTAATTGTTCTTTGGTTTTGTTTGGTTCTCTCTTAAAAAATTTTTCTTTTTGCGCTTCAGGAGAAATAGTTCAAACAGTTGAAATTAAAGTAACATTAGGAAATTTTTCAGCAAAATAATTTTTATAAAATTCTAAAGCACTGCCTAAAACCAAAAATACTAATGATTTACCTTCAGAAAGAGGTTTATCAATTTGATCTTTTGTATAACAATATCAAATATCTCTACCTTTTTCTGAACCAAATTTTATCGGATTAATTGCATTTTCACTATATGAACCATCTGATTTAATAATATCTTCAGGATAAACATAGAAATAATCTTTTCCACAACGTTCACCAATTCTTGGCAAACGTGTAGTTGATGAAACAGGACGGTGTAAATTGTATTTTTTAATAAATTTCATTTCTTTAATAAATTTCCACAATCCATCTTTGCCAGAAGCACTAGGTCCAGAAATAAAAAATACACCTTGTTCACCTTTCCTATGAACATTTTCAATTCGTGAAATAAAATTTTCGTATCTATTCATGATGTTTAAATTAATTATAAATGCATCATTAAGAATGTCAAATAATTTTTTTGTTAGTTATTTTAACTAATTTTATAATTAGAGTGTATGGCAATAGGTAATCAATATACCACTGGTTATGAAGTTTTAACACCAGAACAGCGTCTAGTTAAAAAAAATAATATAGAAAAAGTAATTTTTGATTCTTTGGTAGAAAATGATGTATTCACCTATATTTGGGGTAGTGAAGGTTTAGGTAAATCTTATTTAATTAATAATTATGCAACTAAGGCAAAAATGAGTGTTTGTTCAATTACAGGACACAGAGATATGAAACCTGAAGATATTACTTTTAGAAAATCTGAATCAGGAAAATTAATCATGTCCGAATTATTTTATTACATGCAAAAACCAAATACTATCATTATTATTGAAGAACTTTCAAAAATTCCTAATGAAGTTATGGCACGTTTAAATGCCTTTACTGCATTAGGAAATGGTGCTAGTGAAACTATTTTAGATGTTTCATCAGGAAAACCTAAACAAATCACTATTTCCCGTGCTAAAAATGTTAAATTTGTTGGTACAGGAAATGCTAATTTAGGTATGCCTGGTGGTAATCAATATAACAATGTGCAAATGACTTCAGATATTTGTTCACGTATCCAACAAATACATATGCCTGATGAATGTTTTTTACCAAAAATTCTTTCAATACTTTGTATTAATGATAAATATTTGGCACCATTAATTTCTGTTTGAGAACAAGTTTCTCGTGAACAGAGTAATGTTACTAATAATGCTTCACCACGTTTGGCACAACAAATTATTCCAATGTTAATCAAAGGTGTGCCAAAACAAATAATTTATGAAACAATTATGTTAGACATGATGCCAAATGATATGATTCAAGTTGATACATTTTTTGGTTATCAAGATTCATGTACAGGAGCATTACATAAATGAATTAGTGCTAAATTAGAAATTAAAAATCCTTCACCTTTTCCTCTTACTTTACCAGAAGATCCTGAAGATTATTATGATCATTTAGAGGATAAGAATACTACTCTTTAATAAATTCTTTTCACTACAATGCATTTTTTAATGTAATTAAAAAGCAGGCTAACTTATAATTTAAGTATGGTGGGTTAGCCAAGTGGTAAGGTCCAAAGCTGCAACCTTTGTATTCGTCAGTTCAAATCTGTCACCCACCTCCAATGCACTCATAGCTCAACTGGATAGAGCACATGGCTACGAACCATGAGGTTGTGGATTCGATTTCTTCTGAGTGCGCCACATAAAATAATTATTACAATCAATCAAGTATGTTAATAATTTCAATACCATTATCTAATCTTTCTGTTTCGTTTTCAAAACAAATACATATTTTCCTATTTGAATCTCTAATTGATGCTAAAACACCAATTTCACGGTCTCAATTACTGTTTTCTTCATTTTTAGGTACTAAATACTTTGTTACTTGAATATATGTAATTATTGAATCATTAATGCATATGAAATCTATTTGTTTGCCATTTTTATTTTTATATGTGTATACATACTCATATTTTTTTAATAAATCTAAATAAACTAAATTTTCTAATTTTCAGCCAAAATTTTTATTAAACCCATTCACCGAACCAATAATTCCTAAATCCAATGAATAATATTTAGAATTGGTTTTTAATAATCTTTTACCTTTAACATCATAATAATTAATTTCATTTATTACATTTGCATTGCACATTCATTTTATTTGTTGTTTAGTAGTGCGATAATTAACTTTTAATAATTTAGAAATATTATTTAATGAAATTTCATTTCCTATTGTATCAAAAATATATTTAAATGTTTTTTCAAAACTATCTTTATCTTTAATTTTGTAACGCTTATAAACATCTTTAAAAATTGCATCATTGATAATATTTCTTAGTAATAATTTCATTTCAGTAATATCATCATAAAATGGTATTATTTTTCCTAAACCACCAAATTCTAAATATTTTTTAAAATCATTTTTGTCGAAATTTAGAATTTTATATTTTACTAAATCATTAAATGTTATTGGTAAAAGATTAATATTTATGTGTCTACCACTAAATCATGTTGATATATCAGTGCTTAATGTTTGTGAATTACTACCCGTAAGGTAAATATCAAAATTGATTTGATCATTTTCAAATAAAGTTTTGATTGATTTTTGTCAATCTTTTAATTCTTGTATCTCATCAATAATTAAAAAAATTTTGGTATTTTTATTTTTTGCTTTTTGGATAACTCCAATAGTAAAATTTTGTCATGTTAATTTATCTAATAATAATCTATTATTGAAATCATAAGTTAAGATGTTTTCTTCAGTGGCGATATTATTAGTTTTGATAAATGATATAAATTGTTTAAGAACAGTAGTTTTACCACTACGTCGCAAACCTGTTATTATTTTAATATCTTTGATTTTACTATACCTTAATAATTTATCAATATATTCCTGTCGAATGATTTCCATACATAGTATTTATAATACAATATTTTTCCATTTTAGCAAAATATTGTAGTTAAAATTTCAAAATTAACATTATTCGTTGTACTACACGCGTATATGCACATACACACATGTAGAAATTACATTTTATTAGCTTCAGGTATTTTCGGTAATCCAGGCATTCTAACAATATTACCTGTTAGAACAACAATAAAATTTGCTCCATTTGAAATCACTATATCCTTAACATTGATATCAAATTCTTCAGTGATAGCTAATTTTTTATCATCATCAGTTAGTGATAATGGTGTTTTTGCCATGCAAATAAAATATTTTAAATCTTTATATTCTTCAATTTTTTTATTAGCAATTTCTGAATATACAACTCCTTTTGCACCATAACATCTAGTGCAAATTTTTTCAATCTTTGCTTTAATACTATCATTCATTTCATAAACAAAATTAATATCTTTTTTTGATTGCTCACACATTTGCACAACTTTATTAGCTAATTCTACACCACCCTTTCCACCATTACTAAATGTATCATTGAAACAACAAGGAATGTTGTCTTTCTTTAAAGAATCAGCTAAAAATTCTAATTCATCTTTTAGTGAAATATCTAATTGTGTAATACTTACAATTAAATCAATACCAAATGATTTAATATTTTTGATATGTTGTTTAAGATTTTCTAAACCTATTTCTAATGCCTTTAAATTAGGTAATTTAAGATTATCTTTATCAACACCACCATGCATCTTCAAACTCCTTGTAGAAGCCACTAAAACAACACAATTTGGAACTAAATTTGTTTTTCGACAAACTATATCTAAAAATTTTTCAGCTCCTAAATCACTTCCAAAACCTGCTTCGGTTATTGTATATTCAGCTAAATTCATTGCGGTTAAAGTTGCAATTACAGAATTGCATCCATGTGCTATATTTGCAAATGGTCCTCCATGTACTACGCACATGTTAGACTCCAATGTTTGAACTATGTTTGGTTTTAATGCTAAATCAAGTATTTTAACAATGGCATTTGTGATACCTAAATCCTTAACATAAATTGGCTTATTAGAAGTGTTATAAGCAACAATAATGTTGTCTATTTTTTCCTTCAATTCATCTTTAGTTTGAACTAAACAAAAAATAGCCATCAATTCAGAGGCTACCGTGATATCAAATCCACTTTTGTATTTGATGTTTTTTTTAGAATTTATAGTAATTTCAACTTCTCTTAAACTACGATCATTTACATCTAAAACCCTTTTCCAAACAATTTTATTTAAATCAATTTTTAATGAATTTCCTCAATAAATATTGTTATCAATACAAGCAGATATTAAATTGTTTGCAGCTGTAATTGCATGCATATCACCAGTGAAATGGAAATTAATATCATCTTTGGGAACAATTTGACTATTTCCGCCACCATTTGCACCACCTTTAACACCAAAAACAGGACCCATAGAAGGTTCTCTTAAAGCACCAATAGCATTTTTACCAATAAAATTTAATGAATCAACTAAACCAATTGTTGTAGTTGTTTTACCTTCTCCAGCAGGTGTTGGAGAAATAGCAGTAACTAAAATAAGTTTTTTATCTTTTGAGGGAACTGAAATATTAGCATCAATTTTGCCAATATGCTCCCCAAAATGGTAAATTTGGTTTGCATTGATACCAAATTTTTTTGCAATTTCATCGATCGGTTTCATTTTTAAGTTAATATTATTATATTTAATAAGACATAATATATAAGTATGGCTAATATTACTAAACAAAACAATAACTTTGCAGATTGATATACTGATGTTTGTTTAGGTGCTAAATTGTTTTCATATGGTAGCGTAAAAGGGACCATAAATTATCTACCTTATGGTTGAGCAATTTGAGAGAATATAAAAAGCATTATTGATGCTAAACTTAAAGAAACTGGTTCAGAAAATGTTCAATTGCCAATTTTTATTAAAACAAGTGATTTTGCCAAAGAAAAAGAACATATTGAAGGTTTTGCACCGGAAGCATTTTTAGTTAATAAAATTGGTTTGGAAACACTTTCAGATCCATTAATAGTTAGACCAACTTCTGAAGTATTATTTTCACAATTATTTCAGCAAGAAATTTTCAGTTATAAAAACCTGCCACTGAAATATAATCAATGAGTTTCAGTTTATAGAGCTGAAAAGAATACTAAACCATTTTTACGTGGTTGTGAATTCTTTTGACATGAATTACATGCAGTTTTTGACAATCAAGATGAATGTGAAAAATATGTATTAGAAATTCACAATCTGTACAATGACTTTTTAATTAAGCAATGTGCATTACCAATTTTAAGTGGTAAAAAAACAGAAAATGAAAAATTTGCTGGAGCAATTGACACATACACAAGAGAAGTTTTTTCAATTGATGGTCAATGTATTCAAACAGGTACTAGTCATTTTTTAGGTACTAGTTTTTCTGAAATGTATGATATTAAATTTCAGGCTAAAGATAATACTTTTAAACATCCATACTACATGTCTGCTGGTATTACAACAAGATTAATTGGTGATTTAATTGTTGTACATGGCGATGACAAAGGTATTGTTATGCCATTTGATATATCACCAATACAAATACAAATCTTAACTTTATTTGCTGATAAAGATCAACGTGTTTTAGCAAAAGCAAATGAAATAAAAGAATTATTAAATCAATATAGAGTTAATATTAATTCAAAAGATGAATCATTTGGGTTTAAAGCAAATGAATGAGAAATCAAAGGTATTCCATTTGCATTAGTAATTGGACCAAAAGATTTGGAACAAAACACTTTAACCATCATTAGGCGTGACTTGGGTACTAAAACAATATGTAATTTGAACGATTTAAGCCCTACTATAGCTAATTTTAAAGTAGAATATTATAATAACCTATACAACAAAGCAAATAAGCATTTAAATGACTCTATTGTTGAAATTAATAGTATTGATGAATTAGATACAGTTATTAAATCTGGGAAAATTGGTTTAGCATATTGGTGTGGTGAGGCAGAATTAGAAAAAACTATTAAAGAAAAAACTTCTGCAGCACCTAGATGTGTTAAAGAAGATAATTTAAATGATGATAATTTAAAATGCTTTTTAACTAATAAAAAAGCCAAACAAAGAATATATATTGCAAGAAGTTATTAGTCAAATAATATATTTGAAGTCATGTTGACAAAAATTAAACAAAAACAAATACTAATTGGTGCCCTGCCCGCGACTCGAACGCGGGACCCCTTCATTAAAAGTGAAATGCTCTACCACTGAGCTAGCAGGACAAAAATGGCTGGGTAGAATGGATTCGAACCATTGCGTGCGAGAATCAAAATCTCGTGCCTTACCACTTGGCTACAACCCAAATTGGTGGGCAGGGACGGATTCGAACCGCCGAAACCTAAGGTGCCTGATTTACAGTCAGGTGCGTTTAGCCACTTCGCTACCTACCCAGTTTGTGGATAACATTAAAATTATAATAATTACTTGTTAGAAATTTTAATAATTTTAACCTTATAGGGAGTTTCAACCCCCTGGATTAATACTTCATCACCTTCAGATTTGTTTAATAAAGATTTAGCAAATGGAGAATGTAAAGAAATTTTGCCTTCAAGTGGAGAAGCTTCAAGTTCACCAACAATTTGATAAGTTTCTTGTTCTTTGTCACTGATATTTTCAATAACAACACTACAACCAACTGAAATTGTATTGCTTGTTTTTTTATTGTTATCAATTAAAGCATAATTTGCTAAAATATATTCAATTTCAGTAATACGACCTTCAATAATACCTTGTTTATCTTTTGCAGCATCATAATCAGCATTTTCACTTAAATCACCTTGTGCTCTAGCATCTTGAATTGCAGTAATGATGTTTGGTCTTTCAACATTAATTAACACTTCTAACTCTTTTTTAAGTTCTGCTAATTTTTCTTTAGAAATTAGAACTTTTTCCATATCTATATATATTATAATAGAGTTATTGGTTTTTCTAATAGCAATAATTACTAATAAATCCATAATTGATTGAATAATGACCAAAAATACAAAGAATTTTTTTGTTTTAAAATAATATTCTAGATCTCAATTTTAAAATGCATTGCACTTAAAAATGATTTTACTTTTCATAACTTTGTTTGTAAATTATTGGTTTAATGGGACAAAAACAATAAAACACTGTTGATTATTTACACATATTCTAAAACTAATGCTCGCAAAATATTACATTATTAATTTTACAATTTTATACATCTCAATGGAATATTTTGGCAATATTATTAACAGCATAAGCCCTACATTTTGTATGGAATGTATTAAAAATTTATAAATTATTATATTTTAAAACCAAAAATTTATAAATTCTATAAGTTTTTATACTATAGAAACTTTTTCATATAATATTTTTATGGAAGTAAAAAGAAGATATTATTTGAGTCAATTACAGCAATTAAAAACAGTTGATCTAATAAAAGTAATTACAGGAATTAGAAGATGTGGTAAAACCACTCTTTTATTACAATTCATTGAAGAATTAAAAAAAGAATATAAACCAGAGCAAATTATTTATTTAAATTTTGATGATTTTGACAACAATGATTTATTAAATGCAAAAAAATTAAGGATATTTTTGGATTCTAAAATTATTAAAAACAAACAAATGTTTTTATTTTGTGATGAAATCCAAAATGTTATTGGATTCGAAGAATTAATACTAAGTTATTATTCAGTTAATAAAAATGTTGATATTTATTTAACTGGTTCTAATTCCCATATGATTTCAAACCAAATAGCAACAAAATTTACAGGAAGGGAAATAAACATTAAGGTATTACCTTTAAGTTTTATGGAATTTTATGAATTACATAATGGTAATGAAAATAATAAATATGAATTGTTTTGCAAATACAAAGAAACTGGAGGATTTCCAATAATCAATAATTTTTTAAATAATGATAATTTAATAAGTATCACAGTTAATGGAATTATTGACACAATAATTAATCGAGATTTAATCCCACATTTTAAAATTAAAAATATTGCATTATTAAAAAAGATTTTAATTTTTTCAATGGAAAACATTGGTAATAGTTTTTCAGCCATTAATGTCGTTAACTATTTAAAAAATAATGGTGTAGAAAACACTACTGTTAAAACAATAGAATTTTATCTTAAAGCTTTGCAAGATTGTTTTTTACAGATAAAAATTGAACGACTTGACATAAAAGGTTATAAAACATTAAAGACCTTGTATAAAATTTATGCAATTGATTTAAAATTAAGAAATTTGATATGTCATAAAAATGCCGAATTAGATAGGGGCAAACAATTAGAAAACATAGTACTGTTAAATCTTTATACCAAATACAATCAAATAAATGTTGGTACATATTATTTCAATAATAATAATGAAAAGACTTTATTATTAGAATGTGATTTTGTTTGTAAAAACAATGATGACATAGTTTATATTCAAGTTTGTGAAGATATTTATAATCAAACAACATTCGATAGAGAAATGCAAATATTACAAAAGATTAATAATGGAAGAAGAATTTTATTGAATAACAATAGAGTCAATAAAATTTCTAATGGTATAGAAATAATTGATATTGTTGATTTTCTTCTAAAGTAAATTAAATATTTACTTTTATCTTCAATATAGTGAAAACTATGCTGCTTGTTTAGTTTCCATAAATTTTTTCCAAATACCTTCTTTTTTAAGGATAGTTAAAACAGTTTCACTTGGTTGAGCACCTAATGATAATGTTTTAATTGTTTTTTCAGCATCAATAATGTATTTATCAGTTGCAGGATCTAAACGACCTAATAATTCTAAATATTCACCATCACGTTTTTTTTGTGAAGAAATAGCAACAATTTTGTATAAAGGTTTTTTATGTCTTCCACACAAAGCTAATCTAATTTTAACCATAAAATATAATATTATTATAACTGAATATTAATGGCTGATAGTTCCTCATTTACACTTTTTGGGATCATTTCTTTTGTTATTGTGGTACTAACTTGTATAGGAATTGTTTGTTTTTATCCAAAATTTCATAAATTTTATACTAAAAATAAACACATTGCTGTTCCAATAATTTTTTCATATGCTGTTTTTGTGGCAATTATTCTTTTATTTGGTCGATACATTTATGCATGAATTGATTTAATATCATATGGTATGAATGATATTATAAAAATTGATCATAATGGTTTTGTAATGTACCAAAATAAATATGTATCTTTGGATAATAGCAAAATATTTTTTGTTGATACTCCAGCTGTTAAATGAAATGAAATTTTCGAAAATAACGGTGCAATTAAAAAAAATATTTTAGGATTAGACAATATTCCTTTATATAACCATATTTTTGCATCAGGTGCAGATGCAATAAATTTTAAAACAGATGATAATCCATATGGAATTTTACAAGCAGGTTATCATGGCGAACATTTAAGTGATGCTTTTTCTTTAGATTTATGTCCAGTTACTGCAATGTTATTACCTGTTCTAATTTGTTATGATATTAAAAAGAATACTAAACTTAGTTTAGGTATTGCTCCTTGAGCATTATTTGGTGGTCTCTTATCAATATTTGGTGCAACAATGAGTGATTTTCAAAATGGTATGGAATCAACTAATTTTAAAACAGCAAGTGAATTTTTAGAATTTATTACAATTGGTTACCCATTTGATCGATTATTTTATTTTATGCATTTCAGTATGGTTGTTAGCGGTACAGTATCTTTATTAATGTTCAGAATTAGATACAAATGAACATTATTAATTTCTGCATTATATTTCCCAATGATAATCATATATGCTCAAATTATTGGTGGTATTGGTGGTGTTGAAAAACATATGTCAGGGTCTGTATTATTAGATTATGTAAGTACTTCTCAATTAGGTAAAGGACAATTTGGTGCAGTTGGTGATGTTTTAGGTCTACCTGTAACAGTTAATGATCCTAAAATATATTTAGTAATATTTATTGGTATTAGTTTAGTATATATTTGTATTTTTTTATTTGTAACTATTTTCTGGTCATTCCAAAATGCAAAAAAACTAAATAAAAAATTTAAAAATTTCATTCCCATCTTTATTGATGCAAAAGATGGATATATTTATACAAAGATTAATCGATACATTAACATATAAATAATATAACAATTACATGAAGATATATAAAAATATATTATTAAAATCGTTGCTATTTTGTTCAGTAATAACATTATCTGCTTTAACTGTAATGAATTTAACTAGTTGTGATGGTAACAACAATGTTAATGATGCAGATACCTTAAGTGCAGATGGTAAGGATTGAAGTGGAAGAACTGCTGGAACAATACATTGTCTTAAAGGTTCAGATTATGCAAAAATTGAATCTTATTCTGAAGATTTTAAGGCACAGAATTTAATAATACCTGCAAAGGTTAAGTTTCCTGATGGCGAAGTGTTACCTTTAAAGGTTATTGATGACTCTGCATTTAATCAAGCAATAAATCTTAAAGGTTCATTAACATTACCTAAATATCTTCTTAAAATAGGCAGAGGTGCTTTTTATAATTGCTCTAATTTAAATGAAACATTAACAATTCCAGGAAGTGTTGGTGATATTGGTGATGGAGCTTTTAGCAACACGAAATTTAAAAATTTGAATCTTTCTAGTCCTGCTAAATTTAAATTAGCCAGTAAAAAATCTGTTGGTGATGCTAAAATTTTATTGCCAATGAATCATGATGGTAATGATTTTGATTATGAAAATGATAAGGTTGTTGGTGGTTTGGCAATTGGAGATTTAGAAATACCTAAAGGCACTGTTAGTATCAAAGAAGGATTATTTGAAAATTGTAATCTAACAAGTGTATTGATACCTAATTCTGTTACTGATATTAAAAACAATGCTTTTAAAAATTGTTCTAATCTTAAAAAAATAATATTAGATGGGTATAGTAGTGTAAATTGAAGTGGTACAAATATTTTTGCAAATGTTGCAACACAAGGCAAAATACATAGTGTAAATGGTAATTTCCCTATTACAGCAGCATTACTTAATAATTTGGGTATTGGTGATTGAAGTAATGTCAATCTAATTGGCAATGCAGATGGTAAGAATTGAGGCGGATATATTTCAGGTAATATTACAGTAGAAAAAAATTCAAGTGATGAAACATGTGCTATTGTTTCAACAAATGGATATCATGCAAAAAATTTAGTACTACCTGAAATAATTAGATTTGATAATGATAATAAAGATTACAAATTAACTAGAATTAATGATAATGCATTTAAAAATATGCCTATGTCTGGTAGTATTTTGATTTCTAAAAATATTACAACTATTGGATCAAATGCTTTTGCAAATGTTAGGTTAAATAATATTTTTAATGAATCTTCTGCTTTTAAATTTGCTGATAGTTCAAATGTTGGTAATGCGGAAGTATTAATACTTAGCACTGATACATTTAATTTTTCCACAACAAAACCAGTAGGGTGTTTAGCAATTGGTGAATTAAGTGTTAATAATCATGAAAATTTTACAATTGAAAATGACTTTTTCACTAATTGTGCTGGATTAAATGGTACACTAACATTAAATAGTAATTTAACAGAAATTAAAGCTAAAGCTTTTAAAAATTGTATTGGTATTAAAACTATTTGTTTTCAAAAACCACATTCTGCTTTATCAATTGCTGCAGATGCATTTAGTGGTTGTGATAATATTAATAAATTGTTTTTTGATGGTTCAACATCATCACAAGAAGCTTTAAATAATATTGTAAGTCACTTTGTAACTAATGGTACAATAATTTCTATTAATAGTAATATCGCAGGTGTAGAAATTGCAAATGCAATTAATACTGCAAATGCAGGATATCACTGAATTGCTTCTGAACCTGAAAATACTAAATCAGAAGCTGGAGGAGATTTGTATGGAATTATACATGGGAATGTTATTTATGCAGATGCAGAAAATAATAAGAAAAAAATTTCTACTGTCTCAGCAGATTTCCAAGCTGATGGTTTATTTTTACCTGATTATATTAAGACCACTGATGGTAAAATTTGAGAATTGATTAAAATTGAACAAAATGCTTTTGCAGATTTACATAATAAATTATCTGGAACGTTAACATTAAATAAAAAATTAACTGCAATTGGTAATTGTGCATTTAAAAATTCAGATTTAATGGGTGTTAATATTAATGGAAATAAAAACTTTTGTTTTGCAAATGAAGAGAGTGTTGGAAAAGCTAAGGTTTTAATGCATTTTCAAGACACTAATACATTTGATTACCAAAGTGGTGTAGTTGCTGGTAGTTTAGCATTTGGTGAATTAACAATACCTGTTAATGATGGTGTATTTAATATTAATGCACATGCATTTGAAGGTTGTAATAATTTAATAGGTAATTTATTTATACCAAAAAAAATTGTAACTATTGGCGAAAATGCATTTGCTGATTGCGCTGGGTTAAATAAACGTTTGACTTTTAATGGCCAATTAACAATTGGCAATGCGGCTTTTAAAAATTGCACACATATTAATCAAATAGTATTTGATCAACTTAGTGGTGAACATCTAAGTGATGCAGAATCCAATGGCATTTTCGAAAACGTTGGAATAAATAATCCATTGGATAGTAATAAACTTTTTTTCATTAATTCAAGAGATACAGTAAATTCTGATAATTTTTATAATAATTTATTCTCTGAAGCAAAATGCAAACTATCTAATAGATATTGAGCAACTTTGGTCTTTCGAACAGGATATATTGGTAATGAGCATGGTACAAATTTAGAAGGTTATTTAGAAGGTCAATTGCAAATTATTAAAATTGATAATCATGCTAAGCTGATTACTGGTGTTGCTAATAAATATAAAGCTACAAATCTAATTTTACCAGATGATGTGTTATTTGATGATGGTAAAATATTGCCTTTAACTGAAATTGACAATAATGCATTTTTGAATTCTAACTTATTAAGTGGTGAGATTGATTTTGGTTCAAATATGCAAAATATAGGTTCGCAGGCTTTTAGTGGGTGTGGCAATTTAAATAAAATCATCATTCACGAAAAAATTACTAATTTCGGTGCAGGTGCATTAAATAATTGCCACAATGTTGATAATATTACATTTATTGGTTTTAGAGCTAGACCAGCATTTATTTGTTCAACTGATTTGTTTTCTGGATTAAAAACAAGTGGTACTGTTACTGTCGCTTCACTTAAATTAGATGGTACTGAAAATGAAGAGTGAAGTAGTAATAATGCACAAAGCTTTTGTAATGAAAAAGGTTTAAGTTAATTAAACCAAAATACATGCTACTTTGTGGACACTTTAATGTTATTTAATTATATTAATATAATTAAGAAGCTTTTTTAGAATGTTATTTATTTACAAAGTTGAATAACTGACTTGTAAACTTGCATTGTATTATATAAATATAATACAATTTTATAATATAAGTAAATGGTCAAAAAGAAGACATTTAATATATTACTTTTAGCACTTGTTAGTTTGCCAGTTGTTTTCACAACTTCATGTTATGTAAACAACTCTTATATTCCTATGACTGCCCATATACAAACTTATGTAAATGGTGAGTTGTGTTCACCAGATACAGAAATCATAGTAAGATTTGATGATTCAGCACCTCACAGCAAGCAGACTAAATTAACTTTCAAAGCAGTTTGTACTTCAGAAAGTGTTAAATATTTTGCTTTTGACAAAATAAACACCTCTAAGTATCCTTTCATTTTAAAGGGAAACGATGTAATTACAGGCAACACAGTATCAACAACAATTTCTTTTAACACAGATGCTGGTATGCGTAATTGAGATAATATGCAATTTCAATTTGGTGGGCACATAGAAGGTTTTAATTATTCTTGTTCCAATAGAATTAATTTTGCTCCACATGCAAGTTTTAATACTATTGAAGATACAAGTATTGCAGAAAGTGATGCACAAATGATTGGTTTGTACAAAGAAAGAATTAATGCATCGAAATTCAATTATTCTTCATTAATGATTAATGAATACTGAGCTTCTATTGCTCCACATGCATTTGATCCATTACATGTGGAAACTAATCCTACAATAGCGGATTCAGTAACACATATTTTGCCTTCAACTGTTAAAAATATTGTCCCTAATTTTTCTAATGAAGATCAACTATCATTAAGTAGAATCTCAGAGTTTGCTTTTCAAAATAATAATATTTCAAATGTCATTATTCCCTCTACAGTAGATACTTTGGGAATTAAAAGTTTTTACAATTGTTCTTTATATAATTTAAAATTATCTAAAATTCAACATATTTTACCATTAGCATTTGCTAAAAATGACTTTTTATTTAATGTGAATAGTCCAAATGATTTTAGTGCCGTAGATTTCGATACCGAATATAATCATAATT
The DNA here is from genome assembly GCA_031255095.1 of Mycoplasmataceae bacterium. Taxonomy (GTDB): domain Bacteria; phylum Bacillota_I; class Bacilli_A; order Mycoplasmatales; family Mycoplasmoidaceae; genus Malacoplasma_A. The sequence continues at coordinate 57,639 of JAIRTE010000024.1, forward strand.
TTAATACTAATACTAATTTAAAATGAATAACACAATATGATAATTTAAAAAGACCAATAGGTAAAATACTTATTGATGATACTAAATTTGGTGAAGGTGGCATGAAATATGATGAAAATTTTTCAGTATATCCTTTAAATATTCAAAATGCCATTTTTTGACCAATTGGTTCATTAGCATTTGGAAAATTAACAATTGGTGGTAATACAGGAGAAAACACTATTTTTCCTAATTTTACTTCCTTGGAAACTGGAAAAAAACAACAAAATGGTAAAATATATAGTTTTGATAATAATTTTGTTAATAATAGTGATAAAACAAAGATTAGATACGAAATAACAGGTCCAGATACACTAGTATCTGGTCCATATTACTTTGTGAAAAGTCCTAGTGGAGACCTTTTAGGTGAAGATGAAGACAAATTTAAGTTGGATTTTGTAAATGGAAAATGTGAAAAGGAATTTGATGCATATGAATTACCTGATGGTAATGGTTTTAAAGTAAAGGATAGTACAACAGGCACTACAGAAACTGTTAATATTAAAGCTAATTGAATAAATAATAACTATTTTGGTCAATTTCAAGATGCAACAAATATTACTGAATTAGAGTTTAATGCAAAAGATTTAACAAATATGATAGATGTAACACCAGTTGAACCAATAAATACATTGGAAAATACTGATAATAAAGTTGGTTTTTTCTCAATGGCTCTTGTAGGTTGTAAAAATTTAAAAAAATTAACAATTCATGGAGGAGATTCCTATACTCCTCCTCTACCATTATATAAAACTAGTTTTTTGCCAAAAGGTTGATTAACTGGAACAAGTGACGATTTAGTTATTTATTTTGATAATGAGGGTATTGCTGACAAGTATAGAACAAATAATCCTGAATGAAGTGAACCTTTTGGAAGTAAAATATTTGCAACACCCACCGTTTAATTAAACAATAAAATTAATTATTTTACCATTTACAAAAATGACTTTTTTGTATTTTCTATCAGGCACATATTTTAGTACATTTTCATTGCCAAATGATAGTTCAATTGCTTCAGATTCAGAAATGGTTTTCTCAACTTCTATAGTTGCTCTTAATTTGCCATTAACTTGAATTGGTAAATTAAATGTTGCTAATGATATAATTTTATCATCATATTTAGGAAACTCCTCACCTACAATTGATTTATTTGTTTTAAATATATGAGAATACAATTCTTCTGCTAAGTGTGGAGCAAAGAAACTAAGAATTGTTAAAAAACCTTTAACATGTTCTTTATAAATATTTTTATAAATATTACATTCATTAAAAAAAATCATCATATCACTTACTGCTAAATTATGTTTAAATTCATCTAGATGTGTATCAACATTTTTGATGAATTTATTAAATGCAATATTTAACTTTTGATCAATTAATTTAATATCATCAACAATTTTGATTTCTGTATTATTAAAGAACATATTATATACTCTATCTAATCATTTTCTAACACCATCTACACCAGATGATTTTCATGGGAAAATTCCATCAATAGGCCCAATAAAAGCAAAATATGTTCTTAATGCATCTGCACCATGACTACTAATAATACTGCTTGGGTTAATAACATTACCCCAACGTTTAGACATTTTTCTACCATCTTCAGCTAGTATTATTCCATGATCTATACGTTTTTTAAAAAACTCTGTTGTTGGAGCATAACCAATGTTATGCAAGAATTTATTCCAAAATCGTGCATATAAAACATGTCCAGTTGTATGTTCTTTACCACCCAAGTATAAATCAACTGGCATTCATCGTTTTAATCTTTTTTGACCTTCTTCACTATCAAATGGTGTATATGAACCATCATTATTTTTTAAAATATAAGCTAAGAAATATCAAGATGAACCAGCACTGCCGGGCATTGTGTTACTTTCTCTAGTAAAAATTTCACCATTAATATTAACACTTGTTCAATTCTTTGCATGCTCCAAAGGATTGACATATACATCAGCAGATTTAGAAAAATTATAGTTTTCCATTTTTGGTAATGTAACTGGCAATGTCTTTAAGTCAACAAGTTTTGGATTATTATTTTTATCATAAATAATTGGGAATGGTTCACCTCAATATCTTTGTCTAGAAAATACTCAATCATGTAATTTTGTTGTTGTATGCACAACACCAAGATTATTTTTTATTACAAATTCTGTTGCTTTATTAATTGCTTCTTCTTTATTTAATCCATTTAAGAAATCAGAATTAATATGTTTGCCATCTGAAACATTTGCACAGTCAGGTGAAGTATTTTCAATAACAGGAATAATGTCAAGATTGAATTTTTTGGCAAAATCAAAATCTCTTTGGTCATGTGCTGCAACACCCATAACCATTCCTGTTGCATAATTATTTAAAACATAATTAGCAACATAGATTGGTATTTTTTTACCACTAAATGGATTAATTGCATAACTACCTGTAAACACACCTGTTTTTTCTTTATTTTCTTTTCTTTCTAATTCAGTCATAGAATTAGTTAAATCAATGTATTTATTAACTTCAGTTTCTTTTTCTGAAATTGTTAATTTATTAACAATATCATTCTCTGGTGCAATAACAATAAAACTTACACCAAAAATTGTATCAATTCTTGTTGTAAATACCTCAATGTTAATATTTTCGACAGTTGTTTTAAATTTTAATTTAACACCTGAAGAAACACCAATTCATTGTTTTTGAACATCTGCACTAGGTCATTCGACTTGTTCTAAATCATTAGTCAATTGTTTAGCATAATCTGTAATTTTTAAAGTTCACTGTGAAAGTAATTTTTTATGAACTGGATATTCACCCCTTTCTGAATACATTTTATCATCCTTAATGATGATTTCATCATTGGCTAAAACAGTATTTAATTGTTCACATCAATTAACCTCTGATTTTTCTTTAATTGCTAAATTATTTTCAAAAAATTTGGCAAATATTCATTGTGTTAATGCATAATATTTAGGATCAGTTGTATCAACTTCTTTATCATTATCAACTAATAGACCAAATTCTTTTAATTGGTCTCTCATTTTGCTAATATTTTTTTGTGTAAAAATATTTGGATCTTGATTATTTTTAATAGCAAATTGTTCTGCTGGTAAACCATAAGCATCCCAACCAATTGGGAATAAAACATTATAACCTTTTGCTACTTTATATCTAGCATGAATATCACTATTACTTCAACCAGTTCCATGACCACAATGTAATGCATCACCTGATGGATAAGGAAATTCATTTAAACAAAAATATTTAGGTTTTGTTGGATCATCTATAAATTTATTTGTCTTATTTTCTTCCCAAAATTTCACTCATTTTTTTTCAATTAAAGAATGATTATACATATACTTTTATATTATAGTATTAGCCAATTATAGTATTAGCCGTTTTTCCAACATTTTTAAATCGAAGATCAAATTTCATTTCCACACCACCATTTTTATATGAAACAGTATAAATTTGTCCAACTCTTTTTTCATTTTGGTCTTCTTCAAAACGAAATAATATTTTTTTATTTGTTGTATCAATGGAACAACTTAAAACAGCTTCTTGTTCTAAAACATTATTAGAAGTAATATGAATTTTATCCGGGTGTGCTCCAATGTCATCGAATATTGCTTGAGTAACATCAGAAAAATCTATTTCTATATTATCAGCATCTGTAGAAGTTGCAAAATGACGATCATTAATAACAAAATTTGATGTTGCAATCTTGTTATCATAGTTACCAAAATTTATTGTTTCAGAAACATATCCATCATCTGCATCAATACCATTATGTGCAAATGTTGCTAATAAACCATCCATTCTGCTTTTAATATCAGTAAAAGTCTTGCTTGTTACAGGAAAATTAAAATAAAAATTACTTGTTTTTACTTCGCCATTCATATTATCTTCTTTTTGTATTGTTCACTCATTTTTATTTGTAAAAGCAAGTTCTTCATTTATGTTACCATCACTATCCCTTGTAAAAAATGGTTTACTTAATACCCCCATATAAGAATTAGCTATATTAACATTACTATTCATGATATATGCCATTGGGGTTTTATTAATTACATGTTGTGTAATCATTTTCGAATTACCACTACCAGAAGTTGAATTAAGTGGAGCAACAAATATTGGATTTGCAACTGTCTTATATTTAATTTTTGCTATTGGTTGAATAACATAAGTTTTAGGTACATAGCCAGTTGGTGCAAATGTAAATGTTTCTGATGGTAAATATCCTGCATCAAGGTCTGTACCGTTTAAAATATTTATAGAATTATCTTTTAGTTTAAATGTTATACGTTGAGGATCGTCAGTAGTATCAACATCATAATCATACGCACTATCTACATTATTAGGTGTAATATTATCTATATTTAAAGTAGTACCAGCAGGACCCTCAATTTCTGCAATAATATCAGTACTGCTAAAGTTTTCTGATTTAGTGAAAGTTTTTTGTTTAAAACTAAATTTAGTTTCTTGATGTTCTAAATATGTAATATTTGTAATATCAAATGTTAATGTTTCATTTCCTAAAGTTATTGTAACTACAATACTAGCAGGACCTGGAGTAGCTGAATCACCTTTGTAATGTAAATATGTGTCAACCATTTCAAAATTAGTATCATTGACAGCTATAGTTGTATTAGCAGGAACATTAGTAAAATTACCTATTATTGTTCTTTCATTAATAACAGGTGAAGTGTTAGTTGCATTGAATCTTACAATATTAATTGGTTCAGTATGATAAATTTGTGTAGATTTACCTGCAGCACTAACTGTTATTGCAGTTGAAGGAAAGGTTGATTGTGTATTTGGAATATTTGGAATATTTGGGACTGAATTTAATTTTAATTCATTAACTTTAGTACTATTTGGATATTGGGTTAAAGTATAATAAGTAATATTTGAATTTGCAAAGGCAAAACCATCTAGGTCTTCTTCTTTGCTAAATTCTGCAATTGTATTATTAGCAGGATACGTAATAGTAGTTGTTTCACCTTGATCTTCTCCTTTGACCATATGTACTGTTTGTGAAAATGCAATACCATTTTTTGAAGGAATATGTATTTGATATTGTATTTTCACTTCATCATTTGCAATTGGTTTATTTTTTCTGGTTAATTTAGCATCTAATTGAAGTATATCATCTGGCAATATTTTATCACTAGGATTATACATAATATTATTCCCTTCAAGACTAAATAAATTTTCTATTTTTTCTGTGGAAGCAGGAGATGTATGATGTACAACAGTATTACCATCGGAAAAATTAACTGCCACTCCAGTTAAATCTCCTAAAATTGTACCCACAGGAACTTTATTTTTGTAATTATAAAGATATGATGCGCCAGATTTAGGTAAAAGAGAATTATAACCATATATTGTAACCGGTGCAATTGTTAATGTTTTATCAAAATATCCCTCACCACTAACTTTTATTGCTGTACTTGGAATTAAAGAAGTTGGCTCTCTTTTAATTTTAATAGGCATTTGATTAGATGTATTAGTTCCACGTTCATAATCATCATCATTAGGAATAAATTCATAATCTAAAGTAGAATTGTCAGGAATATCAATGATTTTAGCTACTTCTGTATCAATAGATGATTGTGTGGGTGTGGGAGGGGTGTCAGTAAGTGTTGTAGTAGGAAGCATTGTTCGTTTCTGCTCCAAAGTTAATGGTAAATAATTATTAAATGTTAATTTTTTAAAATTAAAAATTTGTACTGCTGGTAAATATTTGGCAACTTCCAATTTGATAGTAACACCTTCAAGATCTTCAGGCTTAGGAACAGCACTAGCATCATATTTATAATAAATTTTCTTGGTACTTGGATCATATTTAATAACATTACTACTAATTTCAGCACTATCTTTACAAAATTTAACAGACACAGCACTACCTTCTGAATTTGGTAAAAAATTTTTAATGTATCCAATTTCATATTCACGGCCACCTACTGGATCTGGAATATTAGTAACTGTTTGTTCAAATTGATTATGCAAATGTCCAAAACCAACAATTAATACGCTAAAAGTATATTCCATTGCACCCCAATTAATATTAAAAAAAATCTCAATTGGTACTTCTAATGTATTATCAACACTTTTCACTTTTAACTTTATGTTTGGACTATCAGAAGGATCAATCTTTACAATTTCATCAAGATCTGTAATATTAGTATGTTTAATATTAAATTTAGAAGGATTAGAAGGAAATTTCTTTTTTGGTTCAAAAACAAAATCTAAGTCACTCTCAGGAATACTTGGTTGCACAACCTCATATTGATGTCTTTCATAATTTTTAAGAGATATTTTATCTTTATTTGCATCAGTAACTTTATATTCTAAGCTTTGTGGTTGATAAGGTGTAATAGTCAATGAAATACTTTTAGTACCCAAATTTTTATTGGCATATGAACAAGAAATTACCACAGTTATAGCAGTATCTAATTCTGTAGCAGTAGAATTACTATAATTTTTTACAAGCACTTTACATTCATTTTTCTCCTCAGAATGTTTTGGTTCAAAAACTATTATATTTTTTAATATATTATTGCTATGAGCATTCTGAGAAATTGTAAAATTAACCTTTTCATTAGTTTTTGCTTTAACAATGAAAAATGCATCAGGAACATTTTGACCTTCAGGTTGTCAATTTTGCATTATTTGATTTGTTTCATTACTCTCTGTATCATCACTATATGATGTTAAAACAAATGGTGCAATTAAACCTTGGTCTTTAGCTTCACAAGCAGTTAATAGTATTGAACCCATAGTGATTGGAGTTAATATTATTAACGAACGAAAAAAAATTTTTAAATTTTTATTTTTCATGTTTCATTTGTGGGAATAATAAGACATCCCTGATTGAATCTTTTTCACACATTAGCATACAAAATCTATCAAAACCAATTCCTAAACCACCTGTTGGTGGCAAGCCATATTCCATTGCATTAATGAAATCCATATCAATTTCACTTGATCAACCTTCATAACTATCATTACCTTTTGATTTTTCACTCTCTGCTACTTGCTCTTCAAATCTTTGTAATTGCTCAATTGGATCATTTAATTCACTATAAGCATTAGCAAATTCTTTAGTTCCAATAAATAATTCAAAACGATCAACGTATCTAGAATCTTTAGCATTCTTTTTGGTTAATGGTGAAGATTCAACTGGATAAGTATGAACAAATGTTGGTTGAATACATGTTTCTTCACCATATTTTTCAAAAAATGCAACAATTATATGTCCTCTAATCTTTTGGTGAGGTAATAAATCAATATGATGTTGTTTAGCGATTTCTAATGCTTCTTCATCTGTGTTAATTTTTTCAAAATCAACACCACAAGCTTCTTTAATGATTTCAATCATTGATTTTCTAATAAATGGTTTAGAAAGGTCAATATCATAACCTCTAAATTTATAAACGTCTTTATTTAAAAATTTAGCACTAATTTTAAACATTTTTTCAGTAAGATCCATGATTTCTTTTAATGAAACGAATGCTCAATATAATTCAAAACCAGTAAATTCTGGATTGTGTGTTGTATCAACACCTTCATTTCTAAAATTTCTAGAAAATTCAAAAACTTTTTCAAAACCACCAACAATTAGTTTTTTTAATGGTAATTCAGGTGCAATACGTAGATATAGGTCTGCATTTAATGCATTATGATGAGTAATAAAAGGTTTAGCAGATGCACCACCATATATTGATTGCAATACAGGTGTGTCAACTTCTAAAAATTGTTGCTCATTACATAAATAATTTCTCCAAACATTTGCTAATTGGCTTCTAATAACAAATGTTGAAAGAGAGTTATCATTAATAATTAAATCAACATATCTTTGTCTTGCTCTTTCTTCTTCATTAACTAAACCATGAAATTTCTCAGGCAATACTTTTAAAGATTTTGAAAGTATTGTGATTTCGCCTACTTTAACTGTAACTTCACCTGTATTTGTTTTCATTGGTGTTCCTTTAATACCAACAATATCACCAATATCCAAATAATTAGTGAAAACATCTCAAGCATTTTCATTCTTTTTATTAATGTAGAATTGCACTTTACCATTAAAATCTTTTATTACACCAAAAGATTGCCTCAATGCCAAAACTCTACCGGCAATTTTAATTTCTGTAGTATTATCATGCAATTGTTCTTTTTCAAATTTATCAAATTCTTCTTTAAAAGTTGCAGAATTATGTGTTCTGTCAAATTTGTCAATTAAGAAAGGATCATTATTTTTATCAACTAAATTTTGTAGTTTTTTTCTTCTATAAAGTTCTTGATCATTAAATTTTCTTTCCATAATATATACAATATATATTATAATTTTGCTTATAAAATATTACCTATGGTAAAATAAAATTTAGGTTAAAAAATATGCTAAAATTACAGTAAATTTACTATCATTTGCATAATTTTTATCTTTCAAGTAGCCAAAAATCATCACTTTATATAAATATAGAAAATTTTTTTATTTTTTCCTCTCAAAACGCCTAAGAAATTTTATATAATGAAAAGTGAAAGGAGTAGGTATGGCAATCACTAATAACTTATTAACACCAAGTGCAAATTTAGCAGCAGCAATCGGGAAAAATAAAGTTTCTCGTCCTGAAGCTATTAAAAAGATCTGGGATTATATTAAGAAAAATGGTTTACAAGATAGCAAAAATAAACGTAACATTAATGCTGATGCAGCATTATTGCCTTTATTTGGCAAGAAACAAGTTTCAATGTTTGAACTTGCTGCTATTGTAAGCAAGAATCTTAAGTAATTCTTGGTTATAACTCGTTGTAGGAACGTAACCTATATAATTAATTGTAAGCAAGCCAATTAATTAACCTATTTGCTAGATTAAGATTTAATTTAGCATCAAAACATTATTTCAATTTAATTAACAATTCAGAAACATTTAAATACATAAATACATTTTTATAAATATTTATATCTAGCATGTACAGGTGAAAAAAGTGGTTTTTAGGGATATTGGGACAAAAAAATCAGTTTTTTGAGCCTTTTTACCTATGTAAAGTGGCTAAAGTTATAGTAATGTCATCATAACATATATTTTTTTATAAACATATAGCCCTAAAACTGATTTTTTACAATATTACCCCTTTTAGTCTGATTAGAAAAATATCTAATAGTATATTTATTTGGCTATAAAAGTAATATTACAAGCATTGAAGAGATGAATAATTTTAAGATATGTAGTTATATTATTTTGTCTTAAGATCATTTAATTTGACAATATCATCTATTTTTTCTTCCATTTTCCCCATTCTACTTTCTAAGGTATTAAATCTTTTATCAAATTTATCTTCCATTTCTTTCATATTGTTCTGCATTTGCATAATTAATTCTCTTAACGAAAGCTGTTTGCTTTTGGGTGTTTTAGATGGTTTTGGTTTGATAGTGGGTTTAGTTGTTGGTTCATCAGTTCCATCTCCACCTTTGGAATCAACAACATCATTACCAGTAGCTCCCTCAGGTCCACCAATTGTTATTTTAGCAGGATTATATAGTTCTACACTAAATATATCACCAACTTTGACATATTTATTTTTTGAGTCAGTAATAATCATTTGTTTTTTAGTTGACATGTAGAAATTATAATCAATTAAATTTTGCTCATTGGGACAAAAATAGCACATTTTTTTAATTTTTCCCTATGTAAAGTAGCCAAACTTATAGTAATGTCATCATAAATTGTTTTGTTTTAAAAACTTTTTAAGTAAAAGTTGCACTGCCTGAGACTAATTTACGTGTCCCATTAACCCAAAATTATCACAAAAGTTTAGGAGATAATTTAAAAATCTCCTCACAAAATGGATAAAATTTTTGTCGATAGGTTGAATATCTTGGCTAATGTTATCTTTATTTTAAATTTTATTAACTATTTTATCAGTAACACTCATTGCGAGATGCCATCATTTGTAATTATATTAAAAATACCCCCCCCTACATTTTCTCAATATGATGGTCATTGTATCACTGTATCTTCATCAAAATATACTTCATATAGTTTGTTGCAATGTGACAAATTAATAAATTCAATTTCATTTTTATCGAGATGGATAAGTTCTAAATTAACGGCAAAAGATAAATCAAGGGAAGATATTTCATTACTACCAAGTCATAACACTCTCAAAGAATGTAAATTTGAAACATCTAATGAGTTTATCTCATTTCAATCCACATGTAATCGATACAGATTATTTAATTCATTAACTTTTAAAGAGCTTAAATTATTATGATTTAAATCTAATTCTCATAACCCATGACACCCCTCAATATGCACGTCTGAAATTTGGTTTTTACCAGCAAATACATGTGTTAATGAAGAACAATCAATAAGTTCAATTGATTTTAATCCTGTATCTTCAATAATAATTTTTAAGATATCATTTCGCCCAATAATTTGTAATTTATCACCTTTATGCTTAATTGTTTCAACATTACCATTAGTAAATGTAACTTCAAAACTTGTATCAATATTAGTATTATCTTCAAATTTAACTATACCATTATCATGATCAATTTCACTTAAATTTAAGGTGTCACTAATAGATACATATTCATCTTTTGATGTAACATAACCATTTAATAATGTTTGTGGCTCATTGTTATTAATAATCGCAAATGTGGCCACTGTAGCACCAGTAACAGCAACTGTTGCTCCGGAACTTAATAGCAATATCTTCTTTAACTTTGCAGTCATACCTAATTTTGATTATAGACTTCCAAAATTTAAAATCACAATATTAACTCATAATTTTGATAATTAATTGTAACTTTTCCATATATTACATATATATGGAATAAATTTTTTTGTAAATATTAAATTTTATACTTCAAACCTTTATGATGCTTAATAATAGTCTTAATTGCTGGTTCAGAGTCAAATTTTATTTCTAAGAAATCACCATTAATGCCAACAATTACACCTTCGCCATAAGAAGTATGAGATACTTTATCTCATTGTTTAAACTCTACAGTTTTTGTTTCATAATTGTTGGCATAATTAACAATTCTATTAGAATCAAATCATTCGTTATCATTAGAAGAAATAGATTTTGCTTTAATGTAATCATTAAGTAAATTATTAACACCAATTTCTTTGATAAATCTTGATTCTCTACAAGTATTTCTTGAAATTGGATCAAAACTACCTGAAGAAGCGGTTAAATATAATTCTTTTTTTGCTCTAGTAATTGCAACAAATGCAATTCTTCTCTCTTCCTCACAGTCATTATATTTTGAAGCTCAAAAGCTTGGTAATGTACCTTCTGTTAATCCAACAATAAATACTACATTAAATTCGGTACCTTTGGCATAATGTACAGTCATTAATGATACTACATTTTTATTACTATTTGTGTCTTCTTTATTAGTATATAAAGATATTTCATTTAAAAAATCTTTAAGAGTGTTTTGAGGATTATTCTTTTCATATACTGCTAAATGTTCCACTAAAGATTTTACATTATCATATTTATCACCATTGCCATTTTCTTTAAGATATTGTTCATAATTGATTTCTTTTAATATGTATAACAATTTATCTGATAATTTTAATTCTTTAGTATCATTAATAAGTTTTGTTAATAATTCTAAAAAGATATTAATGTGCCTATGTGATCTTCTTCATTTAACATCAATGCTTTCTTCAAGACTTAATGTTAATGTTTCAAAAAAAGATTTTTTATTTGCTCTTGCATAATCTTTAATTTCAGTAATTGTTGTTTTACCAATTTCTCTTTTGGGTACATTAATAATTCTGACCAAAGACAATTCATCATTAGGTTTTACTAATAATTTCAAATATGCAATCATATCCTTAATTTCAGCACGTTGAAAAAAGTTTATTCCACCATAAATTTTGTATGGAATTTCATGGTGAAGAATATATTCCTCCAAAGTTTTTGTTGCATTGTTTGATCGATATAGTATCGCAATATCTTTATAATCACATTTTTTTTCAGTAATTAATTCTTTGATTTTTTCGCACACATATGTTGCTTCATCAATATTTGATGTACCACAAAAATATGTTACTGCTTTGCCCTCATCATTTTCAGTAATTAAATTTTTTTTAATTCTATTAAAATTATTATCAATTAATTTATTGGCAACTTTAAGAATATTCTTTGAACATCGATAATTCTGATTTAATATAATTTGTTGTGTTTGTGGGAATTTTTTTAAAAAATCCTTAAATATATATGGGTAAGCTCCTCTTCAAGTATATATTGTTTGATCAGGATCTCCAACAACAAATACATTAGAATTATTAATTAATTTATTTAATATTTCAAATTGGATGATATTTGTATCCTGAAATTCATCAACTAAAATATATTTGAATTGATTAGAATAATATTTAGCAATTTCATCATGTTCGATAAGTATTTTTCTAGTAAAATTTAGTAAATCATTAAAATCTAATAAATTTTGTTCATTCATTTGTTTTACATATTCTAGATATATTTTCTTTATTAAAAGTAATTGATGAATATCGTTTAAGCCTAATTTTTTAGCATCATCATATGTATAAAATGTTGCTAAATCAATTTCATTATTTTTAATTCGCTCAATTGTTTTAAGTGCTAAATTAGTTGATAACTCTTTAAAATCAAATCCTAAACTATGATAAATATCTTTGATCAAAGAATTTTGATCTTCATCATCAATAATATTAAAATCTTCATTTCTTCCTAATATTTTAATTTCTTGTTTTAATATTCTTGTACATAATGAGTGATAAGTACCAAATATAACTCCATTTGTTCTATTAGACATTAAATGTGCACGCTCTTTCATTTCATCAGCTGCTTTATTAGTAAAAGTAATTGCCAATATATTTTCTGGTTGAAGATTCATTTCTTCAACTAAGTAAATAATTCTTGAGGTTAAGGTTTTAGTTTTGCCAGTACCAGCACCGGCAACAATCAATATGGGACCTAAATCAGCTGTAACAGCTTGTTTTTGCTCATAATTTAAATTATCCAAGTATGATGACATTTTAAGTTTCGTAGTTCTTTGAAAGTTTATTTAGCAATACAATCGCAAAATTTGATTGCTGCTTCAAATATTTTTTTAATAAATCTGTTGTTTTGGTAAATAACTCAAAATTTTTAAAAATACTTTCTTCTATATTAGTTATATCATTTGTTAGGAAATTATAGTTCTTTTTATTCAAGGTTTTCATATTTTTATTGTAATTAAAATATTCTATAACTGTGTGTAATACTTCTTCCAATGAGTCTTCATTATATTTTTCTAAACTTGAACTAAAATAATTTTTAATTAATTTAATATATTCCTTTGTATAAGCATTATCGTCTAAACATTTATCAATAATATAGTTTTTTGTTAAATCACCAAAGCTACCCAATGAAACATATGCATCTTTAATATTTTTTTTACTAATAAAACTAAAGAAATATAAAAAAAAGATAGGTATTCTGATTAAAAAATCTTCAGTTTGGATTTTTGTTAATTTAACAAATTTATTGAAAATAAATTTATAACTATAAAACAACAAATTCTTATTTTTCATTATTTTTTTGTCTTGCAATTTTTTCAATCTCTTCATTAACAAAATTTAATAAAGCTTTGATTTGTTGATAATCAGCCCTAGTTGGAGAAATAATGGAAAGTTGATATTTATTATTGTCATTCAAGGAATCAATGTTTGCAGAAGCAATTATTGTTTCCTCATTACCATAATTATCTCCAAATGTAATAGTAGTTTTGCCTGATTTAAAATGCTCATAAGCAATATGTTTCCAAACATTAGTATTTTCTAATAATGCAAGTACTTTACTTAATTTTTCTTTATTTGAAAATTCGGGTTGTAATGCTAATCAACTTGCACCCTTAATTGATGTATCTATATCACTATTCTCATTGAAATCAAATATCATTTTAACAATTTCTTGTATTGAATCCTCATATTTATGAATTGCATTTGATACTAAACCAATAATTACATCTAATTTGTTTTTTATTTCAGAAACAGGAGTATTTAATAATCGATCATTAAAAATTCGAATGCAAGTAGATATATCATTTAAATCTATCTTATCATCTAATACAATACTTGTTTTATTAATTTTACCAGAAGAAGTGATTACTAAAATCAATGCAGTAGTTTCTGATATTTGAATTAAATCTATTTTTTTTAGTAATTCTTCATTTGAAAAACTACTTCAGACACTTGGTAGTTTTAAAACATTATTAATAATATCTGTAGTCTGATTCATTATGGATTCTATAGATAAATTACGTTGCAAAAATACTTTTTGCAGTTTTAATTTTAATTCATTATCCATTTTAGGTTTAAGGATATTTTCATCATAGTACTTATAGCCTTTGATACTTGGTATCCTGCCTGAAGAAGTGTGTGTTTTTTCAATAAAACCTTTTTTTTCTAAATTATATAAATCATTTCTTATAGTTGCTGAAGATATATCATTCAAATGATTCTTTTTTAAAATTTCACTACCTACAGGAGTGATAGACTTAATATACTCTTCAATAATGTATTTTAATAAAAGTTTTTCTCTACTTGATAGTTCAATTTCCATTATGGTATTATTATAAAATATAATAAGGTTAAAGTACCGTTAGCTCAGTTGGTAGAGCAAATGACTCTTAATCATTGGGTCGCGGGTTCGAATCCCTCACGGTGCACCAGATAAATTAATTCTTTAATGGAGATGTAACATTAACAGCAATAAAATATTTATATGATGAATTTTTTTCATCACATATAAAAACAATTTTTGGTTTAGCATTATTAAACTTGAACACAATATTGTCTGATAAAATTGATTTAATAACATTTGTCAATGTCTTATTAACAATGTTAAAAGCAAAGTTTTCTAATTGACAATTGATTTCAATATTATTTTCAGTTGAACCATTTTCTATATTTTTAGAAGATATTAATAAATTATTCCTTGTAAAAGTTAAATCAATTTTGGAAAATGCATCTTTTAAATTGATAATAGAACATAATTCCAATGCATTTAATAAATTAGTTTTTTTAACAATAACATCAAAATCAGATTTATTATCTACTAAATTAATTTGTGGGAATTGTGTTTTTGAAGAATTTAATTTACATAAAAGTTTTAAGTTTTCTGAAATTACAACAATACTATTTTCTTCAAGGAACAATTTGATTTTTTCAGTATTAAAAAGATTGTTAATCATCTTAATTATTTCACAATCTATAATTTTTCTAAATTTAGGACCATTAAAATCTTCAACTAAGTATGCTAATTGAAAAGTATCAGTAGCAGCAAACTCAATTTTATTTTCAACTCTTGTTGAATCAATTAAAATACAATCTTTAGTTTCTTGTTTTAATTGATTTGTTAATGAAAATGGCACAACATGAGTTATTAGGTGCTCAAATGTCTTTTTGCTTAATTCAAATGAACCATTTTGGCTTGCTGGTTCATAATTAATATCTGGAAATTCACAGTTAACAATTGTGTTAACATTACCACTAAATTTTCCATTTTTAATTAATAATTTTGCAGTATCAACATTTTCAATTGTTGTATCCAAATCTGCTGAAAGTTTAGAAATAAGTTCATAAATTAAGTTTGCATCAATGATAATTGAGCCTTCTTTGCTTATTTTAAGGTCATTAGAGCAGATTTTAGCACTAAAGATTGAATTTAGTACCTCAAGTGTCAAAACACCATCATATGCGGATATTTTGACATATGAATAAATTTTATTGTTACTATCTTTGTCTGTTGTTATATTTTTTACTTTCTTTAATAAATTTGAAAGCTTATTGTTATTGATGATGATTAGCATTGGTATTAATATTAATTATTAATATTATATTAATTTATTTATTATATTTATTTTATTATTAATATTATTAATAATATTAATTATTAATACTAGTATATAGGCAAAAATATAATATATTTGATATATTATAAAGCATGAAATTTAAAAAAAGTTTATTATTTTTTTCATTTTTAGCAATTTCAGGAACTATGTTGGTTTTGAGTTCTTGTGCTACTTTATACTCTTCGAATACTAATGTCGGTAATTTAGCTAATGTAGTCTATGAAATTCAAAATGATGATCCATTAACAGTTCAACTTAATGTCGCAAGTCTTGATAGTGTTTCTATTTCAGAATTAAACCAAGTTAATGAAGCACCAAACATTAAGCTATATGCATTGCAAAAAGCAAGGAATGTTAATGGTTCAATAACAAGCAATGATATTGTTATTTCAAATAATGCAACTGGTGGTGCATACCCTGATGGTAAAATAACTTTTAGTATTAGAGTTGCTGCTTCTCCAACAACAAAAAAACTTTTTAATCATTTTAATTTTTTTGTTAATGTTCACTTGTTAACAACAAAAACTGATATTTCACAAATTACAAATATTAGTTTTGATAAACAAATCAAGCTTAAAGTAAAAAATATAAGAGCAGTTGAAAAAAAAGAGTTTGATTTATTAAATATCAATCAAGAAATTAGAGAGTTTGTACTTACGACATTGCTTGCATGAAATTCTTCAGCTTCTTTAGGAGATGTAGAGATATCTAATTCTTTTATGCCTGGAAATTATAGTGCTTTGGTTAATAATAATATTGGACAAATGAATGTTAAAGCATATAGCAGTTCAAGATGTTTAACAAAAGGTTTTTCTTTTGCAATTAAAGTTGTTTTGTATGCTGATGCTGTTAACATTGCAAGTTTTGTCACACCAGGCCATCAATATCTTCATAGTAACATAATTGATTTTACTGCTAAAGACATTGCCTCTGTAACTTATGAAGAAGCAAATATTGCAATTCAAAGTAATGATGCATTATTACAAGATGTTATTAGTATTTTACAAAAAGGTGATGGAGCAAGTTGCGCTCCAATACCAGCATTATCACCTAATGACATTTCTATTTCTTTATTATCTGATCCTAGTTCTACTTCAAATATCTGAAATTATAATTATACATATACTTTTTCACAAACTACAGCTCTTGTTGGTAGTGTTGTAGGTGAAATTATTGAAGCTAAAATTAAGGATGCAACTGGTACTACGACTGCTATTGAGCTTGAAATTGCTGGAATAGATGATTATGGTTATATAAACTCTTTGATTCCACATAATGATGAAAGTAAAATGGGAGTTAATCCATTAAATGGAGATTTGACAGTTGTAAAAATTGGTACTACACCATATAATGAGTCAAATCCTCCTCCTTCACCTATTGTAATTACTATTCATAGTACTCCAAGATTTAATGGTACTGGTTTTACTGCAAACGGTGGAAAATCTGTTCCTATAAAAGTACATTCTACTGGTATTAATAATTTAACAACTGGAGATTTAATATTTAACAATTTTGTTAGTTTAAGAGCTAATCCTATTTCTGTACTAGTGCCCAAAACAATTGCTTTAACTAATAAAGAAAAAATCGCAAATATTAAAATTAATAGTAATTTTGAATCTAACAATTTTTTTGAGGGTGGTAGTGGTACAATAAGCTGTGATCATACTCATGCATTTGATGCTAGTGATATGGGTGGTCAGCCTTTTCTTGGAGAAAATGATTTTTTAGACGATAAAAGATTTAAATCTCTAGAAATAATTTTACCTGAGGTTTTGGGTGATAAGGAAATTTTATGGGAACTTAAAACAGAAAATAACAATGATGCTGCATTTCAATTTAAATATTTGATAAGTAAGCCACTACAAAGTCAAAAAGTATTATTACACTATATAGGTACAAACGATATTGAAGTGCCAATTACTGTTACAGTAACTGCTAAAGTTATTGGAGCTAATTATCAACTAAATCCTGTTACTTTTCAAGTATACAATTCAACAAAAAAACATGAATTTCATAAAAACTTAAGTACACCAGATGCACCAGCAACTGGTAATTATGTAGAAAATGAATATGGTTACTTTTTCCCACCTGAAATTACAACTGATAATGATACTGGTATTTTAGAGTACAATAGAACAATTAATATTACTATGAGTATTAAAGTTGCTTTATGAAAAGATCAAAAAGTAAGAGTTGTTGGAGATTTTGTAGGTATTTCCGGTATGGAAAATGCTGGCAAATTATTTACAATAAGAACAACTAATACAACACACAATATGGCATATTTTGTGGGTACTAAAGAAAGAGAAACCAGTGGTACTACTCTTCCAACAGAAACAAAGGTAATAACTTTTACAATGTCATACACAAATAATAATACTAGTCCAATACATATTAACCAAAATATTTACTTTAAAGGTGCAATTATTTATACTTCCCCAATTCGAGATATTGTCAGAGATTATTATGACAATTCATATGTAACACGAGAGTACTATTTTAGACCTGTAACTAATTATAAACTTTTTGAAACTTCAAAAGTTTCATTTGTTGCTAAATCAAATCATCCCGTAAGTTATGATTATTCAAATGATATTGAATTTGATTTATCAAAAGTTAAATATGAAGAAAGGTTTTTGGACCCCTATAATTTAACAAATTCTGAAGTTGCATATTTATTAGACCATGGATCAATTTATGAAAAAACAGGATTAGATTTAAAATATTCAATATATTTAGAACTTAAAAAACTTAATAGTTCATTAATTTGAAAAGATGATGCTAATCCTGCTAATCCTGATAATCCTAATTTATTTAGTAATAATGTTATTGTCGAATGACAAGATCTCCCATCAGGTGATTATACAAATGGAGTTACAATACGATATAGTATTATACCTACTCAGCGTTCTACATTATTTTATGGTGTTAAAAGTGCAACAATGAAAATTAATGTTAAAGCAACAAGTGCTATATCATTAAATACTCCCGTTTCCTCATTAGGAATTAAGGGTGTTTATGGTACTAGTCCAATTGCTGATAATATTACACTTGTTCATGATACACCAGTTGAATTTCAATTCAAAAACTATTTAAGCAATACATATTTTCATAACAAAGACAGTAATATGTCTACCTTTGATTCAACAAATGATACTAATGCATGAATTGAAAATAAAGGTGTTTTTTGAAGTTATAATATACCGGATTATAAAGCAGATTATGGTTTAGAAACATTGAAATTAGATGGTACTGGTAAATTAACTTATACACCTAAAATTCCTGCTGGAATTACAGATGCACCACCAATTACTGTGAATATAATAGCTTCAATTTCAATGTTACCTTCAACAGTTGATTGAGAATTTATCCCTGATCCCCCAAATGTTACTATTTATCCACCAAATCTTTATATTGGTGCTTTTAATTTTGGTGCAATACTAACTCAAAAAGTTGTTAAAACCATTACAATAAATTTACACTAAATTTCAAAAAATATAATGTTCGATATAACTTCCAATTTAGTACCAAAAGCTGATCAAATTCCTGCAATTGAAAAACTTGTACAAAATATTAAAAATAATGTTAAACAACAAGTATTATTAGGTGCAACGGGTACAGGTAAAACATTTACCATTGCCAATGTTGTTGCACAAACTAAATTAAAAACATTAGTTTTGGTTCATAACAAAACATTGGCTTCACAACTTTATTCTGAATTTAAAGAATTATTTCAAAATGATAATGTTGAATATTATGTATCATATTTTGATTTTTATCAGCCAGAAGCTTATAAACCAGCTACAGATACATATATTGAAAAAAAAGCAATCTCTAATCAAGAAATCGAAATGTTAAGACTTTCAACTATCAATTCACTTTCAAGTTCAAAAAATACAATAGTTATAGCATCAGTTGCTGCTATTTATGCTTCTGTTTCTCCAATTGATTTTGAAGATTTCAAAATTGTTTTAAAAACAAACACAGATCGAAATTTAAAGCAATTGATTTATGAGTTAGTGAGATTAGGATATAGTCGAAACGAAAATTCTAATCTTGAAGTAGGTGAATTTAGAAACAAAGGTGATGTATTAGAAATTGCATTAGGTCATGCTGATACATATACTATTAGAATATCATTTTTTGGTTCAGAGATAGAAGATATTGCCAAAATTGATAAATTAAATAATAATATTTTAGAACATTGAAACATGGTGGTTATCACGCCAGCCAATGAATATATAATGAATAGAGACAGATTGGATGAATCAATTGCTAGAATTAAAGGTGAAAAAAATGAGAGAGTAGAATATTTTAAAAAGATGGGAAAATTAATTGAAATGCAACGAATTGGGGAAAGAGTTGACCATGATATAGAAATGTTATTAGAATTAGGTTATTGTAATGGTATAGAAAATTATTCTAGACATTTAGAATTAAGAAATAAAGGGGATTGTCCATATACTTTATTTGATTTCTTAAATAAAGATGAATGGTTATTAGTGGTTGATGAGTCTCACATTACTATGCCTCAAATTAGAGGTATGTATGAAGGGGACAAAAGCAGAAAAGAAAAATTAGTTGAATATGGTTGAAGACTACCTTCAGCTTTAGACAACAGACCTTTAAAATTTGATGAGTTTAATTCTAAATTAAAAAATGTTATTTATGTTTCTGCAACACCATCATTATATGAAAAGGAACAAGCTGAATATAACATTATTCAACAAATTGTACGACCAACAGGATTATTGGATCCTTTGGTTTTCATACACAAAAAAGAAAATCAAATGAATGATTTATTAAAAGAATTAGAAGTACAGCGAGAAAAAAATGAAAGAACTTTTATTACTGTTTTAACTATTAATATGGCTGAAGAATTAACAAAATTTTTATTAGAAAAAAAGATTAAGGTAACTTATTTACATAATGAGTTGCATACAATTGAAAGAACAAAAATTTTAAATGATTTGAGAAAAGGGAAATATGAAGCACTTGTTGGTATTAATTTATTAAAAGAAGGTATCGACGTACCTGAGGTTTCATTGGTCGCAATTTTTGACGCAGACAAACCTGGTTTATTTAGAAATGAAACATCATTAATACAAACCTTTGGTAGAGCTGCTAGAAATAAGAATGGTCGAATAATAATGTACGCTGATGATATTACTAAAGATATGAAACATGCAATGGAAGAAACTACTAGAAGAAGAAACTTACAAGAAGAATATAATAAAGTGCATAATATTATTCCACAAACAATTATTAAGCCAATAAGAAATGACTTGTCAATTAGTCTAAAAAAGGACATAAAAGAAGCCGAAGCATTTTTCCATTCTGATGGTAAAAAATTTAAATCTGTTAAGGAAAGAATAAAACTCATTGAGTCATTAAAAAAAGAGATGCTTAAAGCTTCAAAACTTAAAAATTTTGAACGAGCTATTGAACTAAGAGATTTAATAATTGAATTAGAAGGAGATGGCAAAATTAATTAAATATTTTTTTTCACTGGCAATGATTCCAGTATTATTAACAACTATTTTTATTAGTTCATGTTCAAGTGAATTAAAAGTTGTGGCAATGCCATTAAGAAAAGATAATTCTAACTTATATAAAGCTATAAATTTCATAAATTCAAAAACTGTTACAATAACAGCTGAATTAAAAACACAATTCATAAGTGGTACTGCCTGAGTAATTAAAAAAGAAAGCAATTTCGATTATTGGTTTGTTACTAACGCGCACGTAGTACAAGTAGATAATCAACATAATTGACCATATAATTCTAATATTTATTTAAGTTGAACTGATGATATTTCAGCACCGCAAAAAATATCTTTAACAACTAACAGTAAAATCAAAAATAGTATTAAACAAATAATACAACCAGTTGATAATGAAACTAAACTCGATTTAGCACTGATTAAACTTGATTTAAGTTCAATACAATCAAAAATTCCACAATCATGAAATACTAATTTAACAATAAATGATTTTGTTAATGATAGAAATCAAACAAATGAGCAACAAAAAGATTTTTATATTGCTGGATACCCAATAGGGAAATCACAGAATAGTGTTTATACTTATTTAAATTACATGCAATTTGAATCCATTAATGAAATTTTTCCTTCTTCTTTATCTAAAGGTCTTTTGGGTAGTGGTTTAACTGCAGTTTTAAACCATAGCAAATTAAAAACTAAATTTACATTGACTGGTGGAGCTAGTGGTAGTATGGTGTTAGAAAGAGTTGGAACAGAATTTAAAATTGCAGGTATTTATTGGGGTTATTTTTCAGATTCTATTAATTCTAAT
The DNA here is from genome assembly GCA_031255095.1 of Mycoplasmataceae bacterium. GTDB lineage: Bacteria > Bacillota_I > Bacilli_A > Mycoplasmatales > Mycoplasmoidaceae > Malacoplasma_A. Next base: position 79,879 of record JAIRTE010000024.1, read on the forward strand.
AATAATGCATTATGGAAATGTGGGTTTGACATTTTTTATGCCAATAATTACCAGTATGGAGAAAACAGTTACACTTATAATTTAATACCAATATATTACGCACAATAAATTAAACTTTGTGTTTAGATAAATATTCACTGTATTTTAATTCACAAAATTCTTTTTCTGTCAAATTCATTTTTTTAGCTTGGTGTAAATTCATACTCTTTACTATAATGTATATACTTGTTCACATTATAGTAAAAAAATCACCAATAATTATAGGAAAAAATTGTTCAAAAGAATTTGCTGTTTGGAAATCTAAAATTGTTCAAACAAACATTGATGATAATAATGAAACCTTTGAAAGTAATGAAATACTATAAGTATTTCTTGTAATAATTATTTTAACAATTGTTGGTGCTGCAGTTCATGCACTTAAACAAGTCATAAAAGTGGTTAAGAAAAATAAAAATATTCTAAATTCAGGAAATGATTTTTTACTATTGGCTGCTATGGGATCTCAATGTACTTTAAAAAATTTAAAATACAATGAAATACAAATAGCTGCTGCTGATAAGGCAAAGAAAACGGAAATAATTAAAGATGTTTGTTTTTCTTTCCAATATGGCTTAAAATTTTCATTTTTTTTGTTCCAATTTTTGATTTTATATGTAACAGCAATAATAGCAGCTGTTCAACCTACAATATTTCCAATAATATCCGTTGTTCAACGTACAATCATTATAAACAATGCAGAATCATATGTGCCATCTTTATAAATTGCACTATGAGTTCACCAATGTACATCAGAAAAAAATAATATAAATTCGAGTACTGCAGAAGATGTAATATTAAATAATTCAATAAAGCCTGTACAGGATTTTGCTAATATTGTATATTTGGCAAAAGAAGATGTGGATTTAAGCCTTATTATTCGTAATAGATAAGGTACACTATTAAATAAACTTAAAATTAAAGCAAATATAGAAGTTTCTAAATAACTTCATGATGTATTAAAATAAAAGTTTGTGTTTGTAAATTTAGCAATAATAAAAGCAATTAGCAAATGTATAACACAAGCTAATGAAAGTGTAACTGGGAGTGCTAAAATTAAAGCATTTTTGTTTTTTATACACAATGCCTTAAACTTACCAAAACTCCCCATTAAATAATTATTTATAATAATTATACCCTTTAGAAAAATAATGACAATAGCAAGTTTCCTATTAGTGTTTTTTGCATTTGCATTGGGAATAACAATATCATTAATTTCACCATACATCAGAAAAGTAACAAACTGTTATTTCTTTTGAGCTGGAATTTCTATTATTTTAATAATATATGAAATATATTTTAGATTTGGCAATGACTTTTCTAAAGCATTTGCCGCAATAGATAATAAAAATACTACAGACACAATTGTTTTTTCTAAAGGTTTTTTGTTAGATTTATGTCCATTTACTGGATTATTTATTCCTGTATTTTTAATTTTAGATCCAACAAGAAGATTGGCTGCTTCCCTAGCACCATTTGCTATTTTTGGAGGAATAATCACATTAGTATGTCAAATCATGACTAATTCTGATGGTGATGTAGAATTTAGCACTAAATATATTTTTGAAGGTATTCAACCGAATCCTATTTATTACATGTTGCATGTAATAAATTTAGTATTAGGTATGTTTGTATTAGCAAATGTTCCGAGTATGAAATTTAAGGGAGCTATGTATTGTTGTGTTTTTATACTTTTATATTTCATGTATGTAATTGTAATGATTAATATATTTAAAGTCGATTACAATGTTACAGGTTTAACAGGAAATGATTGAATAAATGGTGAATATTCTTCTGTTTCTAATGTTCTTAATCTCCCATTTCCAACAGTTATGTATGTAGGATACATTGCTATAACATTGTTTATTGTTGGTGTTGTAGTATTGCAAAGTTTCATTAATTCTAGAAAACATTTTAAAATTACATATGCGCCGAAAAAATTCATTGATATTTATAAATTAAGTAATTTATTGAATACATATGAATGTGTATGTGACAAAATACAAAAAAAACATAAATAATCAATTTTCTAAAAATTTCTATTATTGGAAAAAAAAGGAAAAAATTACTAAAAATTTCTATTATTGGAAAATTTTATATAATCACCTTATGAGAGAATTAATAAGAAAATCCTACATAGAAATACTTAAAAGATGCCAATATCCTAATATTTGCAAAGTTTTGATGGGAATTAGAAAATGTGGGAAAAGTTATATTACTAATCAATTCATTAATAATATTGATAATAAAAATTGCAATATCATTTATTTTGATTTCAATGATATTGATGTAAAACTTAATTATTCAACTATCGAATTATTACACAAACAAATTATTAAAAAAAGCAATGATAAAAAACAAAACATTTTAATAATTGATGAAGTACAAGAATTAAAAGATTGGAATATTTTGATCAACAGTTATACTAGCAAAATAAATTTTGATGTATATATTACCGGTTCCAATGCCAATTTATTAAGCAAGGAACTTTCAACATTATTAACTGCTAAACATACTGACATATATATTAAACCTTTTAATTTTAAAGAATATGCTGAATATATGGAATATTTAAAATTAGATAAAGAAGCATTATTTAATGAATATTTTGTATATGGTGGCATGCCAGGTAGATTTTTATTTGATAAAAATGATCATTCAGCATTTTATTCATATATTAAAATGATTTTTTCTGATATTATGACTAAAGATATATTTCCTAGATATAAAATTGAGAACATAGTAGAATTTGAAGCAATATTTTTATATTTAATGAATAATATTGGTAAAATAATTAATTGTGATAATATTAGGAAATATTTAATTTCAAATAACAAAAGTAATATATCAGGTTCAACTATTGATAATTATTTACGAAACATTTGTGATAGTTTTTTATTAAATAAAGTACCATGCTACAATTTGAAAACAAAAAACATTTTAAATACTAATGCGAAATATTATGCAATTGATACTGGTTTTATTAAAGTAAATTGCATAAAATATGAAAGCAATTATGGATACATTTTGGAAAATATAGTATTCTTACATTTATTAAATAATTACTCGAATATTCTTTACATAAAAGAACCACATGAAATAGATTTTTTCTGTGAAAAAAATAATATCAGATACTTAATTCAAGTATGTGATGAAATAAATTCTAATAATGTGAAACGAGAAATTGAAAATTTAGAAAATATTAAAATCAATGCTATTAAAATAGTAATTTGTAGAAAAGGACCATTTTATACAACTAAATCTGGAATACAAATTATTAATATTATTGATTGATTATTGGAATAAAAAATATTATTTATCAAGCCAGCATTAACTATTTTGTGTTTCAATATCCAAAAGTGCATTTGTATGTTTAATTTTTTGTTTTTCTAAATTCAAATAACCTTCTAGCTGTGCTGCATTTTCAGTAAATTGATTTACTGGATTTTGATCTCTAGTAAGATATTTTGAATGATTTAATGTTGTGCTTTGCATTTTTTTCATTGCTCAATTTACCACTGAACCCAATATTATGCTGAATCCTGCTTTCTTACTATTATTGCATTCCACTTTACTGCTAACTTTTTCCACATGTACTAAATCTTCATTGTTTGCAAGTGATGCTTTTTGAGAATTGAAATATTTTGCTGATTTATTAAATTGCTTGGCATTATTTGTGCAATTTTGCTCAGCAATTTTTGCAATTATTTGTGCACAAACACAGCTTTGTAATAGCAATGCTTTATGCTTTTTTGTTTCTGGAATACTCGCTAAATTTGGTGAATTTAAAATTGTTTGATTGTAATTAGAATATCCTTGTTTTGTTGCTGCACATAAAAAGTTTGCAAATTTTAAAAATTTTTTATCTTTTTCATATTCATTATTTCACTTTGAAAAAGTATCATTTACAGATTTATGAGCATAAAGACATTCATGAGTTTTATGTTCATCAATTTTTCCAAGCAAAATATCGGATTTTTCATTTAAATTTTCTATTTTTGCAAGTGTTTTTTTATATCTTCATGCACTAATTCATCCAGTAATTCCACCCATTCTGATGTCATATAATTTTTTTTCTTCATGCTCTATTTTTTCACTAAGGGCATCATATTTTTTTTGTAATGTCTGTGTTTCTTTATTATATTGTACATAACCTGCAACATTATTGCTAAATTTTAATGGATTTGAAGATTTTTGTGCTAATAATGTTCCAACTTGAGCCAAGAACATTTGAAATTCTTCCTGGTTATTGTTAAATGTTTCCATTATATCAATAATACTAAAATTAGCATTAGGAGTTCTTTGTGCTCGCATAAAATCTGTATATAGGTTTGCAAGAGTGGATGAAAATCCATTCTGACATGGAATAAAAAATGATTCATTAACTGTTACTTTTAAAACTGGTAAAGACACTATTTTTTTCCTCCTTTTGAAAGAAATCTTAAATTAAAATACAAATTATTTTTCATAACGATGTACTTATAAAAAATGTCTTTCAAAATAAACAATAAAAAATTTTTTAAGTTTTTTAGTATAATCTAAAATTACATAATGCGTCTCTTACTGATATATCCTTTAAAATGAATTTATTTATCAGTGTATAGTTTAGAAAAAATCAAATCTTATTAAATATTGAAATATTACTTATTTTAATTTTTATAATAATTTGGTATGTTACTATTAAAAAAATGTTTATATAAAAAAGACATTGTAAATATTTTAATTGATAAAAATAAAATTAAAAAAATTTCTAAAGATAAAATTAAAGTTTCTAAAAATGCTGAAATTATTAATGTTAACAAAAAACGTGTTTTACCAGGAATGATTGACACACATATGCATTCTTTTTTGTCTATTTTTTCTGCAATGAATGCTAATTTATCATTTGCTAAAAAATTAGATGACATTAATGATACCATTGTAAATTTTATTTCTCAAAAAAAGCTCTCTAACAATATCCCGGTAATGTGTAGTGGTTTTTTTGAAGCAAATTTAGAAGAAGCAAAAAATAATGCAGGCTTTATTTTGAATAAAGAATTTTTGGACAATAAATTCCCTTCAAACCCCATATGTGTTGCTAGAATTTGTCAGCACATATATATATTTAACACTGCATTTATAAATTTATTAAAAGCTAAAATTGATCCAAAAAGAAATATTGAAGATTTATTTTATGATTTTGAAAATGGTATTGGTAGTGAAGAAACAGGTTTATTGGCTATGACAATAGTTGTTAATTTTATTTCAAAAGAAGAATTAAAAAAATCATTCATTGATTTTTTTGATCATTGTGCTTCACTTGGGCTAACGAGTATTCAATCTAATGATCTAGGTTTTTATGACAAAGACATAATAGATATTGATAATATCCTAAAAGAATTAGATAAAGAAAATAAATTACCATTGAGAATTTTTGATCAAATTAAAATTGATGAGCACACAGATTTTATAGAACTAAAGAAATTTATTTCTTCAAATCCTAATGGTAAATTATATAAATATTCAACTCTTAAAGCTTTTGCTGATGGATCCTTAGGAGGCAAAACAGCAGCATTGACTTTTCCATATTCTGATGATAAATTAAAAACAGGTATATTAATTCATGATTTTGAAATAATGAAAAGTTTATATACACATTCTAATGAATTAAATATGCCATTAGCTGTGCATGCAATTGGTGATAAAGCAATTTTAGAATGTTGTAGAGCATATGAATGTTCGGAAAAGAAAAATAAAATAAATAATACAATCGTGCATTGTATTTTAACTTCAGAAAAAGTCAAAAGACAATTATTAAAACAAAAAATGTTTGTTTCAATACAACCAGCTTTTATGATGGATGATTATAAATTTGCTTATTCTAGATTAGGTGAGGATAGAATTAAATTTGCTTACCAAATTAATTCTTTATTAGAGCAATCAATTCCTACAGGTGCAGGTTCTGATGCACCAATAACGGATATTAATCCATTTGTAGGTATTTATTGTGCAGTAAATACAGAAAAATTTGGTTTTAATCAAAGTGTTGGCTACAAGGATGCAATCAATTTATATACTAAATATGCAGCTAAATTACTTTATACAAAAAAAATTGGCAAAATAAAAGAAGGTCACTTTGCTGACATTATTGTATTGGAAAAAGATGTTTTTAAAAACAATAACAAGGATGAAATTTTAGATGCAAAAGTGTCTTTAACAATTGTGAATGGAAAAATTGTATATAAATATACCAATGGCTAAAAAAATTAAAAGAGAACAAACTGTAGGTGAAGAAATAGGTAATGCTATTACCCATGGTGTAATGGCAATATTTGGTATATTTATTCTAATATATTGTTTGATCCATTCACATAATTGGCAACAATATTTAGGATCAACAATTTATGGTTTAAGTGTTGTTTTTTTATTTACTTTTTCATGTTTATATCATGCAATAACACATAAATTTACAAAAACTGTTATTTTCAAAAGATTTGACCACATTTCAATTTATTTGTTAATTGGTGGTACTTATGCTCCAATATTACTTAATTTGCCAACAATACAATGACCAATTGGAGTATTGCCTGCTGGTTTGGTGATATTTATTATCCAATGAGGATTAATTGCAATAGGTATTATTGCCAAGTCTATATGATTAAATAAATACCATTGATTGCATTTAATAATTTATTTAGCTCTTGGCTGAACTGCAGTATTTTTTGCAAAAGATGTGTTTGAATTTAATCTTACTTTCTTAATACTTATTTTCTTAGGTGGTTTATTTTATAGTTTTGGTGTTATATTCTATATAAACCACAAAGTCAAATGATTTCATTTTGTTTGACATATATTTGTAAATATTGCCTGTATATTACATTCAATTGCGATAATTTTATTTATTTTTTAAATTGCTTTCGTAAAGTGTTTATCTTATCGTTTTTTAATGTAACCAAACAAAAAAATAAATATTTCAACTCCATAAATTTCTTTTTTTGCCAAAAAATGGAGATAACTAAAATAGTATGATAGAAATCAAGCGTACATATTATTTGGATAAAATACTTAAACTTAAAGATAAACCATTTATTAAAGTATTAACTGGAATTAGAAGGAGTGGTAAATTGACTATTTTAAATCAATATAAAACAATTTTAAAAAATGAGTTTCATATCAGTGCAGATCAAATATTTTCATATGATTTTAATGATTATGAACATAATTCAAAATATAATTGGAAAACATTATTAGAGGAAATAATTAAAAAGAGTGTAAAAAATACAACTAATTATATTTTTTTGGATGAAATTCAAGAAATTGATAAATTCGAAAAAACATTAATTAGTTTATTTGAAAGCAAAAATATTAATTTTGATATCTATATCGCTGGTTCAAATTCTAAAATGTTTTCTACAGAACTAGCAACTTTATTAACTGGTAGAACTTATGAAATTTTTATTTGCCCAATAACTTTTGATGAATTAAATAATTGTGAAAGATATACAATTAATTTGCGAGATTATTTAATATATGGGGGGTTGGGGATATTGATGCCTATTTTCGATGAAACAATTCTAAAGCAAGAAACTTTAAAAAATGTTTTACAAGATACTATTACTAAAGATATCTGTGTTAGACATAAGCTTCATTATTCTGAAGATATTTTAAAAATTATCAGATTTAGTTTTAAAAATATTGGCAGAGTAATTTCTGCTGCTAATATAGAAAATTTTTTAATTAGCAACAAAGAAACAAAAATTACTTCTAAAACAATAATTAATTATTTAAATTGAATAACTGAATCTTCATTATTACAAAGAATTAAATATTTTAATGCTAAAACCAAAGAAGAATTGAGTTCAAAATCAAAATACTATGCTGGTGATTTAGGGATTTTGAGTTCTATAATTGGATTTGATATTAAAAGTGCAAAAGGATATCGTTTAGAAAATCTAATATTTTTAGAACTTAAAAGGCGAGGTTATGAAATATTTACATATGCCGGCAAAAATAATTATGAAATAGATTTTGTTGCCAAAAAAATGGATACAATAATTTATTATCAAATTACAGATAGATTAAGTGATGAAAATTACATAAGAGAAATTAGAAGTCTTTTATCAGTTAATGATAATTATGAAAAAATTATTTTAACTAATGAGATTGATGAAAATTTGGTTTTGCAGCCTAATGGAATAAAAATATTTTTAATTACTGAATGATTAAAAAATAATTAGCTATACAACTATTTTTCTAAATTGAGTTTAGGAGATAATTCTGGTTTTTCATCTCAAAATGGGCAAATTTTAACATTAAAAAATGTAATTATGACACTTTTTTAGTGTTAAAAAGTGCTTAATATTACACTTTTTTGATATAACATACTTATTTTTAAAGCATTTGGTATTTGAAAAATAAAGGAATGATATGATCGCAAAACTTTAACACTTTAATTATTAAAGGTGCAAGACAAATTAAATCACATTTATTCCTCATTTAGTTGTACAATACATAAAACCAAAATAAATTGCAAAATTAAAAATCAAATAATTAAAAATCAAATAATTAAAAATATCTTTTCGGTGTGAATACTAAATATATTGGAGCATTTTTATTTAAAAATGTGTGTTAGCTAATAAATAGTCCAACAGATTTTATTAATTATAGCGCCATGTAGTCAAGAAAAAACCTCCAAGCTTAAATTAAAATTATAATATATCCATGCTAAACAATTTTACTTCAATTATCAAAATGCAAGAAAAATTAGATTTGGATATTTTTCAAAAATTTTCAAAGACTTATGGTGAAACATTTGCTCAACGTAAATTAGCTTTGCTTGTAGAATTAGCTGAATTAGCTAATGAAGTAAGAAGTTTTAAATATTGAAGTTTAAAAGAAGCTAGCGATAAAGCAATTATTTTAGATGAATATGCTGATGGCTTGCATTTTATTGCTGGCTTTTGTGTAATGTATAAAATTGAAGGCTTAATTGAAGTTAAAGATTTTGTTAAAATTGCTGATAAAAACAAAATAAGTAAAAAATTTAACAAATTATTTGCAATTGCTTCTAGCCTTGATGAAGATGATAACAAAAAGAAATCAGTTAAAAAAATTGATAAATATTTTTCTAAATACTTGGAATTAGGCTATGCATTAGGTTTTAAATTTGCTGATATTCAAAATGCTTATTTAGCTAAACATGAAGTAAATATTAATAGACAAAAAAACAACTATTAATATTAAATTTCATTAATCATACCAATTATCATATCACTAACTTGTTCAACAGCCTCATCAATTTTAATAAGTTCATATTCACTAAATTTTGAGGTCACAAACTCATTAATTTGCGTTTTATTTTCAGGTTTACCTATGCCAATTTTTATACGAGTGATACGATTGGTTTTCATCTTTAAAATAATATCTTTTAAACCATTATGGCCGCCATGACCAGAATCTGTTTTAATTCTAGTTTTTCCTAATTCCATTGATAAATCATCACAAACTACTACAATATCATCTAAAAGTATTTTATAATATTCTGCCATTTTACTAACAAAATCTCCGCTTAGATTCATATATGTTTGAGGTTTAGCAATAAACCAGCAAACATCATCATGAATAAATTTAGCAAAAACACCATTGAACATTTTTTCATTTGCTTCTAAATCTAATTTTGAAAGCATTCTATCAACTACCATAAATCCAACATTATGTCTAGTTCGGTGGTATTGACTAGTAGGATTTCCTAAACCAACAATCATTTTAAAATACATTTACTTTAATTTTAATTCCATTAATTCTAAAGTTTTAGAATTTTCTCTTCTGCCTATGGCATTTGTAACATGCCCTTTTGCATATGAGATATCATGTGTATGTCCATGAATAAATAAAACATTTTTATTTTTTTTATTATTAATTCTTTGGTCTGAAAACCAATATGTACGTTCTAATTTTTCCTTTTTTGAAAATCTTGATTCAGGACTAAATTCATCATAAAAATACATTGGATAATGTGTGGCAACAACAATATTTTTATACTTGATGTTATTAATAACTGAATTAGCAAAACTAATTCATTTTTTATTTTGTTTTTTAATTCATTCAAAATTTCATTGTTTAAATTTAGTACCCCATTCAAATTTAGATAATTCATTTTCTGTTAATTTATGTTCAGGAGTAGAAAAACTACTTCATCCCACATCACCTATCAAATACCAATCTTTTTCCAAATTAACAATTTGTCCACAATCTAAAAATTTAAAATTTTTAAGTGTTTTAGTTTTTGAAGCTATTAAACTTAAAAACTTATCTCATGCAGCAGAGGTTTGTGGTTTAGCATTTTTAAATTTTGTTTTATCTAATGGTGTAACATTACTTCTTTCAGCAAGTCAAAAAAATTCATGGTTACCTAAAGTTCAATATCCTTTGATACCTAATTTATCTATTTCTTTAACAAATCTAAGTGTTTTACGATAGTCATTTGCAAAATCACCATTAATAATAAATTTTGCATCATCCTTATTTTTTATTAATAAATCATAAAATTTCTGTTTTTCGGCTTCATCTTTGTAATCTAAATGTAAATCACTGATATAATAATATTTCATACTCTTATTATAAAACTATGCAGACACTTTTTCATTTGTTTTATTCTTAATTGTTGGTTTTATATGCAATATTTCCCTTGCTTCCTCAATAATAAAAGGTTTTTTTAGTATTTCAAAAGTGAAACATAATGTTAATAGATAGATACAATTTATTAAATCAATAAAATTAAATGTTCATAATATTTGTATCATGAATTCTCCTTCATGATTAAATATATCTATGGTAGTTGAAATAATAGGATTAATAATTAATATACCTAAAGAAACTATTTTTAACATTAAATATGTTTTTTTCTCTTTGGCATAGTTAATAACAAAAACTATAACAAATGTTATACAAGATACAATTTTGGTTAAATCAGTTAGCAATCAAAACAAATAATGTTCTTCAAAGAAAGATTTAAAATCAAATACAACAATAAAAAATGTAATCAAATAAAATATTAGTGTTGTAAGATAAAACATATCACCAAATTTTCATAAGTTTAGAGCAAAACATGAAAATGATAAGGATAATGAAATCAAGATAAAATATTCATTGATTCTGAAGAATATATTAAATATTTCATTATCTATTCCAAAAGCAGCACTAATACAAATACCAATATGAAAAAGCATATAAAAAATTGTAAACATGTATGTGACAAAATAAAAAATAAAAAAACTATTAGTCTTTCTATTTTTTAATGTGTAATATAATAGAGTACCAATTACTAAGCAAAGCAATATTAAAACAAACATTAACGTAAAATTTAATCCAGTTATATTTTTTAAAAATTTCGTCGTTAAAAAAGAAGTAATTTCAACAATATTAATTAATGATAAAAATAATAAAGCAATAAATGATGTTAATTTAATATATTTATGCTTAATTTTGTTCTCCATATAATATATTTATATTATGATTAATGTTAAGGAATTTCGTGTAGAACGTAAGATTCCTAAATTCATAAAATACATATTACTATCATTTATTTTATTGTTTGCAGTTGTTCTAATTTTACAATTTTTTGAAGTAATATTTTCACTTTATGAATCTTGACATTTATGAAATTTTTGAGTTTGCTCATTCTTTTTATTATTATTAGGAATTTTATATTCAATGCTATTTTTAATAACTGATGAATATCATGTTAAAAATAATTTAACATTTTTAACACGAATAATTCTTATCTCATCATTTTTATTTCAATTATCTGGTTGTTTATTTTCAATTGCATCAAATTATGAATCTACTCATGAAAATGATAAAGTATGAGATTTTTTTGGTCATTACGGTTATTGAGCTTTAGCTCTAATATTTTTTTCCTTTCCATTAATATTATTTAGTATTTATATTCAATCTAGAGCTTCCAATATTCAATTTAATTCTTTAAATGCTCTGCTATTGCAATTGCAAAAAGATTTACCAAAAAATCAAGATGAATATAAAAAAATTTATGATACATTAAACAATATTGGTAGATTAAATATTGTCGAATCTGATGAAGTAGATTTAGCTTTAGAGGAAAAAAATATTAATGTTGTGGAGAAAAAAATTAAATTAAACACTGAAGATAGGAATGTTGTCAAAAAAGAAGATATTATTAAAGAAAGAAAAATTTAAATATTAGTTTAAATATCTACATGATAGTACTCTCATATAGATATAGTGTTGTGAGTGACCAACCATTGTCTTAAGCAAGAAAACAATAGTTATTCACTGTTATTATATGATGCTAAATCACAAATTAACATCATTAATTATTAAATATTTTTCTTAATATAATTAAAAATAATTTAGTTTTTACAAATTTACAAAAATTTCCATACCAAAATTTTGCAATATGAGTCTAAAAATATAAGTGTTTTGGTTACTTTTGGTAGGGAAAAAATCTGAAAAAAGTACTCATTTTTGACCTAATGGTACAAAAAAAGTGCTTTTTTTGGCCACTTTACATAGGGAAAAATGCCTTTAACTATAGTGCTTGTTGCATAATTTTAAAATTTTTTAATTGTCATTTTGATGCACTTTCTAAGAACAAGTTTATTTACTTGTGCCAGCCAATTATTGAACAATGATAAAAAATAATTTAGGATTTTTGCAGATATCTATTTATCTAATGAAAAAGTCGCTTAGTTTTTAATACCATACTATAATTAATTTAAAATATGATTAAAGGAATAATTTTTGATTTTGGTGGCACTTTATATAAGGACAACAAACAAACTACTGATGCACATTTCCAGGAAATTGGTGAAATATTAATTAATTTCCTTAAACGCCATGGAATTAACATTGATATGAAGGCTAAAAACTTTTATGCTGAAATCATTCAAAAAATTCAATATTCAAAAATTTATTATAAAAAACATGATGATATTGAATTTTCACCATACAAATTATTAAAACACATTGTTTTGAAAGATTTTATCAAAACTAAACAATTACCAACACTAAAAATTATTGCTAATAATTTTGTAAATATTATTATGAATTATGAATCTGCCATTAGAGATGGTAATTTTAGATCTAATGCTGCTGAAGTATTAAAATACTTAAATGGTAAATATAAAATTGGTTTAATTTCTAATTCTTGTTCCCATGATTTTGTTTTAATAAAATTATTAAAAGAGAATATTTATCAATACTTTGATGAAAATTGCATTTTAATTTCTTCACAAGTTGGTATTAGGAAACCAAATAAATTAATTTTTACTGAAGCAGCTAAGGAATTAGATTTATTACCTGAAGAATGTATTTATGTTGGTGATACAACTCATGAAGATGTAGAAGGGGCAAGAAAGGCTGGTTTTGCTGGTTCTATAAGGGTAACAAATGATATACCATATGAAAATATTGATGCTTTTCCAAATGACACAAATTATCTAATTAATGATTTAAATGATATTGAATCAAAAATTTATTTAATTGAGAAATTGAAATAAATTATAATTGATATATACTTATATATCATGAATATTAGAAGGGTTTTATTGGCTTTTGCTTTAGGACTTGGTGTTTTGTGCCCAATAACTTTTTTATCAATTTCCACTTTAACTTCATGTTCTGTAGTTAAACCAACATTATCTACTACTTCAAATATTACAACTTTTTGGCGAAATGGAAATACTTTTACAGCAAATTCCATTTGAGATGGTTATTATCAAAGTGATATATTAGAACCAAAAGTTACAATTCCTGCAGAACATAAAAATGACATTGAATCAAAGCCATTTCTTAGAAAAGATGAAAGAAATAAATTTTTATTTGTTGATATAGAATTTACTTTTAAAACTTCCCCAACAAATGAATCAAAACCATTTGACATAAAAGTGGAATGACTTTTAGACCATACAAATTTAAAAAAAGAAACTTTGATTCATGTTGAAAAACCTAAACCTTCTTATATTGGTTATAAAGGTGATGTCAACATCACTACAAAACCAAAAAAGCAAGATTATCATTTATTAAAAAAGGAATATAGTTGTATAGAAAGTATTAATGAGTTATATAATTATGATCCATCTGGACAACCTGAAGAATCAATCGAAAATTTTATTGAAACTAATTTAAATAATGATTTCATTTATTATGCTAGTTTGGCCCATAAACAACTTGAATGTCTATTTATCGATGATACCTTTAATATTAAACTCAATCCTTCTACCTTTAAGATGCATTATGATTATTTATATAACTATGCAACACATGTCTTTGATTACATAAAAATTGATTTTGAAATGAGTTCAAAATTATATTTAAATATTTTACCTATCCAAAGTTTAGATATTAATGTTTCATATTCTTGGGGTGGACATGAAGAAGGAGAAACAGGGCCTCAATTATTAGGCGCCTTCACACCTAATTATTGAGATGATCGAAAAACACATTTTCCTACTGGCTATGATGGAAAAATTCATACTTATATTCCTTATACTCAAACTTTTTTACAATTAGTTCCTTCAAGTTTAAAATCTTATCAATATTATGATTTTTCCATTAAACCACCTAAGGGAGGTTTACCAATTAATATTAATTTAGGTAAACATTTATATAATGCCACACAACCACGTTTTTTTGGTTTAGAATTTGCTAATGGCCAAGGACATTTTTCTACTTATAATCCTGCTAAGGCTGCAGAGACTGATTCATTGGCTGCTATGCAATTGTATTTACCAAGTATGAAATTAAGCAATGTTGTTTTTGATGAAAATGTAAATGCTTTTACTGAACCTAATCATGCAATAAAAATACATAAAAACTTTAGTAATATTGGAAAATTATTACCAAATTTTAAAGATGTTTATGGTAATTCTTCCCAAACTCGTATTCAAAAAAGAAAAGAATTTGCAACAAATTTTTTAAAACCTATGGATAATAACTACATTGAAGGTGTGTACACAGGTAATTTTAATGAATTCATCAAAAATTGTAAAAATAAATTTGACTTATTTGATAAAGCTGTGAATATAAGTCAGTATGACATTAGTATTTTTAAAGATGAATTCAGTGATCAACAGGAAGAATTTTTTGGTTTCTTACCGTATTATAAAATATTTTCATCACCTTCTGTTGGTTTGTGAGCACAACCAGATCTAAAATGAGGTAATAATTATGGCATGTATCCAATTGTTCAAAAACCAGATCCTGTTTATCCAAAAAATCCATTTATTAAAATAAGAGATCATGAATTGATAGAATATGATGATAAAAATGATGAATTTACTTTATTTACTGTCCCACTAAATAATTTATTTAACACTGATAATATGGAACCTTCAATTGATGGTGCTTTCAGCTATTCTGCTGAACTTTTAAGAGGAATTAATAATTTTAACTTTTAAAATATGGATAATATGATTATGGCTTCTTTTAGAAAATTTAATACTATTTTTTTAATTTCTATTAAGAGATTATTGGTTTCTAAAGCTTTTTATGTATTTTTAGTTATTAACATCATTGTTAATGCTTGTAATTTTATTTTAATACCTTGAATTACAGAATGAGGGCATTTAGAAAATTATTATATTACTGATACATGACCAATTCTTACTTCACAAGTTGTTTTTTCTATGTGTGCAATAATTTCAGCAATTATTGGAGAAGTTAATGTGGTTCATGGAGAAAGAACATTTTTTCTTTCTAAATCGATTAAAAGAGATGTATTCTTATATGCAAAATGTTTATCAAGTTTAATTGTTGCTTTAATATTATTAGTACCAACAATATGTTTTATTGTTGGTATAGTTATATGAGAAAAAATCAAATTTAATAATAATATTTTTGGTAATCATGGTATTAATCCTATTTCTTATTTCTTTAGTTTAATAACAATCACTTTAATGTGTTCTATTTTAACTACCATTTTTAGATACAAAATGCCGGTTGCTGTTGCTACATCTATATTTTCAACTTACATTGTTGTTTATGCAATTTTGTATCCACTTCTTTTGGAGTTGTATAAGGGTGATTTTGATGATCTAAATAGATTTTGATGATTGACTTCTCCAATTATTTTAAGTGGATTTGCTTTAGCCGTTTCGCTACCAATTGGTATAATTTTATTTAAGAAAGGTAATATTGACAATTAAACATTATGGCTACTAAAAAAATAACTCCTACGAAGAAAGTAACACACCCAACTAAGAAAGTTGGTTATTCAACTAAAAAATTATCAAATAAGGAGATTATGACAAAAGCATTTTCTGATACTAAACTTTGAGGTGCTGATAAGGTAAGTGAATACTTAGATTCTAATGGTATGAAAATTATTACCAAAAGAGACAAAAAAAGTACAGGAACTAAAGAAGTTAAACTACATACAGGAACCAAAAAGGTTCCTGTTAGTAAATATGCAATTGAAGTAAATGATATCACTGTATCTGCTAAGAAGTCAATCTTTACTAAAAGAGTTAATTTAATAAGTAATGTTAGTTTTAATGTTCCTATTGGTAATGTTACAGTATTTATTGGTCATAATGGAGCAGGTAAAACTACTACTACTAAGGCCATTTTGGACTTTGTGAAATTAGATACAGGTAGTATTAAAATTTTTGGCGTTGACCATAAAAATCATAATTCAAGAAAAGATATTGGTTATATCCCAGAAAAAAATGATATTAAAAATATTACTGTTAATGAATTTTTTCACCAAATTGGTGCTTTTTATGACTTAAACACAAAACAAACTAATGAAAGAGTTTTAGATTTGATAAAATTCTTTGATTTTTCAAAAAGTAATTTAAAGAAAAGAATCAATAAATTATCATCTGGAGAAAAGAAAATTATTAATTTTATACAAGCATTTTTTGTTCAACATAGTTTAATACTTATGGATGAACCAACAGATAATTTAGACCCTCAAACTAGAGATTTATTTTGGGAATTCATTGAACATTATCGTAAACAACATCCTCAAACTTCTTTTTTAATTGTTACTCATAATTTGGATGAAATTCAAAAATATGCTGATTATTTAATTTTTATGAACAAAGGTATAATTAAACAAACAATGAAATATGATGGACATGAAGGCTTGAGGCATTTGTATAAAAATTTGCGTGATAAATGAAATAGTAAAGTAGATAAAGATTCTAGTCAGGTTTCTTCTAAAAAAGTTGTGTAACTTTAATCACCTGATTTAGTGACACTGCACATAATTTTGTGTAACTTTTATTTTTCCTTATTAGTTAAAAGATCAAGGATTTTATCAACACTTTTTTTCATATCAGCAATATCATGTTCAGTTTTGTAATTGATTAATCTCTGTTCTTCAATAAAATTATCAATTTTATTTTCTAATTTATCTATTCTATTTTCTATTTTATCCATTCTAGCATTAACATTGGTTTTGAAATCGTTAAAATCTGATTTTGATACTAAATTTTCCATTCGGTTTTCTATTTTATCAAATTTAACATTAACATCAGTCTTAAAACCATCAAAATCTGATTTTAATACTAAATTTTCCATTCGATTTTCTATTTTATCAAATTTAACATTAACATCAGTCTTAAAACCATCAAAATCTGATTTTAATACATATTTACTAACTTTGTCTTTTTTATCTTTTAGTTTTGCTTTATTTCTTGGTTTTTTGTTAGAACCTTCTTTTTCATCTTCTATAGTTGGGTCTGAATCAGATGGAGGCTGAGGTGGTTCAGTAGGTTTTGAACTACGTTTTTTAGTTTTATCTATACCAACAGTATCAATAATCTTATTGATTTCGCTACCAGATAAAGATAATTTTTCCTTGGTGCCGATTCTTTTTCTTTGGGTTGAATCTAGAACTTCTGAATCTACAATTACATTTGTTACTTCTTTTTTATTCATTTATACTATTATAGCATTGTATATTGTTGTAGTGCTATACAACTTTTTGGTGTTTAAAAAAGTGTGTGCCCAAAATTAAGGGGTTGGTTTGTTTTGAATTTGTTGTCAAAAACCTCCAGGCTTAGAAATATGTTATAATTTAAGCATAGTGAGTGCATATCACTTATTTATGCACTAGTGGTACCAGGCTACCCAGTTTATAGAGGCTACTCTGTGATCGCCTCAGTAGAAATATTTTGGGAAACCTGGTAATTGCAGTTTGAATAAATGAAAAGGAATCTAATAATTATATTAAGCCTAATTAACAAATTGATCTATTTGGCAGAGCAAATGGAGAAAGATAACTTAGAAAATTTAATGAAATATGAAGATGAATGAATTAAAAAACAGCTTGAAGAAGGAAAAGTTTAAGATGAGAAAATATGT
>JAIRTE010000036.1 GCA_031255095.1 Mycoplasmataceae bacterium
TATTTTAGAATGGATTTTCTAATTTAACTTGACTTTGACAAACAATTGTGTTCAGTAGACATTTCTCCTCGGAAAATGAAAAATTATTTTGTATAGATATAAATTATTTTTATGCAAAATGTTCTTTCGCAGGTGCTAAGAGTGGGACTGGTAGCAGTAGTGACACAGATTGAATTGATCCTATTATTGCACAAGATTTTGGTAAATTAATTTATGATAAAAATAATATCAGTAGAGTACTATTTGGCTGCTCAGCTGTAGTTACAATTAAGTTTGAGCAATTTGATTTTACAACAGCTTCAAAGTTTGATAATGCAAGCGAATTTACTACAATAACTACAAGTGATAGTATCCATACCTATACTGCTAAAACAAGTGTTAATTTTAGAAATTTATCTCAAATTACGGTTCCTATTCTTGTTTCGAAAAAATCTCTGGGTAACGGAATAGATCTATCTGTTAATAGTGTAAATAATTATTTAATTCCTATTTCGACTTATTTATTTTTAACAATTCATCTTGTAAATAAAAGTTTAGGTGATGGCGTTACTAATGTTTTTCCTGGTGATCTTGATGAAGGTACGCGTGTTATAAAAACTATGACTGGTTTAAAATTATTGAATGGATTTTCAATAATAAAAATTATGAAAATTACGATCAATACAAACTCAACATCAGCACCCTCAACATTATTACAATGTGCATTGCAATTTACTACCAAAGTTACTAATATTAGTGATTGCAATGTATTTGAACCTGTAACCAATGATATCATGTTTAGTAATTGTATGGGTATTGGATATACTACTGTGGTTAAATTTTAAATATTTTATACGTAATAAAAATATGTAATTCATACTTTAGAACCTTTAAACATTTCATTAGCAGTATTTGTATTATTTGTTTGCATTTGAATTCGTACACCATTATTAACATTATTCCTATTTGTCGGTTTGCTGTCTAAATCATCTCTAAGACCAAGATTATTAGATACATATTTTCCAGCTTCAAAATACTGTATTGCACCACTAGCACTTACAATAGATGCCGTTGTAGCTTCAGGTTTCCATACAATTGCGGAATTAGGTTTTCCAATATATAGGTCTAAATATTTTAAGTAAGCAAAACCTCCATGAAAACTAGATGATCCACATGTATTTCATAGAGAATGTGCGGGTACTTGAACACTACTACCTGATGTAACAACACCTATAGACATTGCTTGGTACCCATTACCATTGGCATCAGGATATACAGCACGTTGGCATAGAGAATTATTTAAAAATTGCGCATTACCATCAATTTCATACTCATTTATGTTCGCAGGAATAGCAAAATTCATATTACATGGATACAAATACCCGCTTACAGTTTCACCATATTGATTATTACCATATGCGTACCCAGTAGTGGTTGGTGTGAAGCCACCAGTTAACTGTCCTGGAGATGTACAATATCAATACGTAACATTTGGTGAGACAGATAGGAAAAGTGGAGTAGCATTAGTTGAATGATCAGTTCTATCAGGTAATTTTTGAGTAGCTATTGTGCTAATTTGATGTGTAGTATCTAAAACATATTTCCCAACCAACCCTCTAAAATTAACACTTGTTTTAACAGTATAGGTGTGGTTATCTTCAATAGTTGATGGAATAGGATCAAAATCATTTGTAATTTCTTGTCCAGCTTTGATCTCAAACTGATCAAATTTAACAGTAACTACTGCTGAACAGCCAGATAGTACATCTCCAATTTTGTCACTAATATATGATAGTTTACCAAAGTTTAATACATTTGTAGGAGTGATTGTCGTTGTTGTTGGAACTGCAATGCTACTCTGAGCATCTGCGAAAATATCAAATTTTGCAAAAGAAGGTTAATACTGAAAAACGGGTGCTTTTTTAGCCGATTTACATAGAAAAAAATACCCTTAACTATAGTGTGAGCATCATAGTTGGGCTGCATAATTTTATAGATGTGAGGAGAAAATGATTCCCCCTTTTACATTAATTGTGGTAAAAAAAATAATTAAATGTGCCATTAGTTTCAGTGGTTTACAAAAATGATTTTGTAATTATTGTCATATACATCACACTTTTAAACGCAAAGACATTAAAAAAAGATAGCAATATGGATTAGAAGATTAACTTTTTAATTAATGTTCATTAAAAGAACACAAGCTAATGGAGATACTATTTTAAGTTTAGGCCAAATAAAATCTTATTTATTCTAAATTTATGGGATTTTTATCATGAATGGGTGAAATTAATATCAAATCACACTTATTCGTTGGAAAAAATGTAAAAATGTTATAATATCACTATATGTTTCGTCTAATTGACCAAAAATTATTACAATGAAAAAATAAATCTGATAGAAAACCATTGATTATTTTGGGTGCAAGACAAATAGGCAAAACTTATTCCATCTTGGAATTTGGTAATAAAAATTACAAAAATGCTGCATATTTTTATTTTGAAGGTAATTTAAAACTTCAGAATCTTTTTGTCAATGCAAATGATAATATACAAAATTTAATAATACAATTGTCAATTTATTCAGGTATTAACATTATTCCTGAAACTACATTAATAATTTTTGATGAAATACAATCTTGTAATGCAGCCATTTCATCACTTAAAAGAATTTATGAAGTAATGCCAAATTTGCACATTATTTGTGCAGGTAGTTTATTAGGTTTAGTTACCAAAAGAGAGGGTTTTTCATTTCCAGTTGGAAAGGTAGATATATTAAAAATGCATCCCATGAATTTTTATGAATTTGTGTTAGCAATTGATAACAATAATACAACATTATTAAATGAAATTCAAAAATGTTATGATAATAATAAAAAGTTTTCAAATCATGATAAAGCAATTGACCTATATAATTTATATTTAGTAATTGGAGGAATGCCAGATGTTGTTGAAACATATATCAAAACAAAAAATTTATTGTTAGTAAAAGCTAAGCAAATGAATATTTTAGAATCATATTCTAAAGATATGGTAAAATACTGTACTACATCAGAATCAATTAAAATTGAATCTTGTTTTAATTCTATTCCAGCACAATTAGCCAAAGAAAATCATAAATTTCAATACAATATTATCAAAAGTGGTGCTAGAGCAAAAGAATATGAAAATTGTATTGATTGGTTAGTATCATCTAATATTGTACTCAAAAGTATTAAAATTAAACAACCAATTATGCCAATTAAAATGTATGAAGATCTTTTGTCATACAAAATATATATGTTGGATGTAGGATTGTTTTGTGCAAAGTGTGACTTTGTACAACAAACAATATTATTCAATAATGATAATAATATTTCTAAAGGAACACTAACAGAGACATATGTTGCTGAAGAATTAAATTCCGGCAATATATCATTACATTATTGAGAAAGCAATGGCATTGCAGAAGTAGATTTTATTTACCAGGATATGAATGGAGAAATAATACCAATTGAAGCTAAGACATCAATAAATGTAAAATCTAAAAGTTTGATGCAATACATTAATAATTACAAACCAAGATATGCAATTAGAATTTCAGGTAAAAATTTTGGCTTTGAAAACAACATTAAATCAATACCGTTGTATGCAATATGATGTTTAACAAAAAGTCTAAATGATCAGTTTTAAGTAATTGACTCAGTTATTTGTTGGAGCAGATGATGAGAATCGGACTCACGTGACAGCCTTGGCAAGGCTGTGTTCTACCATTGAACTACATCTGCATTGGTAGTACACTTAAATTATAATTTAAAATTTAAATATTATAAATCGTACTTTTTATTTTCAAAGAAGTTAATATTATCAATATTTTGTTCATCAATTTTATCATAATTAATTTTTTTAATTTTATTTTCTTCAATAATTCTATAGTATTTGTATTTAATTTTAATAAATAAATAAATAATCTCTGGGATAACAGTATACATACAAACATTAATTAATACAACACCAGTCAAAATTAATGCATATAAAGGTATTAATGTAGTTGAAGATAATAACATTAATACAATTAATGAACCTATCAATACCAATGAATAACCTAAGAAGAAATGTAATGAGTTTTTTAATTCAGTTGCAATAATAAGAATTAAATCTTTTTTGTGGTAGAAATGATTTTTCATTCATTTGTTGTAGATATTATTAATGAAAGTAATTGAGAAGAATGCATTGAACATATAAATCATTGAAACAGAAATAATTACATAACTATCAATTGTAATTTGTAAAATACTAATAAATGCTACAGTTAATAGTGGTGCAATCAATAATGATAAGAATAATGGTATTAAAGTAACAAAACCATTTCTAATAATTGAATATGCAGCAATTAAACCAGAAATAATAAAGATCATTTTAACACAGTCCAATATTATTTGAATATTAGCAATTGTTGAAATATTTTGAACGACTACATTGCCTATATTTATATAATCTTTTAAACCAGCAAAGTCTGTTGCAACATTAATAATTTTTGAAGAATACATAATATAGAAATTATTATCTAATATTGCATTTCCGAAACCTAAATTTAGGTTCTTAATTGCATCAATAATACCCGCATGATTAGCTGCATTAGCACTAATTAATACTTTTGTACCACCATAAATAAAATATGAATTATGTACACCAATTGTAAACAATAATACCATACCAATAATTAAAGCTACTAATAAAATTAAACCAATAAGTTTTGTTTTAAAATCAGTTATTTTCCAACTGAATTTATTAAACATTTTTAAATTACTAAATGATGTTTCAAATTTTTTATTTTCTCCAACGCTATATTGAAATTTAGTACCATGCATTTTAAGAGCTTTAGGCATAAACAAACATTTGATATTTCATTTAGTTAATTTTAAAAATGCAAAACAACTAGGAACTAATAATAACAAGAATGACAATATGCTTAATGCTGTAAATATGATTAAAGAAACTCCAAAATGTTGTAAATCTAAGTTACCAAAATAAATCATACCAACACACATTAATAAGATTACTATAAATGCATCTATAATTTGCATTACACTTGTTTTAAAACCTTTTTTAAGTGCAACTTCAAGGATTGAATGGTTGAGATAATGCTTCTTAATCTTCTCAATGAGATATTTGAAAGCAAAGAAATTAAGAAATATACCAACTAATATACTTGAAAGTATACTAAATGACAACACATATCCTGAAACAATTAAAATACATAATGTTGCACCAGATATAGCTGATACTAATAAAGTAAATGCTGCACCTGGAACCCTATATAACACTGATACAATAATACCAATTATCAATACAATTAATATTAAAGCAATAGCTGCACCCAATAATGGATCTATTCTAAATAAATTTTCAACAAATGTTTTATTAGTATCATAAATTGAATGCTGAAAAAAATTAATTGCCAATTCTCCAGATGCAACAGGTGAAAAAGTTTTAAATGCCAATAATTCATGATTTAAACCATAAGAAGTAAGAGCATTATATAAATCATTTGCAGAAGCAATTGATGGCGCTGAAATGCTAAAAAATTTACCAACATCATCTCTGCCACTGTCATCTTTTTTGCCAGGTTCTATTTTAGGAAAATATGTTGTGTAATTATCTGGTGTAATAATTTCTAAAACATATTTATTAATAAATTCAAAAGAAACAACACCACTATGTAACATATTTGAATCTTTGGGTGTTGCAATTTTACCATAATTTAGGGCTGTTTGTGATGTTGGTGTAGCAAATTCTTTTGCATCAATATAAGAAAGTAAATTATATGGTGTTAGCTCATTTGTTATTTGACTACCTACTATATCTATATCTGGGTTGTAACTAGATTTTTCTAATAATTCTTGAATAGTTAATCAAGGAGTAAAATTAACTATGTTATTTGCAGCTCCTGCATCTGCTGAACCATAAATATAATTGTTTACATCATTTAAATTTATTGCAGAATTTGCTTCAATATTTCCATTTGCACCTAAAATTCATTTGGTAGCAAAATCTTTTTCAGATGGAGAAAGATATTTAAAAGGAAAATTAGTTTCACGTCCATTTAATTTTATATAATCTTCGTAATCCTTAGCAGCTCCTGAACTAACTAGTTTTTCATTATCTTTATTTATATTTCAAGATCAATATAAAGCAGCACAATTTAAAACATAGGACATTCTATTAATTAAACTTGCTTGATCCCTGATAACATATAAAAGTGGAAAATTTTTAAATTTTTCACCATCTTTATTATTTTTTGCTCACTCAAAATATTTAGTTAAATTTTTAAAACTGTCAGGACATTTTATATAAACACTCTTTGGATTAGTTGGATCTTTAAAAACAGTGTTTTTGGAATTTTTAGCATCTCCAACTAATGCTTCTTGTGGCAAAACAGAATATGTTTTGTTTACTTGGTGATTAGATTCTTGGCCTTGATTGGTATTTGCAACACCATTTCAATTAAAAAGTAATGTTACATTACTTGAATATACAGTATTAATATATGAGTTTCATTTATCTAAAGCAATTTTTTTTGTATCTTCAGAACTGATTGTTTTTATCATTTCAGTATATGATTTTGGTATTTGCACTGAAATTGAAGCATGTGCTTTATTATCATTTCCAACATAAAAACTTGGAAAAACATTATATTGATTTATATTTTGTGAATATAAATACTTAGCAAATGCATCAGCAGTAGCTTGAGTTCTAACTTTAAAATCTTCTATATTTTTGTCTTTATCTGATCCTTCTAAAGAAACAGTTTTTAAAGGATCGCCATCAGGATGAGTAGTATCCAATTCTATTTTGAAGTTATATGAATTGTTAAATTCAGCACCTAATTGTTGATTTGTGGTTACATATCATGCTGATGTAGCTGTTCCGCCTAATGTACAAACAGCAAAAATACTACAAAAAACTACATTAATAATGTTCCATTTTTTTTTATTTTTAAACTCATCAATATTTTTTTTCTTTTTCTTAAAGACAGAAAAGGGGTTTCACATACTATTATTTATATTATAAATAAAGGTAATAATTTAAAATGCACCAGAAGTAATTTTATTTGAAATTTCATTCCTATCAGCAGTTGTTGATAAAACTGCCTCATTAATTGCCTCGGCTACCATTTGTTCCAACATTTCTTTGTCATCTTTATCAATTAAGATATCGTTTATTTTGATTTTAAAAATTTTTGAGCTACCAAAAATTTGTGTGATTATTGAACCATTTTTATAGTCATATTCAAATACTTTTTTATCAAATTCTGCAAGTGCTTTATCAACTTTAGCCTTGATATTGTTTGCTTGTGAAAGCATTGCTTGCATGTTCATATAATTATTATATGAAAAAAATAGAGCAAAATGAGTGAGATTTAGAAGATATTTTAGAGGGTAAAACACTAGAATATTTACATCAACAATGATTTGAAATTAACACTAAAATTGTTGAGTTATATCCGGATTTTTTAAAGTCACTTAAAAATTTCAAACAGTGAATAAAAATTAATGAAGATGAAGAAAAGATTTCTAATCGTTTATCAAATTATATTTCCAATAAAGCTAATATCAATGTGATAGATAGCATGTGAACTGATTGGGAAAATAAATTAGAATTTGAAAGTGAAGAATTTAGCAAAAAAACATTTGATTATGACAATATAATCATTAAAAATGAGGACACAGTAAAAAGATACCTAAAAGATAAAGAATTAATAGAATATTCTAGAGGTTTTGAAAAGATTTTTAAGCAAAAAAATCATATTCTTTCCGAAGTTGAAGAATTATTACTAACAAATATTTCTGGAATCTCTGGTCAGTCAGAAATATTTGAAATTTTAAATAGTTCTGAAATTAAATTCAAACCTGCACTAGACTCTGCAGGCAAAGAACATGAAATTATTAATTCTTCTGCAGTGCATTCATTATTGCAAAATGAAGATCGTACATTACGAAAAAATGTTTGAATGTCATATCAAGATGCATATTATGGTTTTTTAACTTCCTTTCATACTTGTTTACATTATCAATACAAAATGTTCAATAAATATTCTAAAGTAAGAAAATATGAAGATTATATTAGCAGTTGTTGTATTAGTGATGAGATAGATAAAAAATTTATTTTAAATTTGTATAGTAATGTTGAAGAATACAAGGATGTATTTGTCAAATATAGGGAACTTAGAAATAAAAAAATTAAAAAACTTTTTAATATTGATAAAATTGAACCATGAGATCTTTCATTAGAACTAACAAAAAAACAAATGAAATTTAGTATTGATGAAGCAAAACAAATTGTTTTGGAAGCACTTAAACCATTAGGTGAAGAATATTTGGAAATTGTTAAAAAAGCTTTTAATGAAAATTGAATCTCTTTTAATATTAAAAAAAATAAAAGAGGTGGGGCATATTCTATTGGTGGAACAAATGGTCTAAAAAAATATTATATTCTAATGAATTTTGATGGAACTTTAGACAGTATATATACATTAATTCATGAACTTGGTCATTCATTAAATTCATATTACTATAATAAAGTTCAAAAAGTGTATAAAAGTGTTAAAATTTTTACTGCTGAAATTGCTTCAATAACTAATGAAAAATTATTATCATATTATTTATTAAATAAATATAAAAATGATAAAGAGTTTAAAGAAATGATAATCAACAAAATGCTTTCTGATTTCTTTTCAACTGTAACTACACAAATCATTTTTTCTAATTGAGAATATGAAGTAAATGAATTGATTAACACTAATCAACCTTTTAACAAGGAAATTGGTATGGAATTATATAAAAAGATGATGATTAAATATAAAGGTGATTTTAAATATGATATTTCAAAAGAACCCTACAATAAATCATTAGCTAGTATATATAGAATACCACATTTTTATAGTGGTAATTTTTATGTTTATAAATATGCAATTGGGGAAATGGTTGCTCAATATGCATCTAAAAAAATTTCCACAGATAAAAAATTTATAAGCCAATATTTTAATTTTTTATCTTCTGGTAATTCTAAATCACCTTTAGAAACAATAAAGATTTTGGGTTTTGAATTTAACAAAAAAAGCAATGATTTTATTAAAAAAGGCATCGAGGAAATTTTGAAAGAATTTTAATTATTTAATAATCAATCTATCAAATTAAAGTATTTTATACCATTTTCATCAATGGAATTAAATTCATCCATTGAAATTAAAATTTTATCAAACCCATTTTTTAATTTCAAAAGATTTTTAATTTCAAAAGATTTTTAATTTCTTTATCTTTAATATCATCAGTTAAATGCTCACAAATTTGTATATAAATAGTGTTGCCATTTTTATGTGCAATAAAATCAATTTCACTAATACTTTGACTTGTTCCTATATTAACCTCATATCCTCTATATAACAATTCATTTAAAACAATTGCTTCTAATATTTTTTCTCTATTATTGGCAAATGTTTTTGCTATAGAATTTCTCATACCAATATCAAAAGGATAATATTTTATTTTATTATCCAAAATTTTTTTACCTGCTAGATCGTATTTATTAATTTTTTGTATCAAAAAGCAATTTAATAAAATTTTTGTATATTTAGAAATTATTGGTAGACTGATGCTTGATTTCAAATTATTCAAATAAGAACAAATATTCATTAAACTAGTTTCTTTTCCTAAATTATTTTGCAAATAATAATATATTGAAATGAATTCTTCAATATTAACAATTTGTTCTCTATTTAAGATATCATGTTGTAATATATCACTAAATATCATATTTAAATATTTTCATATGTCTTCCTCAATATCTCAATGTAATCTACCAGGCATGCCACCATATTTAAAATAATTTTCAAATGCTTGTTTGGTATTAAAGTGCAAAATATTTTTTGCATAATCATAATATTCAGAAAATACTAATGGATATACTGTTAATGTAATATTTTTAGCAGTAATTAAAGTAGAAATTTCGGAAGATAATAATTTTGAATTTGAACCAGTAACATAAATATCGACATTTTCATAATTACTCCAACTATTTAATACTTCTTGAAATTCATCTATTACTTGTATTTCATCAAAAAAGAAATAATTTTTAACATCCCTTTTATAGTTTTTTTTAATAATTTCATGTAATTTAAATTTATCATTTATTTGCATTTTAAATTCAAAATCATTAAAATCAAAGAAATGTTTATTGGCTTTTTTATCTTTAATACTATCACAAAACTGCCTAAGTATTGTGGATTTTCCTACTTTTCTAATACCAATAATTATTTTAATAAAAGGTTTGTTTTTATACCTATTAAGTATATCCAAATATTTATTTCTTGCAATAAATTTCTTAAGAATATTATAAAATATACTTAATTATATTTATATTTTTAAGAAAAAAATTAAATGCACTTAATTTTTTTTATAAACAAAATAAACTAATAAATGTATCACAAACAATACAACTTTGTACTGAATTGCATTATATTTGTTATTTTAAAAATTTATTTTTTAAGTATTGAATGTA
Source organism: Mycoplasmataceae bacterium (assembly GCA_031255095.1). GTDB lineage: Bacteria > Bacillota_I > Bacilli_A > Mycoplasmatales > Mycoplasmoidaceae > Malacoplasma_A. The sequence continues at coordinate 10,515 of JAIRTE010000036.1, forward strand.
GTAATTTGCATCAAATTCTTCATTGCATACCTTTTTTATTAAATCTTTAGATTTATACATTGCTCCATGTTGGTAAATATTATCAATTAATCATTTTTTAACACTTAAAAAATCACCTTCTGACAATAATTGATCAACATTGATGTCTTTTTTCATTTGGTTATAAAATTGTGCAGCTATTGCTGAACCCAATGAATAAGTTGGGAAATAACCAAAACTCATTCCAGATCAATGCACATCTTGTAGAATACCAATATTATCTGCATTAGGCAATAAATGCAAATATTCTTGGTATTTGTCATTTCATAATTGTTTAATTGATTTAATATCAAATTTTTTATTTTTAAATATTTCTTTTTCAATTTCATATCTTACTATCACATGCAATGTATATGTTAATTCATCTGCCTCAGTTCTAATAAAAGAAAACAATGGAATATTAATAGATTCAATAAAAAAATCTAGATCTACATTTTTTAATTGTATTGGGAATAATTTTTTTAATTTAGGAAATAAAGGAACTCAGAAACTTTTACTTCTACCAATGTAATTTTCCAATAATCTTGATTGTGATTCATGTAAACCCATTGAAATATTAGTTTCTATTGGTGTAAAAGCATATTTTTCATTAATATATGCTTGAAAAAAAGAATGACCAAGTTCATGAATAGTTGAAAAAATAGAATCAATAAAGTTTTTTTCTTGATATTTTGTGCAAAATCTTACATCCTTCATGCTTAATTGTGAACTAAAAGGGTGTTCAGTTTCACCACAATAAAAAGTATTTTTATCAACTCCCAAATATTCCATTAATATATCATTAAATTCTTTTTGTTTGGCAATGTCATATTTTGCCAACAAAAATTCTGGTAATTTATTGCCTTCAATTTTGCTTAGTGATGGTAAAATTTCTGTTTTGAAATTATCAAAAAAATTATCATAGTCTTTTTTACTAAAACCAGGTTCAAAAGTATCTAATAGATAATCATAATTATCTTTTTTAGTAAAATATGCTAGTTTTTCTTTTTGTAAATTTATTACTTCATTTAATGTGGGCATATACAATTCAAAATCACTTTTATTTTTGGCATTTTGCCAAATCATATATGCATTATTGGTTAAATTAATTGATTTTTTATACAATTCCTTTGGCAATTTTTCTAACTCTTCAGCATCTTTGATAGAAAGTTCAATCATTCGTTTTTGATCAGCTTTTAATTTTTTACATTCATTTAAATTATTTAATAATTTTAAATATTTTTTATTAGTAATTATTTTAAAATCTTCAGCTCCTAATAATCCAAGCATTTCGCCTCTAATTTCAAAACCATTTTTAGGTGCAATTGTTTCGGCATCAAATTCTATGGTAGCAAAAGCAAATTTATATGCATTGTGCTTTTTTTGAATTTCTAAATATTTCTTAAATTTTTTACTCATGGCATATATGTTATATAACAGATTTTGCTTAATTAAATAAATTTTTTATATTCATCTTTCAGACTTTGACAGATAATTGAGTTTAGATGACCTTTTTTCCTTGGAAAATGAAAAATTATTTTGTATAGACATAGCACTTTTTTAAAAAAAATTTTAATATTATTACTTAAAACTTCTTAAGTGAAACTTCCCAAATGCAGTACTCCACCTCTATTTATTTTGCATGCAAGTTACACAAGATAAAATAAGTTCTAAAATTAAAAACAATGTGTTAGAAAGCATCTTTCTGGCATAAAAATAAAGGATATTGCAATGTTTTTTAAAAAAGTTCTATTGTTAACATTAAAAATATTGTTTATTACAAACCTAGTAACTTTTGATAGGTAAAAAGTTTAAATGCACTTTTACAGTATTAATTTAAAGCATGGATACAGCTTTAGTAGAATTTAAATTAAGCTATCGTGTAATAAATCAGCTTCCAGTTGCTTATCTACATGAGCAACATGTTTATGTTCAACACCATTCATGTAATCAACTAATGTCTCCGCATTTGCAGCTAATGTAGCAGAATTTGCGTGTGAAGGATGTTCTAAAGATCTTGTTGAATTGTAAGATGAATTTTTTATTTTTTCTATAACTTGCTTGATTGTGGTTCCAATTACTACAAGAATTTTAGTACTTTTAGGTTGTGCTACTACTATAGCAGCAGATTTTTTATTTCTCTCACTATCATTTTCATTGGCAACCTTAACATTGGCTTTTTCCATATCATGATAATCTCCTTCGCCAGCAAATAAATATTTTTTAGAATTAACCAACGCTACTGATTTATTAAATTGTGTTGCACTTTCAACATAATTTTGTACAGCAATTTTTTTAGCTACTTGTACACATACACAGCTTTGTAGCAACAAACTTTTATCTGCATCTGAAGTATTTCCATCTGGTGCAGTGCATTCAAGCATTTTTTGTTCAGTCATATTGCTTAACAAGTTTAAAAAATTTACACATTTCTTGTTATTTTCGGTTTCCTCTTTTCATGTATCAAGAGTATGACTAATTGTTCCACCATTAATAGTTAACAACCCACATATTTCAATATTAGAAGCATTTTTCATTTCTTCTAAGTGTGTAATTTTAGCGGCTATTCTCGCAAGTTTTCAATTTTTATATCATCCTATAGTACCACTACTATAAATTTCTGCTTGCATCTCTTGTTCTTGAATTAAACTTCTATAAGCTTTCCTGTAATTTTGTTGTGCTTCAGTTAATTTTTTTGCAATATCTATTTTAGAAACAACATTAACCTTATTTTTTTCTGTTTTTATAGTATTATGTACTAAAAATGATGATAATTGTGACACAAATATTTGAAATTTCATATGGTCATTGCCAAATATTTCATTAATTTTGTTAATGCATTGTTCTAAATTACCTGCAGCTTGACCTTCTTTAAAAAGTGGAAATACTTCATCAAAAATATTTTGGAAAGAATTATCGCAAAATCTAAAAAATATTTCATTAACTGTTACTTTTAAAACTGGTAAAGGCATTATTTTTTTCCTCCTTTTAAACAATATTTGATATTTAAAGTAAAATTATTTTTCATAACAATGGTTTTATAAGTAACTACATCAAAATGGTCACAATAAAATTTTTTTATATTTTTTTGTATAATAAATCTTTTATATTTAATACATTTCGTTAAATTTTATATTTTCGCAGGTGCTCAGAGTGGGACTGGTAGCAGTAGTGACACAGATTGAATTGATCCTATTATTGCACAAGATTTTGGTAAATTAATTTATGATAAAAATAATATCAATGGTGTACTATCTGGCTGCTCAGCAGTAGTTACTGTTAAGTTTGAACAATTTGATCTAAGTGCTAGTGGTACTGCAACATTAAGTAATGATGATGAATTTAGTAAGATAGTAAATGATGATAATATCCATACCTATACTGCTAAAACAAGTGTTAATTTTAGGAATGTTATTTTAAAATTTTTTAATTTTAATTTTGGTACAAGTAATTGATCTAATACAGATAAATTAACTACCTTTGCAATAACTTTTGAACCTGGTGATCATGCTGTAATGGCAACTAATAGGAAAATTAGTTTCTCATTTTTTGGTCATTTTGACAATTTAGGTAGTGACCATGTTCAAGATCCAGTTCCGTCTGGAATAGCATCATTTGCAGTATCTTCAGATAGGGAAACAGATCTTACAATGCATGATACTTTTCCCTATGGGACATTTTCTTCTGTGCTTCCTCGAGGTAGTGAAAATCTTAATTCTCTTTATGGACTTAGCTTTTTATATCTTGGACCTTCAGGATCATATGCGGTTAGCCAAAAAGCTTGAGTAATGGAGATAACTGCTAATGATATTCCTTTAAATGATGCCCAAAATACTGTTATAAATTTATTTACTTTTAATAGAAGGTATTTGAATCCGGAAGCATCTATAAAAAGATATACTCAATATGCATATGGGACTTATTTATTTTAGTTGTATCAAGACATTTGAGATGAATTTAAAGTCCAATAAAATTGTTGAATTTACTGTCTTAGAGTTAGAAATATTAATTAAACTATATGTAATAAGAATATTTAATTTTTAACATTTTTTTAGCATCATTATCATAAACAACTTGACCAGAGCCAGTCGCTACCATGTGTAATTTTATACCATTAGAAAGTTTACTATTTAAACTATTTGTTACTGAAGCCGCTAAATCTGTATTTGCATTTGTAAAATCTGTTGTTGGAACTGAACTAATACCTCCAAGTACATAACTTCCAATACCAGTTCCTATTGTTGCTTCTGTAAGATCTTTATTTCATAAAACAAGATCTGTAATTGATGGTTTTCCAACAAATATATCAACATATTTTAAATACATATTAATTTGATATATTGTCTGAGAGCCACCAACAAATCAATGTTCCATACCTGTTATAGAATTAAATCCTAATATTTTAGGATTTTGTTCTGAAAAACCAATAGTCACATCAGCACCATTTGCACCTGAACCAATACATGCTTTTGATTCTGGCATAACAAGACCAGAATAACTTTGTGTGTTGTCTGCTGCTCCATTATTGAATACAGAAATAACATTGCCAGCATATAAATATCCACTTGCATATGCAGCATGACCAGTATTCATGAAACAATATCTGTGTGTACCTGAATATCCGGTTGCTGCAGTAATATTATCAATATTATTGTTTACTGCTAATAAATATGGGTAATTTTGGTCATTATAAGTGAGATTTAAAACTCTTGCGACTTTACCACTAGTAGGGCCTACAGAAAATACATTTAATTTATTTTCTATAATTTTATTAATGCCAACTAACCCTCTAAAATTAACACTTGTTTTAGCAGTATAGGTGTGGTTATCTTCAATAGTTGATGGAATAGGATCAAAATCATTTGTAATTGCTTGTCCAGCTTTTATCTCAAACTGATCAAATTTAACTGTAACTACAGCAGTGCAGCCAGATAGTACACTTCCAATTTTGTCTTTAATATATGATAGTTTACCAAAGTTTGATACATCAATCGTTTGTGTATCTGGTACTGTAATGCTACTCTTAGCACCTGCGAAATTATGCAAAAAGTAAAAATAATCTTAAGATGTCTATATTATATATTAAAACATGTAATGTTTATAATATATTTAAGGAACATATTACAATGGGTTATTGAGAAACTATAGAAAAAATGTGGGGTAAATCAACAGCATCTGCTGTTCATTGAGTAGTGAATGCTTTTCTATGAGGTGCAATATTGGTTGGTATTATTCTTGTAGTATGTAATGTTATCACTGTTACATTAACACAAATAAGAGAACATGATAAAACAACATCTGAAGCTTTGAAAATTGCTTTTCATGGCGTAATTAAATATATTATTGGAATTGCAATTGCAATTATTGCTGTTCCATGTTTATGAGAATTATTAGTTCCATTTTTAATATCACAAGGTTATGACCCATCAGCTGCTAAATAAAAAATAAAAATGCAACAGGGAGTTTACATTAATAAAGATGAAAATGAAATTAAAATTAATTGCTAAAATTTTACAAATATGCATACCTATGTGTGTTGTCAGTATTACAATTGGTAATATTTTAATTAATAACAATATCATAAACAGTGAAAAACCCAAACCAATTTTAAATGCTGCAACTGTTCAGGATACAAGTTTTACTTTTAATATTAAAAGTTGTCCAAAAATATGATGTGGCAGAGAATGAAATATGCCTTTATATTATGATGGTATACGTAATGGTTATATTTTCAGCAACACAAAGATTACAATAAATTTCAATAAACAAAAAATATGTGAATGAAGTGAATATATGTTCAAGAACAATTTATATATTTTATTACAAGAGAATTTTATTGATTCAGTAAGAGTGCAATTTAATTATGTTGGCAGTGGGTATGCCAATAGTTATACATGAATTGAAGCTGATAATCCTAGTGAAGATGATATAAAAACCGATTCACAAGTATTTGTTAATTCAAACTATGATAAATACTATTCCAAATCGACTAATGCTGAAAGTACAATAAATTTTAGTAATTGAAATAATAATGATGGGAGAGCTCATAATTCTAATGGTAGTGTCGAATTTAAATTAAAAATGAATTTAATAAAATTAGTTGTGGATGGGAATGAAAAATTAAAATTGGAAATGACTAATGATGCTTTAAGTATGCATCATTTTATGACTTCTGATGGAGGAAATAAAGATTTTGGCGACCAAAAATGACATAATTTTGGAAGTAATTCAGATACTTTAATGGAACCAAAAAAAGAATCAAATGTTGATTTAAGTATTAGGGAAAATAGTGTAAAGGCTGATGAACCAGATAAAATACTTAATAGGCAAAGTATAAAATACGGGAAATTTCCATATGGCATAAAATATGAAGATACCACTAAAAATAATGAAATTCAAGTTCCAGATATTGATGGTGGTTTTGGAAAAAAGAAAGTTGTTAAGGTATTTTATCCCAAAAACGAAATTGTTTATTTTAATTTTTTAGAATGAGTTGAAACATCTGGTTTTGGTGATAGAGAAATGTTTGGGAATATCTATAAGGGTACGCAAAAAGGTAATTATTTTAAATTTTACTATGATACTTTAGAATTAAATTTATCAACTCCAGAAATTAGTTTTAGTTTTGATTTATTAAAAGAAATACCAAATGGTAGAACAGTTGGTAATTTAATAAATGAAGGATATATTTCAAATTTAAAATTGTTTAATGCAAAAGATATTAAATTTTCATTATTTTGTGATACAATGCCAAGATATAAAACAAATAACACTAATGTTGCTGATACAAAATGATGAAATTTTGAATTAGCCAATAATAATTCAAATATGCATGAATTAAAAAATGCAACTATGAAAGGAAGAATATATACTTTGGCACAACAGGATGATAAATTTGGGAATATATATTGAAGTGATGCATCTAAACAATTACAAATTAGATTGAATGAAAGTTTTTGAAATAACACAGAATTTACTAATGATAGTAATATATTAAATTTCAAATTTAAAAACGAAACAGATAATATCAAAAATTATTTAGATTTTGTTTTTTATTACCCAAATAATTCCGGTAATGGTCAATTGTCAAGTTATACAAAAGCACCAGATTGAACAATTGGAGAAGATTGCCAATTTTCTGGTGATGGTAGTACAGTGGAAGAAGATTTGAGTGTTTTAGATCACACAAGATTAATTTGTAGAGATAATACATATGAAACAATAAAAGAAACTACAATTCAACCAGCAGTTAAAAAAGCTAAATTAAATAATAAAAATGATATTTTAATGGATGGTGAAGAAGGTGATGATAACAGTGGTACAATATCAGTAGATCCTGTAATTCCTGATGATACTCCGTCTGTTGAAAAAACATATAAGGCATTAATGAAATTAAAATTAAATGATTATTATTTAAAACAAATTTTATCTGGATATGATGTCGCCGTGATTCAATCAAAGCTTAAATTAGCCAATTATGCCAAAAAAGTAGCTGACTGAACTTTAAAATTTGATAAAGACTTAATGGATAAGGATAATGAAATTTGGAATTTTTTATTGGATGCTGCAAAACAAGGTAGAATTTTGGATATTAATAGAAGTTTGGTTATTGATTACACTGTACCAAATACAAATATCCAATATTTTAAAAAAGATGAAATGATGAAATTTGACATTAATTACATTTTGGATAATTCAACTGCTAAAAATTTTATAGAATTTAAGAGTGAAATTAATAAATTAGATTGTCCTTTTATGCATAAAATTGATTACAATTCAAATAAAAATTTATTAGATGAATTAGAAACTTTATTCCATGTAAACAACAATAATAATAAATTTCAAATTAACTATTCATATTGTGAGAACTATAATTCTATGATTTTGGGTCAAAATAATAGTTTAGAAGTTAGTTGAGTAGATTTTTTAAATAATGGTGTAATAATTGAAACACCAGGGTTTATTACTGGTTCTAAACCTGCTACCTTGAGAATAAACAATATTATTACTCAAGATAACTTTGATAGTTATGAAGCTTCTAGTAAAATTTTTGGTATGGTTAAAAATGTTAATGATACAAGGAATTCCATTGGTAGAAATTTTGTTATTTACCAACATAATGGTGAATGATATGATCCAGATGATCCTCACGATCCAAACAATCCAGAATATGTTCCAGATCAACCAGTATACCCTGTTGATCCATTAAATCCTGATAATCCAATTGACCCAAATAAGCCAGATGATCCTAATAAACCTTCAAATAAACCGATTAATAATGGTAATAAAATAGATCATACATTATTAATTGCTTTAGGAACAACTTTTTTAGTTGGAGGTATAGTCACTGCTGCAGGAATGTATATTTTTAAAAGAAGAAATGCAATTGCAAATTCTAAAGGAGGTAAAATTGGATAATGAATGAAAAAGCAAAAAGTAATTTTCATACAATAAAAATTAGAATTGAAGATAAAGAAATTTTACAAAATTATTGTCAAAAACTAAATATTAATTATTCTGATTTAATTCATGAGGCAATTAGTTTTTATACTCAAAACAAACTTTATGAGGAATTTTCTCAAAGTCCAGCTAGCGCTTTAATGAAAACAGAATTCTATATGCAAAATAAAAGCATTGAATCTTTAAAGATAGGTATTGATGCAATTTTGAACAATATGGAAGCAAAATTTAATGAACAAAAAATTTTAAATGAAAAAATGATTGTGCAATTAAAAGAACAACAAGATTTAATTAAAAAAAAGAAAGGAGAAGAAAAATAATATGACATGACTTTTTGGTGAACCATCTTTTGATTGATTATGGCCAATAATGTATCAAATATTTATACTTGCACCATTACATATTTTAAATGGTATTTATCAAATATTTGCATGAGTATGTGGTGCAAATTTAGGACATATGCTATTTGGTGTAGAAGATGATACATTAAAATTTAATATTGATAGCCCAATATTCACATGAATTTGAAGAATGATAATAATTGGAGTTGTAGCATGTGTAATTTTTTATATTGTTTTATTGATTGTTTCTATTAGAAAGGCTGAACCAATTAAATGACAAGAAAAAATAAAATGACCAATTTTGGTTTTTACTAGTTCAATTGTTATTCCATTATCATTTATTTTATTAAATAGTTTAACAATGGCTTTATTTCAAATTGTTAGTGAAGGTGAAGGAATAAGTGCACTTATTAAAAGAGAACAATTTATGCAAATGCATAGTGATTTAGATAAAGCACTAACTCATTTAAAAACATTAGTTAGTATTAATGATATTGAAATTACTGATGCGACTGGTGAAAAACACATTCTTAAATTTAATAAAATTTTTGAAGTAATGAGTCAAATTTTATCACAAATTTCTGAAAAGGCTAACAAAAATGGTTTAACAAATATTCAAGAGCGAACAAATAATATGCTGAACACAATTGATAATTTAAGAAATTATTTTTGTGATGATACAAATGCAATTTTTTTAAAAGATTTAGAGGGAATTAAAAAAATATTGGCAGATACCAATTGAAAATTTGATTCAAATGGTAATTTAAATTCTGATATGGATATTTATTCAAAACTTTATCAATATATCAATTCAATAAATAATGCAAAAACTAATTGAATTAATTTAACTAAAGAATTTAATGATATATGAAATTCTACTTCTAATAATATTGCTGCCTTCAATGATTTAAAAACACAATCATTCATTTATGATTCAGCGACTTATAATTACGAATCTTTATTTGAACAATTTAGCAAAGTTGAAACATTTGAGTCATTAAATAATTTTTTAATTGGCCAAAATTTGAAAAATGGAGGGAAAAGTTTATGAGAAATAATTTTGAATGGTAGTAATGAAAAATGAGATTATGGCATTACTGGTGAATTTTCATTTATTACACCTATTGATTCTTTTACTGGTAAAAATTTACCAATTGTAAATTTAAACATACTTACTACATATATGAATTCAGAAATAAGGAACTCTTTTAGTTTAGTAATAGAAATTTATAGAATGATTACTGGACACAAAGATACTAATTGAGCCATTAATTATGGTGTTGAGGTTAAGGGCACTGGCATAAGTGTTGGATTTGTTTCTATTGCTGCCATGATATTTGTAATGACTTTATTTTGTTTATTTACATGTAGAAGAATGGCAGAAGTTGCAGTTTTACTGGTTTTGTTAATTGTTAGTGCATCAACAGGAATAGTTGATGATGGTAAAAATTTTGGTGCTGCAAGAAGAGTACTAATAGCTAAAATGTTCACAGCAATTGTTATTTTCCTTGCATTTAAAATATCAATAACTGCTGCAACTGTAATTAAAGAAAATTTAATGGCTACATGAGAAAATAGCATGACTAGTCATATTGCTCAAATATTTTTAATTGTTGGTTGTTTATTGGGTGGATATTCAATGGCAAATTGATTTGGTACACAATTTGGTGATACAAATGGTTTAGGAGATAGCTTAAGGGATATTGGCGTGATAAAGGCTGGTTTTGGGGCAGCAAAAATGGTTACAAAATTCGCAGGAAAGGGCATAGCAAAAGGTAAAAAGTTAGCTGGAGCTGCTGGTGAATCTAAAATTACTGAAGGTGTACATAAATTGACTGGTAATAAATTTAGAGACGGAGAATGAAAAAATAATCAAAGAATAAAAAATATTCAAGCTGCAGCAGTTAAAGATGGTTGAGGCAAGAAGACTTATAAATTAAGTGAAGATGGTGAACTTACTGAGGGTTTTGAACTAAATCACGATTTAAAAAATTCAGTTGAACTTTATAAAGAAGCAATGAAAAGTGGAGGATTTGATTACAGAAGTCAACAAATTCTTGATAAAAAAGAAACATTAGCTAAGAAATTTAAAGAAAATGAACAAAATGGAATAAAAAATTCGATAAAAAATGAAAAAAAGTTGGAAAAATTGAAAGCTAAAGAAGCTGAAATAAAGGGCAAACGACAAGGAGGTAAAAAATAATGGTTAATTCTACAAATGTTCCTAACACTAATGCTGGCAGAGAAAGTGCTAATACAATTTGAGGTTGAATAACTTATTTGGATTTATTAATTGGTTTAATATTTGATATTATTCCTGGCGCTATCATTTTAAGTGTTGTAAAAGGTGCATGATTATTGCTTATTGTTACGATAATGATAGGATGATTTTGTTTATTAACTTGTCCTAAACTAGGCGGAGGAACAAAACTATATTTTCTATTTTGAGATGTTTTTGTATGAATTGGTACAAGAAAAAAATATTCCGGAAAAAAAGAAGATAAATTTAACACACATGTTGCATTTAATAATGTGTTTGTACCATATATTGAAGGTGAAGAAGAATATATAAGATTTGCTACAATTGGTAAAAATGCCTCTAAAACTAAGAGACCATATTTATTTTATGAAATTATTACTAATGATATTTCTTTAATGTCAGAAGGTGAAATAGATTTAATTTTAAATAAGTATAATTCGTTATTTCAAGTAACTGATGAAATTTCATTCAGTCAAATTAAAATTGACTGAAACTATAACTTTAACAGTAATATTGAATTTTTAGAAAAAAATATAATCAAATGAAAACAGGAAGGGAAAAAGGATAGTGATATTTTAATACAATGTGGTATTGATAAAATTAGAGAAATGAGCCAATTACAAAATGGTTCAATTACATTACAAAAAAGATATTTTTTAATCATTAGTGCTACTAATTTAGAAAAAGCTCTTATGGGTTTTTCTAATATTAGTTCAGATTTAACTGATGCTGGTTTAAATATTAAAGAATGTGATAATTCAAGTGTTGAAGCATGCTTAAAAAAATTAATCCCAACTTATGGTAATAACAAACCTATTAAATTTGATACAAGAGGTTATGAAATAGGAACAAATAATAATAAAGAATATTACAGAACTGTAATGGTAACATGTTTACCAAAACAAGTTGGAAAATTTTGAAATCAAGAATTATTTAATTTAGATGATGTTACTGTTAATGTACAATATATCAATGTACAAGAAAAACAAAAAAACAGATTTACTGATAAACTTAAAAATTTAGCTGATGAAAGAAAAGCTAAAACCATGAGTGATAAAGCTGCAAAAATTGCAGAATTGGAAGCAATTTATGAATTAGCCAATGATATTGGTGCAGGCGGAGCTAAAATTAAACAAGTCAAATATTTTATTACTTATTCTGCTAAAACTAAATTAGAATTAAAAAAAATGGAAAGGAAAATAAAAAACATTATTTCAAAGTCAAAGATGAAAATAAATTTATGTTGAATGAAACAATGAGATGCCTACATGGCAAATATTCCTTTATTCAATGATTGAATGAAAAAAGAAGCTAATATGTATTTAACTGATATTACTTTAACTTTAGGTTATCCATATACGTATTCAGATTACATTGATCCTAAAGGCAATTATTATGGCTGAATGACTGACACTAAAAATCCAATTATGATTGATTTTACTAAGGTAAATAAGGAGGTTAATTCGTGATCTACATTAGTAATTGGCAAAACTGGTGGAGGAAAATCAACTTGTACTAAATTATTAGGAACATGTTTTATATTAAATCCAAGATATAGGAAAATATTTTTTATAGATCCAGAAAATGAATATACAACAATGGTTAAAAATTATGATGGTGATGTAATTGATTGTTCAGGACAATTAGATTCTGGTAGAATTAATCCTTTTCATATTTATATGGCTGGAGATGATGAGGGAAATGGAGCAGGAGACAGGTATATGGCATGACAACAACATTTTTATTTTTTAACTGATTTTTTTACAAATTTATTTAATAAAGAATTAGATCAAAAAGAAATATCTATATTAATAGGTATCATTACTAAAATTTATAAACTTAAGAAAATTGATTCAAATACTGATTTTCAAAAATTAAAAGCTGATGCATTTCCAACTTTTACAGATTTAGCAAATTATTTAGATAAAGCAATAAATAGTAAAATAAAAGATGATCCGATAAGTAATAATAAGTTATTATTAGAAAAATTATTTATGCCAATTAGTTTATATGCTAAAGAAAGTAAAATTTGTCCAGGTAATTTTGCAAATCTTTGAGATGGACCAAGTAATATTAAGGTTGATAACAGAATTATCAGTTTCAACTTGCAAAAGCTATTAGCTAGTTCTGTCCCAAATAACATTAAATCTGCACAAATGCAATTGTTATTAAGATTTGTGGAAGATTTGTGTATTGCTAATAAGAAATTTAATGAAAATTTAGGAATATACAATAATGATGAAGAATGTCTGCATACAGCAGTTTTTTGTGACGAGTTTCATTTGTTAGCAGATAAAAATTTTACTAAACCTATTCAATGATTTTATCATTTCATTAAGAGAATTAGGAAATATAAAGGAAAATTAATACCAATTACTCAAAATATTAAAGATTTGACTGCTAGTCCTGATATTATTCAATATACTTCTGGAATTGTTAACTCATGCCAATTTATGTTTACCTTTCATTTAAATGCCATGGATATTGATGATTTAGATAAATTGTTTGTTGCTATAGGTGGATTAAAAGACGAAGAAAAAATATTTTTAAAAGGAAAATCTAAGGGTGAATGTATGTTTGGTATTGGCAATGAGACTAGAATTAAAATGAAATTTGATTATTGTGATGGACTAACTAAATCTTTGATTGAAACAAATATGATTGAATTTAAAAATAAATTAATTGTGCATGATGAAATTTTAAAAAATGATAAAAAATAATTTTATTAAATATATAATTTAAATATGGAATTAGATAGAGAATATGGTTTATATTTGGAATATGATGACATTTCAGATAAAAATTTAAAAAAACAATTTGATGGTTGAAATAAAATACTTTTGGAGGAAAGTTCATTGGTTAAAGATAAGGATGGATGATATTATCCAAAATGATTTGTTCACGGCAAACAAGAAGAAGTTGTTACTTCATTGATGTGTTATGCATTAGAAATGAATAAATTCCATAAATATAT
>JAIRTE010000035.1 GCA_031255095.1 Mycoplasmataceae bacterium
ATTTTTAAATATTAAATCAGTAGCATTCGCTGCTAATAATTACTTACTAACATCTACCAATGGGTTTGCCATAAAGGCTAATCTTAGAACTTGTATATAAAATATACCGCTCTAAAACAATAACAGATTATAATTTCTACATGTCAACTAAAAAACAAATGATTATTACTGATTCAAAAAATAAATATGTCAAAGTTGGTGACATATTTAGTGTAGAACTATATAATCCTACTAAAATATCAATTGGTGGACTTGAAGGAGCTACTGGTAATGATATTATTGATTCTAAAGGTGGAGATGGAACTGATGAACCAACAATTAAACCTTCTAAAAGATCTAAGGTTAAACAACCGTCACTAAGAGAATTAATTATGCAAATGCAAAGCAATATGAATACTATGCAAGATAATATTGGTAAAATACAAGACAATATGAAGAAAATGGACGAAAAAATAGATGATATTGTTAAAATGAATAATCTTAAAACAAAATAATATAACTACATATTTTAAATATTGCAAATTGTTTAGCATTAAAAAATAAAATTTATGTAATGCAAAGGCAAAATGATTTATTTTATAAAATGGCAAATCTTTTAAAATTGGAACTCAATTATTTCACTACAACTGAAGAAGTTTTGAGTAATAATATTAAAAAATTTATTGAAAAAAAGTTCTATATCTATACAAAATAATTTTTCATTTTTCGAGGGAAAAAGGACATCTGAACACAATTATCTCCTAAAGTCAGGTTAAATATGTTTTTAATCAAGTTTAATCAATTATAATTTCTGCATAGTAACTAAAAACAAATGATTATTACTGATTCAAAAAATAAATATGTCAAAGTTGGTGACATATTTAGTGTAGAATTATATAATCCTGCTAAAATAACAATTGGTGGACCTGAAGGAGCTACTGGTAATGATGTTGTTGATTCTAAAGGTAGGGAAGGAACTGATGAACCAACAACTAAACCTTCTAAAAGATCCATGGTTAAACAGCCTTCATTAAGAGAATTAATTATGCAAATGCAAAATGATATTAGTAAAATACAAGATAATATGAGAAAAATGGACGAAAAAATAGATGATATTGTTAAAATGAATAATCTTAAAACAAAATAATATAACTGCATATATTAAATAATGTATTATTAGATATGTTTTTTAATCAAATTTAATCGATTATAATTTCTACATGTCAACTAAAAAACAAATGATTATTACTGATTCCAAAAATAAATATGTCAAAGTTGGTGATATATTTAGTGTAGAACTATATAATCCTGCTAAAATAACAATTGGTGGACCTGAAGGAACTGTTGGTAATGATGTTGTTGATTCTAAAGGTGGAGATGGAACTGATGAACCAACAGCTAAACCTACTATCAAACCAAAACCATCTAAAACACCCAAAAGCAAACAGCTTTCATTAAGAGAATTAATTATGCAAATGCAGAACAATATGAATACAATGCAAAATAATATTAGTAAAATACAAGACAATATGAAAGAAATGGAGGATAAATTTGATAAAAGATTTAATACCTTAGAAAGTAGAATGGGAAAAATGGAAGAAAAAATAGATGATATTGTTAAATTGAATGATCTTAAAACAAAATAAAATCAATACTAACATTTCATTTTCAAATATGTTTTAAACTCAGAAATTTGTTATCCTCAAAAATAACTTAGATATTAATTTTATCAATATTTAATTTCTTTTTATTGTAAGTTTTTGTAAGTTTACCATTATCAACTTTAATAACAATATCTGCTAAATCAGCAATATTAGTGTTGTGTGTAACTAATATTACAGTTGTTCGATAAAGTTTATTAATTTTTAAGAAAATTTTAATGATACTTTTAGCTGTGTTTTGATCAACTGCTGCAGTTGGTTCATCACCAAATAAAATGTATGGGTTTTTAGCAACAGATCTAGCAATAGAAACTCTTTGTTGTTGACCACCTGATAATTCAGCTGGCATTTTGTCTTTCAAATGATATAAATCAACTTGTTGTAAAATATCATCAACATCAATTGTTAAAGATTTATTAGTTTGCAAATTTGCACCTATTTCTACATTTTCCTTAACTGTTAAATTTGGTAATAAACCATATTGTTGGAATATATATCCAACATTATTTTTTCTAAAAGCAGTTAATTGTCTAGAAGTTTTATTAACTAAGTTTTCTTCATTAACAATTACTTGTCCCATGCTCGCTTTATCAATACCAGAAATAATATTTAATAATGTTGTTTTACCACTACCTGAAGGTCCTAAAATAACAACAAATTTACCTTTTTCAATATCCAAATTAATTCCATTTAATATTTTAAAAGCAACATTATTATTGTAATAATATTTAACAACATCTTTTAATGAAATGATGTTTTTAACATCTTCATTTTTCATTTCTGGTTTTTTACATTTTTCTAAATGTTTAACTAAATTAGCATGGAATTTATTTTGAAATGTTGTGACAATGTCATTAATAGCAGTTTCCAAATCTTTAATTTTTTTAGTATATGAAACAATTTGCTTTTCATATTTAATTTCATCCATTTTAATTTTCTTTAAATAAATGGTTGCATTATTTAATATCTTTTTATAACTTACATATCTTCTTCTTTCATTTGAGGACAAAAATATTTTCTTTTTAGCTATTGCTTCTTCAATATTTAAAATGTAGTTATGAAAAATTTCTGGTTTTTTACCATAATTTGCTGCTGCATAATATTTTTTTCATTTATTGATTTTATAAGTGATATTATTAGCTTTAATATCATCTGAAATCTTTTTAAACATTGAATTATTACTATTTTTTTTCATAACTATATATCCTTTAATCTTGCTACTAATTTTTCTTTCTTAATTGAAGCATAACCAATTAATGAGGAAATGCCAAATAAGAAAACTACTACCAAGAATGACACTAAATAAGCTAATCATTCAATGTTAGTAAATATTAATATACCAATAAAATTGAATACTATATTATTATATAGTGCTAAGACAGCAAAGGTTAAAGGTATAGATATTATTATCGATAAAATGAATAATGGTATATATATAGATAAGAAAGATGCTAAGTTTTGTGAATCTCGATATCCTAAAGTTTTAAGAATTGCCATTAGATTCTTACCATCATTAATAATCATCATAATAACCATTAAAACAATAAATACAACCATCAGCAATACAATGCATATTACTAATATTTCAATTGAATTAACAGTTTGAGATAAATTGTTAAATACAATTGAACTTGATGCTTTATCAGCACCTGATTGTACTATATTAGTAAATTGTACATTGCCATATCTATTTGACAATTCAGAAATAAGTTGTTGTGAAAAATTTTGTGATCAATTTGTCTTACGATTAGCTGCAGGATCTGCCATATATTTTTTTCATGCTTCATAAACTTTATTTCCTATGTCTGTGTTTTCAGGTTTATTCTCACCAAATCATAAACCGGCAATTTGACATAAAATCATAGCATTAGAACCATATTCTATTACTGCTTTGGATGAATTAGAATTAAAATACTCATTTGGTAAATATAAACCACTAGGAGAATATAATGCAATGGTATTATTAATAATATTACTACCATTTGATTGTTGTGTAAATACACCATTAAAACCATATGGTGTAGTTTCTATTCCTGTATTTTCTTTGAATATTGAGCTTCCACTATATTCATTTGTACCAGTTGAATTTGTTTTATTGTGGGAAATATCTCATAATGAAACTTTAGGGTCACGAGCATCAGTAGGAAGTGGTGTGACATTTTGATATCCTCATTGATTACCCTTTCCGTGATTTGAAGCAGCACTCATTAACATTTTATTTCCATCTACATCAGCTGAATCTGTGAATTGTTTAGAATCAATGTAATAAGCATGTGGTTCATTGTATGGATCCAAATGACTTTTTAATCCTAAACAATAATTTGCAACATCTTGACTTGTATAATACTCTTCTTTAACAAATGTTTGATTAATATCCATAACTTTAAATGCTTGCTCATGTTTTGCTGGTTCTTTTTTATTTTTTTCATTTATTCTTTCTACATGGTTAAGTGCATTTATTTTAATAACATCACCAATTTTTAAATTATTTTTTCTAGCTGCATAAGCATTAACAATTAATGGGAATTCTTTGTTTTTATCTTTATCTTCTTTTGAATATTTTAATAATTGTCTCAAATCTTCACCTTTAGCATTTTTTAATTCTACATATTGAGTGTTAGGTTTAAGACCATAAACCTTAATATCATTAGTTTTATTAGAATTAGCTTCTAGATATGTATATGTTTCATCGGCTAAGTATTTACCATATGCTTCATGTAATGGAACAGAATTATAAGAAACATTGAAGAATTCATCCCCAACTGCTACATTTAAATCTGTTGATTTTAATTCTGAGATTGGTTTCTTTAAATCAGTTGAAATTTTTAAATCAGTTGAAGCTTTAGTAATGAATTTAATTAAATTAAGTTTTAAATGTGTTCAAGCATTTATTTGAACTGGAAAGCCTATAGAAATTTTAT
Source organism: Mycoplasmataceae bacterium (assembly GCA_031255095.1). Taxonomy (GTDB): domain Bacteria; phylum Bacillota_I; class Bacilli_A; order Mycoplasmatales; family Mycoplasmoidaceae; genus Malacoplasma_A. Next base: position 4,562 of record JAIRTE010000035.1, read on the forward strand.
TATCAATAGCATTATTATTTTTAAGAACAAATTTGACATCAGTTATTTTTTTAACATCTGGATTATAATCAGTTGGATTATAATCAGGTGGAATGGCATAAGGTTTGTCACCTCCATTTCTAGTGTCAATTTCTAAATTTGCATAATTGTAATCTAATTTAGTAGCATCATACTTACCATAACATCAATGACCATCATAAAAATATATTGGAATGATGAAACTGTTATCAGCATGAGCAATATTATTTGTATCAGGTTTGGTTTTATCTATTCATTTATTATCATCATTATCGTAAGGTGAAACTAAACCCGTTGGTATTGGATCACTTCCATTAATAAGTATGGTATTGCCACTACCATCTATACCATATAATTGTTCAACAGCTTTTGGAAACATTTTATATCCAGCAAAATCCAATACCTTTTCTTTTGCATGTTTAAGTTTATTAATTTCATTATCTGGTGCTAAAGCTTTAACAATGTTTCAAGGATTAGCACCCATTTTAACTTTAACTAAACCCAAAACAGTTGTATCAACACCCATCATATAATCAGTTGATAATTGATCTAATGTTTTATTTTTTAAATATTGCAAATCTGCAAGTTGTAATAAATTATCACTTCCCATTGGGAATAGTGAATTTAGAGCATAATTACCTGTATTTTCATTTTTTAATAATGTGAAAAAATCTTTTGGGTTGTCACCTTCTAATGTTGCTTTATAGTTAACATATTTTTTAGAAATGTTGATGTTATTTGAAACATCGTCAACTGGAGTCATGTTAAACACTCTACCATAACCAGATAAATCATAATCTGTTGTACTTGAAGCATCAGGTTTATATCCATCTCAAAACATACCTGGCATAAAATTCTTACCTTCAGAAGTTTCAATAACACCAGCTTCACCTCAATTATCACCTCTTACAGGTATATATTGTCCACCAGAACTTGTTGGTGTATATAAATCAAATTGATATGCATAATTTTTAGTTGCAAAACTTGTTGCACCTGCATCATTTATTTTATTAAATGTAGTAAAAGAAAATAACAAAGTAGAAACAGTTAGTGAAGTGACAATAGTTAATAATGTTAATTTAGAAATAGAATTAAATGCTAAAGAAATTCTGAATTTAGTTAAAATACTAAATCTAGCAATCATTTTTTTAGATAAAACATTAACAATATTTACTTTATATTTAGCACTGTTTTTTATTAAATCTACTGTTTTTTCATTTAATGTTATTAAAGTGGAAATATAAGAAATTAAAGAAACAATAATAAAAGGGACAAGAATAGCAATTGCTAAACTAAATGCATCAAAACCTAAAACTGTTGTTGGTATAGTTCAATAACTTTTAAACATCAGTAATGCCGGAAGTTGTAATACTAAACCAAAAATATACCCACATATACCTCCAATAATTGAAGGAAGTAGAGCAAAAGGTAGTAAAGAAAAAGCAATTTTAGTTTTAGAAACACCATTTGCAACTAAAATAGCTATTGATTTTCTTTGGTTTTTAATATATTTAACAATAGCAATATATGCTACCAATACACTAACAATTAAAATAAATAATACTAAAATATTACTAATTGTATTAATAGTATTCATTAGTTGTGGTATTAATGAAATACGAATAGCAGATGCATTTTTAATGTTTGAAGTATCATTAAACATCATTGCTGGTTTATCAAAACCTGCATCAATAAAATTTTGTTTTGCCCAAACATTAATATTATCTAAAATATTAGTTTTAGTATTGTCAGATAAACCTTCAATAAATTTACATGCAACATAATTTTCTGTAGTGTTTGATTCAAAAGAAGTATGTATTCTTTTGTATCCAGCAGAATTTGGGAATATTAATGCTTCTTTTGCAACATTGGGATTAATCTTTTCAACAGTTGTTAATGGATAAATGTATTCTGGTGTTATTCCTAATCCAATAACAATAATTGGGATACCATTATCAATAGTAATTGTGGAATCAGGATGAGCAAATATATAATTATCAACAAATTTATTAATTTCTTTTGTGTTCATAAGGTTAAAATTATGAACTAGATCTTCAGAAATTAAATCTTTTAGTATGTTATCTTTCATTGTTTCTTTCTGAATTTGTAATAGATCTTTGTGATTAGCAGGAGTTATTTTATGAGCATCAGCATATTGTGGTCCTAATACACCAAATACTGATGTTCAATTTTCAATAACTGCTGTTTTAGGTATTGTACCACCAGCTTGTAGAGTATATTTGTAACCAGTATCAACTAATTGTGCATTGTCAAAATCTTTAAAAGTTGGGATTCCTTTTAATTCAATAGCTAAATTTTTTATTGCATCGGCATCATTTATATCAGTTTTAAAAATTTCTTTTAATGTTCCATCTGCAAAAAGTTTATTAGCACTATCACTATATTCAGAAATAGCTAATAATTTAGCTTTTTTTACTATTGTTTGATCATCTGTTCCATTTGCAACCTTGCAATTAAGAATAGTGTCAATATGGTCATAATCTTTTGGTGAGAAACCAAAAGGTTTAAAATCATTAATGGAATCAAAATTTTCCTGTCCAGAATTTTGATTATTGTAATTCAATAAATACATTTTATCAATGATATCAGTAGGATTAGATTTTATTACTTTATAAAAAATATTATCACTAGTGTTGTCAATATTTAATGATTCATTTTTTTGAAATGTCAATGAATTTTTATAATCATGTTGTAATTTCAAAGCTAAAGGGGTTTCATTGTTATTTAATACAAAGTGTAGTAAATTATTGACAGCTTTGGAACAAGCACTTATAATTTCAGATGCATATTTATCTAATTGCGCCCTAATATCTTCTGCTTTTTCCAAAGAAGTATTAATTTGATCTTCTGCAGGCTTATAATTTAAAACTACTGAATCAGATATTTTAGCAATTGTAATTTTAGGATACAACAAATCCCTAACCATAGTGGCATGTGATCAGTTTGCGGGGTTGATAATAAAATCATAATCTTTAATTTTAGTTTCAGGTGAAGAATTAGGAACATAAGAATTAATATATTCAATTATTGGATCATTATTTTCATACATAGCATTGTAATTTATTGCTAAAATAAATTCATAACAATCTACATTATTACTATCTTTTACTTCTGTATAAGATGGCAAAGTGTCATTATATACATATTCATCTACTCCAGTTAATGCATCTTTAGGTGTACATCAATATTTATCCTGATCTTCATAAACATGTGGGTTTAACAATTTACCTGCAAGTTTATATTGTACTGAACTATCATTTCTATATTGTTCATTAATAGTCATGTCATGCATTTTTGCAGTAGTAGCAATATTTGTATATGTAGTTTCAACATTGGCAACAGTTGATCTTAAAATAGTTAACAAGAATACAGCTAAAAATAACAAGAATGTTAAAGAAATAACAATTAATTTATTTTTTCTTAATGAACGTCAAGTAGAAAGTAAGTAATTTTTCACCTTTAAATTGCAATGATATATTTATATATCAACTAAAATAATTATACTAATTTTAAAAAATTGCTTATTTCACTACACTATTTGTAGACAGCATAATCACAGAATTTCCATATTTCTGGTATTTTAATACTATTTTTACAAGAAAATAAGTGTTTATAATTACTTTATATTTAAAGCATTTGTTTTATACAACATGGCAAGTAACATTCTATCAATATATTATAGTAGTAGTAGTAGACTTTATAAACAATTACTAGTTTCAATAACATCTTTATCTTTAACTCAAGATTCTATTCTACATATCTATTTATTAGATTGTTGTTTACAAGAACTTTCTCTAGATGACAGTTTGTTGACTAAAGAACAAATCTCTCATTTAGAAAATATATTAAAACAAAAGAATAAAGATAGTAAAATATTTTATTATGATGTTAGTGATTTGGCTAGAGAAAAATTTTCATCAAATAACACTAATGAATCTAAATGAAGAAATATTTATAAAAATAAGGTGCCTTTGTTGTTTATACGTTATTTATTACCTTATTTAAATATTTCAACACCTAATAATAAAATGTTATGATTAGACACTGATACTATTATCATGCAAGATTTAAAAGAATTGTTCGAAACTAATTTAGACAATTATGATATCGGTGCAGTTGTTGATAAAGCACATTGCTTTATTAATCGATCTAAATTGTTTCATCAGATGAAAATAAATAATATTGATTTTTATAATGACACATTTGGTGATAAGATATCATTGAACAAAGTATTATCTAACAAGGGTAAAAAATTTAATAACATATACAATTCTCATCATTTAGTTTACCAAAATGGAGTGATGTTATTAAATTTGAATAGCTATGCAAATTCCTTCAAAAAACTTGTACAGGATTATAAGACCATTTCTCAAATGTCTTTCGGAGATTTGAATATGATGAATGTGTATTGTAAAATTTTGGAATTACCAGGAAAATACAATTGTTATAGTATTTCTAAAAATTCTGATAAAGTTGTAATTTTTCATTGTTGCACAAGCATTTGTGTTTGTGGTTTTTCTTCATTATTTTATACATTAAAATATTTTAATTTAGCTGATGTTTTGGTTGACAATAAAATGTTATTTTGAAAACACATTCGCATCAAACCTGATAAAACTGAATTAATGAAAAAGTGTTATAAAAATAATGAATTTATTAATGGAATATTAAAAAATTGTCAATAAATTGTTCTTAATATTTTAATGATAAAAAGTTTATAAATATCAAATATGTGCAAAAATTTAACAGATTTGTACTATATACTATAATTATTAAAATGACAGATTATAAGAAATATTTTCCATGATTTAAGAATAATAAAAACTGTTATTATTTAGACAATTCTGCTACTTCACTTAAACCACAATGTGTTATTAATGAAGTAGTCGAATATTATTCTAAATATTCAACCAACCCACACAATAATGATTCAGCATTAGCTGCAGTTATCAACAAAAAAATTGCTGATACTAGAAAAAAAGTTGCTAAATTTTTAAATGTTAAAAATCCCAATGAGATAGTATTTACATCAGGAGCAACAGAAAGTTTAAACATTGTGGTTAACAATGTTGCTTCTTGATTAAATAAAGGTGACGAAGTAGTTTTAAGTTATGCTGAGCATGCAAGTAATTTGCTTCCTTGGCTTAATGTTGAAAAACAAAAAAAAGTTAAAGTTGTCTTTGCTGGGGAAAAAGATACCAATACTCCAACAACTAATGCTTTTATTAAAGCAATAAATTCTAAAACAAAAGTTATCTCTTTTTCCAATGCTTCAAATCTATTTGGATACGAAATAGATATTAAAAAAATTGTCACTGCTGCTAGGAAAATTAATAAAGATATTATTGTAATTATTGATGGTACACAATCTGCACCTCACTGTATTACAAATATCTCAAATTGGAATATAGATTTTTTTGTATGTTCAGCACACAAAATGTGTGGACCTTCTGGAGTTGGAGTAATGTGAGGTAAAATGGCATTATTAGAAAAAATTACTTTAATGACAAAAGTTGGTGGTGGCAGTGCTTCCACAATAGAATCCAATAAGAAGGTTAATTTAGCACCAATACCGGCTCGATTTGAAGCTGGTACACCTAATACTGAAGGAATATTAGGTTTTGGTGCAGCAATTGATTTTTTAGAGCAAATAGGAATGAAGAATATCATTCAAAAAGAACATGAATTAAAACAATACTTCGATAAGAAAATAATTGATGTTAAAAACATTGACTATGTTTCAAAGGAAGCCAAATTTCCCATTTGTTCTTTTAATATTAATGGAGTTAATCCACAAGATTTAGCAAACTATTTAGGAAAAGCAGGAATTATAGTGAGGGGAGGTTTAGCATGTGCTAAACTATCTTACAAAATTACTAAAAATACTGTTGGGTATGTGAGAGCAAGTTTTTATTTTTATAATGATTTCAAAGATATTGATGTTTTAATTAATGCATTAAAAAAATTTGATAAAAAAAATATTGCAGATGCAATTTTATAGACATAATTTTAATGTATGTCTAAAAGGGTGATAAAGTTTGATAATAATGATTTAGAATTAAAGAGGCAAATCATTTTATCACATTATGAAAAGCCAACAAATAAAATAAAAAAGAAACTTGATAAACCTTGAGTTAGTATAGATAAAAATTCTACAGGTTGTATTGATAATTTTAGTTTATATCTAAAATATACCAATAATAAAATAGAATCAATTAAATTTAAAGGTGAAGGATGTGCTATTTCCACTTCAGCAACTGATATTATGTGTGAAAAACTTAAAAATATGACTATTGATGATGCAATAGTTTATATTGATAATTATTTAAATATGGTTACTGGTAAAAAATTTGATGATAAAAAATTAGAGGAATTAAATGTATTTTCAGAAATACATAAACAATTTAATAGAATTAATTGTGCAAAAATTGGAATCGAGGGAATTAAATCCATTTTATTAGAAATTAAAAATAAATAGTTTAACAAATGTTAATTGTTAGATTAAAATATTTTCCAATAACACTTGTTTTAAGTCTAACACTTTAACACCATTGTTGATAACAGATTTGACAATGGTATTATTTTCAGCACAAATAATGATTTTTTCAAATCCATCTTTTATAGACAATAAGCTTCTAGTTTCCCGTTCAAAATTTTCATCATTTAATTTTTCACATATTTGAATGTATTTAATTGTATTATTTTTTCTTAATACAAAATCTATTTCATATCCTGATTCATTTTCATAAGTGAAAATTTCATATCCCTTTTCTAAGAAATATAAATACATTAAATTTTCAATTCTTATATTTCTTGTTGAATCATTAATGTCAAAACCATTAATGACATTGAATAATCCTAAATCTCCACAATAATATTTGCATTTATTTGATAATTCTGATTTTGATTTAGTGTTAAAATATTTAACTTTATTAATAATCATAGAATCACAAATAAAACTAAAATAACGCATTAATGTTGATTTAGGAATAATTTTCTCTTTATTTGATTTTAAAAAATTAATGATATTGGTACTATTAATTTTTTTACCAAATGTTTTAAAAATGTAATTAACTATTTTTTTAAATTCTTCTTTGTTTTTTATTTTATTCCTTTCAATGATATCTTTTCAAACGATGTCATTGAAAATTTCGTTAAGTGTTAATTGCACTTTTTCTAAGTCATCGTAATTAGCAATTACATCCCCTAAACCTCCATTTTGCAGATATGTATTTAAAGAAATATGCTTATATTCAAAAATTTCTTTATAACCTAAAACTGACACGTAAAATTCTATTTTCCTACCACTTAATAATGTTCTTAACTCACTAGAAAACATATGAGAATTTGAACCGGTAAGAAAAATATTAAAATTATTATTTTTATTTTCAAATAATGTAATGACAGTATTTTCTCATTGTTTTATTTCTTGTATTTCATCCAAGAAAATATAGTTAATTTTATTTTTAATTGATTTTTTCTCAATCTCATTTAATAATGATTCTCAATTGTATTTTTTAACCAATGCTTGCATCATTAAAATCATATTGAATAATGTTGCTATTTGAATTATTAATTGTTTTTTTATATTCTAATAAAACAGTAGTTTTACCAACTCTTCTTAAACCAATTAAAATTTTTATTTTATGATCATTTTCTCATTTTTTAATTTTTGCTAAAATTTCTTTTCTACCTATAAACATATTATGATTATGTGCAACTTTTTTCTGTTTTCTTAAAAAAGTTGCATGAAAATTGACAATGGATAAAAGTGAATTAGTTAATTAAATTAGCAATCTGCTCTTTGTTTCAAAGCACACTCAACTAGTCCTAAAGTTCACTCATATGTTGCATTTTTTACTCCACAATAAAAAATCAAATCTTTGTATTTACCTAATTGATCTTGAGTTTTATCATATTTTGCAAAAATTTCTGCTTCCTCTATAAGTTTTTTATCTTTTTCTTCTAATCTATAAACATAGATTATATTATTGTCTTTCACAGTAGGAATACGTTCTTCGTATGGTACCATAATAACATGAGCTCCAGTATGTGGTCCAACAACAGTAACAGGTTCAACACCTTCTACAGTACGGTGACTAAAAGAAGTAAATTCATATTCATTATCTTTATTTTTAGTAACAAAATATGTTTGTGTAGCATTTGCATCACTGCCATCTGGTTTTGTGAATGAAGAATTCATCTTATGTAATATAGAACCAACTTCTGCATAAGATGGTATATTATCATCTTTAGAAGCTTTTTTATCAATTTGGTCATTAAAATGACAAAATAATGGAATAGTTAAAAATGGTGCCAAAGCAAAATATACACCAGATATGGCATTAAGGAACAAATCAATGTAATTTCTTTTAATATTTTCATAATCAAAATCACGATATATTTCATCATATAAATATAAAAATTTAATAACTACCTGGTCAGTATTGGATTTTATAGAATGAATATTAGCAATTTTAGAATATTTTAAATTTCTAATTTTATTAGAATTTAATAACTTAACCATGTTTTCTTGAGCCAAAGGTGTAAACACCATTCTATAACCAACTTCATCATTTCTAGAAGCTGGGAATAATTTATCAAAAGATTTATTTTCCATTGGTTTAAGTTTTTTCATCCCCTTTTTATCAGGAGATTTAAATTCTAATTGCTTTTGTATTTCTCCTGTGTCAACAAAACAATTTGTATAAATAGGATAATCACAATAAGTTTTGCTAGTAGTTGCAGTTAATTTTTCTTGTTTCGTTTTGGTTTTATTAACTTTTTTGCCATTTGAATCAGTAGTTGTATAATGTTTTGTATAAGAAAATGATTCAGTAGCAGAAAAAGTTTTTAAATAAACTGATTGAAAAGAATGTGTATATATGATGAAAGGATTATCATTTATTGTTCCACTAAATGATCCCACCACATGTCTTTCCTTTTCTTTAAATATTTCTTTTTCAAAACTTGAAATTTCAAAAGCCCTGCTCGAAGAAAGAAATAATTTGAGATGAGGATATAAATCATTAATTGCTTTATAAAGTTTTGAAACAACATTAATTTTACAAATATTTTTAAGCTCATTAAGATTTTCTTCTAATAAAGGTTGTTTAATGGATTCAATCTTTTTAATTCTCTTTTTGCATAGCAAAAAGAAACATAAAAAAACAATAAAAGCCACTAATGACACAGAAAGCAAAGCTATCCATAATGAAAATAACATACCACCAAACATTGAAAAAAGCAATGTCAGTGCAATACCTGCAATGATTAGTGATCCAATAAATCCAATACGCATCACATTTTTATATATTTTAGCATGTTTAAGTTTTTTATTACATTTATTAATAATATGCGAATTTTTCTTGTTTCTTTCATAATTAATATTTTTAGTATATGGTGAGTCTTCTCAATTTTTTTCCGCAATATCAACTATTTGTTTTTTAATATTATTTTCATAATAATCTAAAACATCTAAATTATCATTAACTTTAATGTTATTGTCTTTTTTAACAATATCTGTAGTATCCATTCATAATTATTATAAATTATATAATAATGTATATTTTAAAATGTGTTATTTTAATGCTTTTTTAATAAGTGTTAAAATAGCATCATAACTCATATCTTTTTTCATTCCACAGTAATAAATTAAATCTTTATATTTACCAAAATGTACATCAGTTTTATCAATATTAAAAAAACTTTCAGTCATTTCAATAAAAGATTTATCTTTATCTTTTAATTTATAAACATAAATCGTATTGTTGATTTTTTTAGTTGGAAAATGTTCAGTAAACGGTACTAGAATAGTATGTACTCCAGTGTGGTAACCACTAACAATAACTGGTTCAATACCATCTTTTGAATAATGACTAAATGTAGTGAATTTATATTCATTGCCATTATTTTTAGTAATAAAATGTGATTGCCCACTTTTTGCATCACTACTACTAGCTTTTAAAAATTGAGCACTGAACTTACTTAAAATTGTACCAACTTCAGCATAAGATGGAATATCATCTTTAAATACTTTTTTATTAATAGGATTATTAAAATGGAAGAACAATGGAATAGTTAAAAATGGTGCTAAAGTAAAATATATGCCTGATACAGTATCAAGATAAAATTTAATGTAATTATTTTTAATGTTTTCATAATCAAAATCATTGTATATATCTTTGTTCAGATTTAAAAATTTGATATTTTCTTGCCCAATATCAGAGTTTATAGAATGAATACTTGATATTTTAGAATATTCTAAATTTCTAATTTTATTAGAATTTAATAATTTAACCATGTTTTCTTGAGCCAAAGGTGTAAACACCATTCTAAAACCAACTTCATCATTTCTAGAAGCTGGGAATAATTTATCAAAAGATTTATTCTCCATTGGTTTAAGCTTTTTCACTCCGCTCTTATTTGGAGAATTAAATTCTAAATCTTTTTGTACTTCTCCTGTGTCAATGTAACAAACTTCTTGTGAAACAGGGTAAATACAATTAGTTTTAGTAACACTTGCAGTTAATGTTTCATGTGCAGTTCTAGTACCTGTAACAGTTCTTCCCTCAGAATTTGTATGTGTATAGTGTTCTGTATAAGGAAATGATTCAGAAGAGGAAAAGGTTTCTAAAAAAACTTTTTGATATCTATAAGTAAACATAATAAAAGGATTATCATTTATTGTTCCACTAAACGATTCTACCACTTGTCTTTCATTTTTGGCAAACAAGATTTTTTCAAAAGTCAAAGATTCAAAGCTTTTATTTGTTGAAAGGCATAAATTAATATGTGGATAAACATCATTAATTGCCTTATAGATGTTTGATAAAACATTAGTTTTATATAGATTTTTTAATTCTTTATAGTTTTCGTCTAATAAAGGTTGTTTTATACTTTCGATTTCTTTAACTTTTTTTGAACCAGATAAAAATTTGCATAAAAAAATAATAAATAATATTAAAGTTAGAACCGCTAGGCCTAATCATAATAAAAGATATTTATTAAATGCAAAAGTAAGTACAATAAATATTACTGTTGCTATTATTGAAAAAATAAAAATTACAAGAGAAACAGTTTTACCAGTTTCGGTTTTTTTAATTTTTTTATTACAATCATAAATAATATTAGAATTACTTTTATTTCTTTCATAATTGATGTTTTTGATATATGGGGATTCTTCTCAGTTTTTCTCAGCAATGTCAACTAATTGTTTTTTAATATTATTTTCATAATAATCTAAAACATCTAAGTTATCATTAACTTTAATATTGTTTTCTTTTGTAATGCTTTTAGCAGTCTTGTTACTTTTGATCATTTATTTAATGTTATTATAAAAAGACATGATTTTTATATTTGGAAAAATTATTTTTTATTAGTCAAAAGATCAAGAATTTTACCAATATCACTCTTTATTTGAGAAATATCTTGTTCATTTTTTTCATTAATTTTTGTTTGCTTTTCCATAAAATTGTCAATTTTATTATTCATGGCTGCAGTTTCATTTTTTATAATGTCTATATCATTTTTCATAACAGTAATATCCTCTTTTACAACATCGAATTCTTTTTTAACATCGGTTTTAAAAGTTTGGAGTTCTGAGTTCAAATCATCAACTTTTTTATCTACATTATCTACTTTAATGTTAATATCAGTTTTAAATGTTTGGAGTTCTGAGTTTAAGTTATCTACTTTCTTGTTAACATTGTCTACTTTAGCATTAATATCGGTTTTAAATGTTTGGAGTTCTGAATTCAAGTTATCTACTTTGGCATTAATATCAGTCTTAAAAGTCTGGAGTTCAGAGTTTAAATCATCAACTTTTTTATTAACTTCTGCAACATTCATTTTTTTCTTATTTTCTTTATCCTTTGGTTTATTATTCTTCACCTTAGTAATCGGGTTGTCATTACCATCTGGTTTTGGAGTGGGGGAATCAGGTGGATTAGTAGGGTGATCATCAGGCTTTTTGTTGCCTTTTTTTGGTTTTGTAATAATAGTTGTTGTATAAATATTTTCTTCAGTTAATAATTGTTCTCTAATACCAACTCTCCCAGGTTGATCAGATTTTATAACAGTTGTGTTTAATATTGTTTTAGTTGTTTGTGTTACTTTCGATGACATTTATTCTATTATAATTTGCTTTATATAAGGCAAATTATGCTTTCATTACTGAATCTACCAATACTTTAAATTCATTTGGATTAGAAATTGCTAATTCTGAAATCATTTTACGGTTAATGATAATACCACTTTTGTTTAAATTGTTAATGAATGTTGAATAATTATAACCCATAGATCTTAAAGTACCATTAAGTCTTTGAATTCATAAAGATCTAAAATCTCTTTTTTTAGCTTTTCTATCTCTAAAAGCATACATTTTAGATCTAATTAAAGTTTGTCTTGCAACTTTATAACTTGTATGTTTAGTACCTCAAGCACCAGAAACTAATTTTTTAACTTTTTTTCTTCTTTGTCTAGTAACAGGACCATTTGAAACACGCATTATCTCTTACCTCCTTGTTTACCATTAATTAATCCTTTAACCATTTTCATTGCTGAATCAGATAAAATACCATTTTTTCTTAAGTGACGTTTTTGTTTAGTAGTACGGTATGGGGCATGGTGAGCACGGTTAGTTTTTCTATATTTTAAATGACCACTACCATTAACACGTACACGTTTTGTTAGAGCACGTTTTGTTTTTAATTTATATTTCATAACAAATATTATTACTTATATTATAACTAACTATGTTAATTATTATTCACAGTGTTGATAAAATTAAAATGGTTATGAGGATTAAAACACATTTAACCATTTTTTATACCTATATAAATAATTCATATCTATACAAAATGTTTTTGCATTTTTCAAGGGGAATAAGGCTGTTGGACTTAATTATCTCCTAAGACTATGTGATGATAATTAAGCTCATTAAACCATAACAATAGTTTTATATCAAAAAGTATTTTTTACTTAGTTAACAAAGTAAAATATATTATACATATAAAAAATATTTTAAAAAGATAAATGCTATCGCTAAATTATTCTAATATAGTAATAGCTATGCCATTTATTACGAAAACTTCAAAATTTGTTCACGAAAAGGAAAATTTTGTAACTTTAGATATACGAGATTGATTCATGCTGAATCAACCTGCATACTGAAGTGGAAAATTTCATAATGCATTAATTGATGACGAAGATTATGAAAGTGAGAGAGAATTAACTAATTTTTGTTACAAAGCTGATGATAAAAATCCTTTTTTAAAGAATGTTTTCTCGAATTTTAATTTTCGAGAAGGGTATATTTTTAAAATGTATGAAAATGATAGAAAAACATTAATGCCATTATTTTTGCCTGCAGAATATATTAATTTTACTGACAAACCAGTAGAAATGATTGATAATGTAATGGAAATACTAAAATTTGCTAAACAAACTGCACTTGATATTTTTGCAACAAACCAAAATGATGATAAAATCCAAAAACCATTAATATTTTTAATACCTATTATAAATACAAAGGGTGAAATTGTATTAATTAATGCTGAATGTAGTATAGACACTGAATCGGTAAATGGTGTGAAAATGGAAATATGTTCAATTAATCCTAGAACTAATGGTCAATTACCTTACACAGTTTTTGATGAATTAAAACATCAATCTACCAAAACAGAAGAGGAATTAGAATTTTTATCTTTTAATATTACACATTTATTAAAAGATAATACTTTACCACAAAAAATTTCTGATGCAGAAGGTAAAAAAATTTATAAGTTTGCAGATAGAAATCCTAAACCATTAGAAGATTTTCCAAATACAGAAAAAAGACTGCATATTGCAAGCTGAAAAAATTTAGCAATGGTTTTGGGTTATGATAAAGAAGAGTGTAAGGAAATAAAATCTTTAAGGAAAATAGATTTTAAAAGAAAACAAAGTATTAAAAATTCTAATAGTGTTTTAACTAAAAGCAAAATGCATTTTGCTTTTGAAATAAAAAATATTGATCAAACATGAACCCCTGGAATGATGGAAAAATTAGTGCTATTGAATTACGATATAATGTCAAAAAACAAAAAAAATTCGAAAAAAATGAAATTATATGATCAAAAACTATGAGTTAGTGATAAAAAATATCGAACAGTGGATAAATTTGGAAGATTAGTAACTGTTGAAGCTAACACTTTTGGTCGAGGTGTTAGTAAATATGTGCGAGATGCTAGTGGTAAAATTATGTATAAAAAACGTGTTACTGACATAAATAACACTTTATTGCCCTTAACTCAAGAAGAAAGACAGAATGAAATCTTTGATTTAATTTATAGAAAAGCACATGCAAAATGAAAATTAAATAATTTTGGAGACGAGCAAGTGGATAGTTCTGGCCTGCCAAAATCATATTATTCAACTATTGTTAATAATATTGATGCAGAATTAACTAATAATGCTGGATATGATATTATTCAAAAATATCATATTGACAGTGTATGTAATTCATTGAATATTGATGGCGTTATAGATGATCAGCAAAAAAGTTTAAAAATAATTCAATCAAGATTAACTGATTCTTTATTTACATATGCAAATAATCAGCAAGAAATGCGAGCACATATCACATGAGATCTATCTTATGAATTAACAAAAAAACTTTTAAATTCTAGAGGTAATGGAGCATATACCTCAAAAATAAGGGACAGTATGTTTGAAATGACCGCAGGTTTATTGAGTCATGCATATGATATTCATGGAAATGAAAGTATGGAATCAATATCTACTAATATTGGTACTTTATGATACAATTATTTTATCAATAAATATGAAAATAATGTTACTATTGATTCTAGTAAAGAAAAAATTTTAAATAGTCGAACATTTGGGAATTTTCATACTTTAATAGACCGTTCAATAGGTATGGTTAAATGATATCATGTGCCAAATGAAGAAGAAAAATTAAAATTTCAAACAATTAAAGAAACTTCTGAAAAAAGTTCAGATGTAGCTTTTATACCTAAATCTTCATGTGAAACTAAACAAGCTTTAATTGAAAAAGATATTGAAATTATTTCAGAAAGAAAGGAATAATTTTGTTTAATAGGCTCATTTAAACTTAAGCATTTCATTTAGTTTGTTAACTACATAATTTAGTGGGAATACCATGATGGAACTAAATGCTATTGTTGCTAAATATGTATACATGGAGTTTTGCAAAAATCATCTCAAATTTAAAAATTGTGCATGAAACATATAAATTCCAATACTAATCATACCTAAAAATAGAAAGAGACAATTAATTCATTTACATTTTATTTTAATGTTTAAAAATAAAGCAAACATGCAAACTGATTCTATTAAACAAAAAATAGATATTTGATACTTAAAAAATAAATTATCTACTTGGCCAAAATTTAAAATTCAAGGGTATACATGTAAAGAATTTAATATTATTACAACAACCAAACTAACAGCATAAATTCATAAAAACTTTTTATTGTGTAAATTTAAGTAATGTTTAATTCATACACCAACACAATAATAAAATGTTAAGTATACAATATCATTGTATTGTGATATTAAATTAAATTGATTGCTTCGTGTTAAATTATTAGTACTATACACAATGCAAAATAAACAAATTAATAAAATAAATGAAAATCATTTATTCATACTTAAAATTAACTTATTTAATATTGGCGACAATAGCATAACTACCAACAATGCTATAAAGTACCAACCATGTCACCACAGATTATTAATATCACCTAACAAACTAAAATTACCAGTTCTACAAATATCAAAAATTAATACTACCAATAAATACACAATCAGTGTATTTAACAAACCAAATATTCTTATTTTTTTACTATTTGCTAAAAAATATCCTGTGATAATTGCAAATGTGGGAACAGCGATCCCCCCCTAATGAATTAAAAACAACATCTAAATATGGTAAATCAAAGTTACTATGATTTAAGACTACAAAAAATGCTAAAACAAATCTTAAAAGTTCAATACCTGCAAATTCAAATCTTTTTTCTTTAAAACCTAAAGATGCTGCACTTAATTTAAAACTCATATATTTTTAGTAGAAAAAAGCTATAGTACTATTTCATCCAACAAAACTTTTAAATTCTTTATCTTTGTGTTTTGAATAAAAATAACTTAATAATCCAAATCCTCCACCAGTCAAAACAAATTTTTTGCATTTGCTCATCAAAATTAGATCGCTGAATGGGTTTGTTTCACCATTTTCATCAACAAAAAATATTTTGCAATTTATTTTGGAAATATCAAGCTTATTCTTAACCCATTCTATATTATTGCTAAATACAAAACAAACACTATCTTTGTTTAAAGAATATTCATTAATATTATTAATATAGAAATTGAATATTTCATCATGTTTTTTAATTCATCCATTATTCCCAGCGCCATTAATATCTGCTGCCCTAACATGCAAACATATTGGATTTTTGCAATTCTCAATTAATTGTAAAAAATTAGAATTAGTTTTATTATTTTTTAGTACTACCCATTTTTTAAAATCTGTATGTTGAATCAGTATATTCACGGTAAATAAATTTGGCAAACTGTAAATAAAGTAAGGTGGTTGAAAGTAAAAATTAGCACCATCAAATGGGCGATTAATTTTTTTAAAACAATGGAACATTCTTTTACTTCTAAAATATTTATTAAATATTTTTTTAGGAAATTCTTCAAAAAATAAGTATTTTTCAACCTTTAAATAATTTTCAAAATTTAAGAAATTTAATCTAAATTTTTCATGTCCATGACTGCCTTCATTATTATTAATTAGGAAAATAATTTTCGTATTTGGATGATGTTGAATATATATAAATATATATGCCAATATACGTACTTGATCTGCAAATCCACCAGTGATACGAAATAAAATACAATCATTCAAAAATTCTCATTTGCCTTTAAAAAGTTTTTTCATAAAATTATGGTTCTAACTGTTAAACCTCCTAACTTAACTGTGTTTATATAATTATAACATAGTATGGATAAAGTTATCTTATTTGGATGTTATTTTTTTCCTTGATTTCATTTTAAAAATACAAGTAATTTTAAAATTGTTAAATTCAATGAATTTTTTGGTACATATGCGTGGATATGTTTGCATTTGTACAATAACAAAAATTCTCTTTTTGTATTTACAGACCAAATGTTGAGGAAATTAGCTAATTGACAAATTGATAAAATTCTTAATTTGCTCAAAAAAAATAATATTAAATATGCATTATATTTTCTTGACACAGTTGCATTTTATAAAAAAAGAGATCATAATTTTTTTGAACTTAAAATTAGAAAATTCGATAACATATTAACATATTGTGAAAGCGATGCTAAAGAATATAATTTTAAATATGTGTATTTTACATTTAAATATAAGAATCCAAAACCCAAAGCTACATTAAAATACGATATTGCATATACTGCATTTTGCCATCACAGTAAATTTAGAGCAGAAGCATTCTTAAATTTAATTAATAACAAATGTTTTAAGCAACTTAAAAGTTTTATGTATTTGACTGATAATTATAAAATGTTTACAGATTCTGATACACAAAAATATTTTAAATATAAACCAATTGCAAATTCAGTTTCTAGAAAACATTATTTGAATAATGCAAATGTTTTACTTTATCTTAAATTCATTGATGATTTTCCTTTTGGTTTGAGAGAATTTTGTATCGTGAATAACAAAAAAATCCTTACCAATTCTAAAGTTACATATGATTTATTAAATGAACCCAATAAAGTTAGATATATTGAAGATATGTCAAAATTTAGTGAGGAAGATGCAAATTGGTGCAAAGAGATTGATAATACACCTTATTCTCAACATTGTCTTGATTTATGTGATGAAACTAAATTTGCTGAAAATATAATCAACATAATATACAAATAGTATTATGAAACGCATATGTAAAGAAATAAAATTTGACATAGTCATTTGTATTTCAAACCGAATTACTTATTCTTAGGGGAGTGGAGGTGTTGAAAATTATATTGATTTTTTGGCAAAATTTTTTTTGAAAAAAGGATTTAAAGTTTTATTATATTGCAGTAAAAAAATTAAAAAGACAAATTTTGAGAAAATATCTTTTTTTAATGCTACTGATGATCCATATTATGCATTAGATTGTTGTCAAAAAGCTAATTTTGTTATTGATAGTCTTAATGGTTGCATTTTTTCTAATATTAAAAATCTAAATAATATTTTTTACAACTTAAGACATTTAATCTGTATTCAGCATGAATCACCTTATAAACAAAATGTGGGAGGCTATTTAGAAAGATATAAAAACATTTTATGTTTTACAAAATTTGACAAAGAATATCTTTTGAAATTAGATGATTTTAAAAATAAAAATATCGAAACTAATATAGTACCATTTTTTGCTCAATTTGATAGTCATGCAAAAAAACACTATTACAAAAATTGCATATTTTGGAAGAATTGTAAAATCTAAATGTTTTTTATTGATAAAAATAGCAAAATTTTTAAATTATCAAGTTGATTTTTATGGTCCTATAAGTTTTAAAATTTCTAAAAAATATTTAAAATATTGCAATTTTTTAGGGCCCTATAAAAATGAAGAATATAAAACTTTAATTAAAAAATACAATTATACAATACTATTATCAAAATATGAAGGTTTTCCTCTTAGTCTTGCGGAATCTTTAACATATTCAACACCAATTATTGTGCTTGATACTTATTTAAATGCGCAATTTGTAACCAATAATAAAAACGGATTGTTAGTGAATTTGCCTAATCCAAGATATAATAAATTATTTAAAAAAAGTAATTTAAAAATAATGGCTAAACAAATTAATGATTTCATTGCAAAAGATAATTGAGAACAAACTGTTAAAAATTGTCAAGAATTTGCTAAAACTGAATTAAATATTAAAAAAGTTGAAGCTAAATGGATGGAAATTTATAATAAATATAAACAATAGAAATTAATGTTTAAGTCTAATAATGAATACACTAAAAAAGCAACCATTTTAATACCATATTACAATAATTCTAAAACTATTTCCATGCCACTTAAAAGTTTTTTGAAATTAAAATACCCCCACAAACTTTTAAAAATAATAATTTGTGATGATTGTTCAAATATTGAAGGAGAGTATGAAAAACTAAATGAAATTGTTCAAGAATATAGAAAACATTTTGATATAACAGTTTATCAAAATAAGGCAAATGTTGGTTTAGCTCTAAACAGAGCAGCTTTATTTAATCATTTATTAAAAGAAAAAGATATTGAATATTTTACATTCGTTGATGCTGATGACAAATTGAAACCTAAATTCTTTAATTGTTGTTTTAATGTACAAATTAAAAATGATTATAAATATGATGTTGTGTGTGCCTATAATTGTAAATTAAATTTGAATTGTTTTGAAAAAAAATTAATAAAATCATTAGAACTTGATTTTTGAACAATGTGAGGTAAATTATATAAAACGTCATGATATGTGCAAACAAATTATACTGAGAAATATGCCAATATTGCTGAAGATTTAATGTTTTGATATAAAAATATGAATATAGAAAAAAAAATATTTATTACATGGAAAAAATTATATATTTGAGTAAAAAATCATAATTCGATGACAAAAAACAAAAATAAATTAAATGACAACATATTGGATCTTTATAAAAATATGGAAAATATTTTA
The DNA here is from genome assembly GCA_031255095.1 of Mycoplasmataceae bacterium. Taxonomy (GTDB): domain Bacteria; phylum Bacillota_I; class Bacilli_A; order Mycoplasmatales; family Mycoplasmoidaceae; genus Malacoplasma_A. Next base: position 24,326 of record JAIRTE010000035.1, read on the forward strand.
AAAAATAAAAGTTATTGGTTTTTTAAAACATTTTTTAAATCTCAAAAAAAATCTGTTCGTAATAAACTACAAAATTATTTCCAATCCAAGGGTAGTGAAATATATGAGGATTTCAAGAAAGCTTTGAATACAGCTATATAACTATGAATATGAAGATTTTTAATTTTATTACACATACACACAATAAATACACCAAAAAAGTAGCCATTTTAATACCATACTACAATAATTCTAAAACCATTTCCACTCCACTTAAAAGTTTTTTGAAATTAAAATACCCCCACAAACTTTTAAAAATAATAATTTGCGATGATTGTTCAAATATCGAAGGAGAGTGTGAAAAACTAAATGAAATTGTTCAAGGATATAAAAAACATTTTGATATAACAATTTATCAAAATAAGACTAATGTTGGTTCAGCACTAAACAGGGCTGCATTATTTAATCATTTATTAAAAGAAAAAGATATTGAATATTTTGCTTATGTTGACGCTGATGATAAATTGAAACCTAAATTCTTTAATTGTTGTTTTGATGTACAAATTAAAAATGATTATAAATATGATGTTGTCTGTGCTTTTAAAATACGTTCTAAATTTGGGCATAAAAAAATAGCAAATTTTTTAAAACTTGATACATGGTCTTTATGGGGAAAATTATATAAAACTTCTTGGTATGCATCAACATTTTATTCTACTAAAATTGCTAATTACACAGAAGATTTAACATTTTGATATATAAATATAAATATAAAACGACAAACATGTCTTATACATAAAAAATTATATATTTATGTAAAAAATTGTTCATCAATGTCACACGAAAGGAATAATTTTGATAAAAATGGTTTAGATCTTTGTAGAAACTGTGAAATTATTTTGAAAGACAAAAATTATTATTTTTGCAAATTAGTTCTTGCAGAATTTGCTTATTTTAAATCATTTTATTTGAATTACTTCCAATCTAAAGGTGGTGAAATATATGAGGATTTCAAGAAAGCTTTGAATACAGCTATATAACTATGAATATGAAGATTTTTAATTTTATAACACACACACACACAATAAATACACCAAAAAAGTAGCCATTTTAATACCATACTACAATAATTCTAAAACCATTTCCACACCACTTAAAAGTTTTTTGAAATTAAAATACCCACACAAACTTTTAAAAATAATAATTTGTGATGATTGTTCATGTATTGAAGGAGAGTATGAAAAACTAAATGAAATTGTTCAGGAATATAGAAAACATTTTGATATAACAGTTTATCAAAATAAGACAAATGTTGGTTCAGCACTAAACAGGGCTGCGTTATTTAATCATTTATTAAAAGAAAAAGATATTGAATATTTTACTTATGTTGATGCTGATGACGAATTAAAACCTAAATTTTTTAATTGTTGTTTTGATGTACAAATTAAAAATGATTATAAATATGATGTTGTGTGTGCTTTTAAAATTAAAATTAAGAAACAATTACCAATTAAAATAATACACAATTTATTAAATGTTGATGTATTTACGATGTGGGCAAAATTATATAAAACTTCATGATATGCACAAACAAATTACACTGAGAAATATGCCAATAATGCTGAAGATTTAATGTTTTGATATAAAAATATGAATATAGAAAAAAAGTTATTTATTATAAGGAAAAAATTATATATATGAGTAAATAATCACAATTCTATGACAAGAGTAAACAATAATTTAGATAAAAGAATATTAGATCTTTGTATCAATGGTGAAATAATTTTAAATGATAAAAATTATTACTTTTTTAAACTATATTTTTTACATCATGATTTTGTGAAACATTTCCAAAGTAAAGCAACAAATTATTTTCAAAGTAAAGGTGGTGAAATATATGAAGATTTCAAGAAAGCTTTAGATATGACAATATAACAATTATGAATATTGGCTTAATAGGACAAAAATAGCACATTTGGAGACCTGGCCCAAAATCCTGGACCACTTTTTACACTTATTTTATTCATGAATTCAAAAATTTACAAAACCAAAGATGGAAGATTTAATGGTTCTATAACGTTTTGAGTAGAAAATTTATAATGTAATTGTATTATGTACAATGATCCAACTTGAGCGCGAATGATTGGTCTAAAAAGGCCATGGAAAATATCATCGACTAAACTAGATGAAGATAGTAATGAATTTCA
>JAIRTE010000015.1 GCA_031255095.1 Mycoplasmataceae bacterium
ACTTGATATGAATAACAAGGAACATGTAAAATTATTAAATAAAATTGAAGCAATGAAAATTAGAGTAGAAGAACATATAATATCCTTACGAGGTTCTACAAAAAAATGGGCCTAACTTAGAACAATATATGCAAGAATTAGCAGTTGTTAATTCAGATTATGGAAAACCACATGTTTGCAAAACAGCACAAGAATGAGCAAAAAATAATAATGTTTTATTATCTGCCGACAAAGTTGGACAAACATCATACAATCAACCAATTGAAAATTTTTGAGCAATATTAAAAACCGAATGATTAAACAAAATTCCATATAATGAAAGATCTTTAGAACGTGTTCAAAGAGAACTTGATTTATTTAATGATTATTATTTAAATAAAAGACGACAGAAAAAATTAAATTATTTAACTCCTAAGGAATTTTTAGAATTGTATAATAGTAATAAGAAGTAGTCCAGGATTTTTGGCCAGGTCTCCAAATGTGTTGTTTTTGTCCCATTGAGCCTGAATATTTTTAATTTTATAACACACACAGTAAATATACTAAGAAAGCAGCCATTTTAAAAGGTGGTGAAATATATGAAGATTTTAAAAAAGCTTTAGCTATAGAAATTAAATAATCTTAAATTCAATTCTTCTAGTTTCTTTGTTAGTGTAAATTAATTGTACATTAACTTTTTTGCCTAATGAATAAACTATTTTATTATCTTCACTAGATAATGTGCCATTTTTTTCATTATAAATATAATTTCCTTCTAATGTTTTAATAGATACTAGACCTTGGATAGTATTATTAAGTTGGACAAAGAAACCAAATGATGCAACAACATAGATAGTTGCAGTATATGTTGAGAAAATTTTGTCTTCCAAAAATTCTGCAAATTTCATATTATTAACATCTCTTTCTAAATGTTGAATAATAATTTCTTTTTCATTGCAATCTTTGCAATATTCTAATAACTTATTATTTAATAAATCTTTATATTCATCACTGTATGATTCCTTATCAAAATCAAATACTCAGAATATATGATGAATTAAAAAATCTGCAAATCGTCTGATCGGAGAAGTGAAATGAGTATAGTATTTTAAACCCAAGCCAAAATGGCCAACATTTTCAATTGCATATTTCGCTTTCGCCATACAACGCAACAACATAATGGATGCAATATCAAAATTTTCATTTTCTTTGTTAATTACTAATCATTTGCTTAAAATCTTAGAAGTAATTGGAAAAGACACTTCAGGAGTTAAGAAGCTAATGCTTTTAGCTTCTAAAATAAAATCTTTTATTTTTTCTTCTACTGGGGTTTCATGTATTCTATAAATAAATGGATATTTTTTTTCAACAGCATATTTAGTAACTGATTCATTAGCACATACCATGAAATCTTCAATCATTTCTTGTGCAGTGCCTGAAGGTTTTTTAACAATATCAATAATTTTATTTTGATTGTTAACAATAATATTAGGTTCATTAGATGATAAATTAATGTAACCTAATCTAATTTTTAATTCTCTTAAAATAATATGCAATTGTTTAGATAGCAATAACATATCTTTAATTTCTTTTGTATCATTCTTTAATTCATTTTTATTATTAAAGAAGTCATTAACTTCATCATAAGAAAATCTTCTTTTACTTTTAATAATAGAAGGATATAATTTTGTATTAGTAATTACTCCTTCTTTATTTAAATCCATTTCACAAGTTAATGAAAATCTAATTTCATTAGGATTAATTGAACAAATACCATTACTTAAAGCATGTGGAAGCATTGGTATTACTCGATCAATCAAATAAATTGAGCTTGTACGTTTTAATGCTTCAATGCCTAAATCAGAATTCAGTTGTACAAAATGAGATACATCAGCAATACAAACATATAACTTATAACCAGTTTTAGTAGTTTCTAAATAATATGCATCATCAAAATCTTTTGATGTTGCAGGATCAATAGTAATAATATTTAAATGTGTTAGGTCTTTTCTTAAACTTTTTTGTTTTTCATCCACTTCAATTGTTTTAGCTTCTGCTTCTTTTAATAATTCTGAATCAAAATCTGGTTCGATATTAGCATCTAAAACAATTGATAAAACATCAACACCAATATCATCTTTATTACCAATTACTGATATTAAAGAACAAAAAGCTACATTATCTTTATATTCAGTAACTTTAATTAAAATTTTTTCATTAGGTGTAACTTTAGAATTATCAGTTAATTTAAATTCTAAATTACATCTAATATCATCAGGCACTAAGTTTTTTGCTTCATTAACCCAACATACATAGCATTTCTTTTCATGGTTAATAATTTTAGTAACAATAGCTTCATTATCTTTCTCAGCACGTGAAATTTCATGGAATGATACTAAATCACCATTTTGTGCATTTTTTGTATTAGTACGATAAATAAAATACTTAGTGTCATCTACTGTTATAAAACCATTGCCAGCAGAATTGATGGCAATTATACCTTCTCTTTCACTACCTTTAAAAGTGTAGTGCTGTTTGTTAATACTAATTTTTCCACTATCATTTTGTTGAAATAATTCCCCATCATCAATTAAAGAAAAAATATAATCATAAACAATTTGTTTATGAGCAGAATAGTATTGATCAATTTCAATAATTTTTTTTAGTATTATTCCCGCTGGCACTGAATTATATTTATCATTTTTGACAATATCCAAAATGTACTTTCTTAATTCATTTCGTGGTATATAATTATCTTTATTCATTATAAACCTAAAATATGCACTACAATTACTAATGCTAATAAGCCAATAACTAATAAAAACATAATAATTTGCATAATTTTAACAAAACCTCTATCTTTTGTTTTCTTAAATAATTCTAAATCCTGTCCAGACATGGCAGTTAAACCAGTTGTTGAACCAGATCCAGATAATAATAAACCAATTATCAAACAAACAATTGAAATTAATAAAATAATAATTACAGGGGTTGTCATAACTTAGACTTATTATAATTATAAATTATAATCACTAACTAAGCATAGAAAATAAAAATTAAATTTAGAATTAATTATTTGCATAATAATTCTAATTCCCCAAAATGTCATACTCATTCAGAAAGTAAACTAAATTTATAGTTAGGATTTAATTTATGCAAATAAAAAATAATCTCAAATATATTAGTTTAGCCATTAGTATTTTATTTTTTTATTTTTTGTCAATGAAATAAGATGATTCCTTGATAAAAAATTTAAAGAATGTTTGATTTTTATGAAATTTGTTCAGAATTTATTGCTCAAAAACATTTAGGTTTATTTGCAATATAGTGTTAAATCAGCGAAGGTATTAATATATTCTCCCATAAAACTAAATTTATACCCTGGATTAATCTTATGCAAGTACAAAATGATTTCAATTATATCTTCATATTTATGATATGCGGAAATTGCTAATTTAGGTTTTGTTTCTCTAATAATTTTTTCGCTACCTCTCAAAACACCCATTTCGAAACCTTCAACATCTAAAGAAAGAAATGTATATGGTTTATCCTCAAATAATGTATCTAAAGTTACCTGCTTAACTTGGTAACCTTTTTTTATATCTATCTCATTAATATTGTACATTCCTTCTTCTTTAACAAAAATTGTTTCTTCTTTTTCACCCAAGGCATTGTATAAAATTTCATATTTTTCCTTTGGTATATTATTTTTAATCATTGTGTCAACAGCATCAGAAATATTTTTCTTAACACAATCAATTCCAATTAATTTACTGCATTTTTTATTAACATATTGATAAAAATATAATAATGATTTGCCGTCATAACAACCACAATTTACATATGTTTCTTCATCTGTAAAATTAAAAAAAGATGATAAATATTCTTCATTTGGATTTTTAATACATTTGGTTTGCTCAATGTATTTAAATTTTAATTCAAACATTCCTTTAATTCAATAATAAAATGCTCTTTTGCCAGCATAATCTAATAATTTAAAGACTTTGAAATATTTATCGATATTTAATCGTGTTTTATCATAAAGTGCTAAAAAAGACTCCTTAAATGTATGCCCCTTAAAAATAGAGCTAAAATAAGCACAGTTATATCTTTTCCTTTCAAAAAAATGTAATATTCTAACTGTATTTACTTTATTGTAAAAATATTTAAAAGAATGTGTTTTAATATGATTTAATAATTTTCCAAAATCGCTTGCATAGTCATAAAAAAATAGTGAACGTAATTCTTTTTTTAATTTTTCCTCTACCATATGATAAAAATCAATGTTATCAAAAAATATTTTTTTAATTTGCTTAATTAATTTTTGATTCTTTCTGTCAATATCAGTAAATTTTTCATTAATATTCTTAATTAGTTCTAATAAACAATCTTTGTTGTGTGTGTGTGCTATAAAATTAGAAATATTATTTTTCATTTTCACTAATTACCTTAATTATACTCTCAGCAAATTTAGTTTCATCACACAAATCAAAACAATGTTGAGAATATGGAGAGTGATCAACTTCTTTACATCATTTTGCATCTTCTTCACTAAATTTTGACATATCTTCAATATATCTAACTTTATTTGGTTCATTTAATAAATCATATGTGACTTTAGAATTGGTAAGGATTTTTTTGTTATTTTTAACACAAAAATCCCTTAGACTGAAGGGAAAATCATCCTTTTGTATTAAGTACAAAATTGTATTAGATTTTATAAAATATTCTTGTAATGCAATAGAATTAGACAAAGGTTCATATTTAAAATATTTTTCTTCAGGAGTATTTTTAAAAAAATTATGTATAAGATCGGCAGGGTAAAAAAAACTTTTCAATTTTTTTAAAAATCTATTATCTATTAATTTAATAATTATTTTACCTCTTTCTAATGTTACCACATTAGCAACAAATGACAAATCATATTTTAACCCATTTACATAGTTAGGATTTTTATATTTAAAAGGAAGTGGTAAATATTTAAGATTGTATTTTTTTGCATCACTTTCACAATATGTTAATATATGATCAAATTTATTAGCAATATTTAAAATTGCATCTCTGTTAAAAGGTTTTTGAAAATCTGTATCATATCGATACAAAGTATCTGCAAAATAAAAAATACTTTTAATTTTATATTTTTTAAATAAATTGCAAATTATTTTTATTTGTTTCTCATTTGCAAAAACTCTTACCAACAGATCAGTAACAACAAATATTGTTTTTTTGTAATTAAATAAATTACTCAATGTATATGCATAAATATATTTTTTTATTTGTACAAAATTTTTACATTTAACAACTCTAAAAAATTTTGTTTTTTTGAATTCAAATCATGGTGCTCATTCTGGAATAAAAAGCAAAGCTTTATTGCGTTTTTTCCTTGTGTGTGTGTGTGCTATAAATTTAGAAATATTATTTTTCATACTTCATAAATTCACTTTCTACTTTTACACATAGTTGTCGTATAAATTTATTTTTAATTTTTTTAAGCAAAAATAAATTATCATTTTTAAAATTTTTTCATGCAAATTTTTCCTGAATATTAGTCTTGCAAAAAATTGTTGTCCAAGATTTATAAATGATTTTATGCAAAATATAGTGATAAAAATCCTTATAGACTAAAAGAGCACAACAATGGAAAATGGTTATATCAGTCAATTTCAAAGCTGAGCAATTATATTTTAAATGAAGAGGTTTAATGGATAAAACATTACAATTAGCAATCATATCTCCTCATTTCAAATTTGAATAATATGTATACTCTTCACATATTTTGATGAAATTTTTTGAATAATTATTCAAATTCAATAACATCACACCATTTTGTGTAAAAATGTTTGAAAATTGTTTAATTTCACATTTTGCTGATCATTGATGAAATACTTTTTCCTTTTTTAATGAATGATTAGAGATATATGTTATTGCTTTAAAATAATTTTTGCAAAACATATTAGCAAATTTTGGTTGATACGCAAGAATATCCACAACAGCCCCAATATCATAATTATCTAAATTAGTTTCAAATAATTCTTTTAAATCTTGCATGATAATAGTATCTGTATCCAATCATAACATTTTATTATTTGGAGTTGAAATATTCAAATAAGGTAATAAATATCTTATAAATAATAGTGGGATTTTGTTTTTATATAAACCATTTCAATCAGTGACTTTAGATTTAGATCAGAATTTTTCTCTAACCAAATCACTAACATCATAATAAAATATTTTACTATCTTTATTCTTTTGTTTTAATATGTTTTCTAAATGAGAGATTTGTTCTTTAGTTAACAAACTATCATTAGAAGATAATTCATTTAGATAGCAATCTAATAAATAGATATGTAGAATGGAATCTTGAGTTAAAGATAACGATGTTATTGAAACTAGTAATTGCTTATAAAGTCTACTACTACTGTAATATATTGATAGAATACTATTTTCAATTGTTTTGAAGTTGTATTGATTTTCCTGTGCCACTATAAAATTAAAAATTATTGCTTATATTTATTATAAATTTCCATTCATTTATCTTCAACTTTTTTGATACATAATTCAGTTTTAGCAAATTCTTGACAATTTTTAACAGTTTGTTCTCAATTATCTTTTGCAATGAAATCATTAATTTGTTTAGCCATTATTTTTAAATTACTTTTTTTAAATAATTTTTTGTATTTTGGATTAGGCAAATTCACTAACAACCCATTTTTATTATCATTAGTTAGGAATTTTGCATTTAAATAAGTATCAAGAACAATAATTGGTGTTGAATATGTTAAAGATTCTGCAAGGCTAATAGAAAAACCTTCAAATTTTGATAATAATATTATATAATTGTAATTTTTTATTAAAGTCTTATATTCTTCATTTTTGTAGGAACCTAAAAATTTGCAATATTTTAAATATTTTTTAGGAATTTTAAAAATTATAGGACCATAAAAATCAACTTGATAATTTAAATATTTTGCTATTTTTATTAATAAAAAACATTTAGATTTTACAATTCTTCCAAAATATGCAATTTTTGTAATAGTATTTTTTACATGACTATCAAATTGAGCAAAAAATGGTACTATATTAGTTTCAATATTTTTATTTTTAAAATCATCTAATTTCAAAAGATATTCCTTGTCAAATTTTGTAAAACATAAAATATTTGCAGGTCTTTTTAAAGAATTTAATACTCATTGAGTAAATGGTGAACTATGCATTATGTAAATAGAATTTTTTAAGTTGTAAAAAATGTTATTTAATGATTTAAGTTTAGAAAAAACGCATCATGTATCAAGACTATCAATGACAAAATCAGCACCTTGGCAACATTCTAATGCATATTGTGGATCATCAGTAAAATTTAATGAAGCAACATTTTCAAAATTAATTTCTTTATTTTTGTTCTTTTTGGCAACATAAAGCAAAATATTAAAATTTTTTTTTGAAAAAAATGTGTGTAAAAATTCAATATATTTTTCAGCACCCCCTCATAGTCCTCATTGTTCTACAGAATAAGAAGGAAGACAAATAACAATGTTATATCTAATACCTTTTACATTCTCATGTGTGTGTGTGCCACTAACACCCACTTTATCTTTTACCATAACTTCTCTAATTTACTATCATTATTAATATTTTCCTTAGATTCATAAATCTTAGTTTCAATTTTACCCTTAGCTTGTGAATATCCAGATGTTGTAGCAGCTGAGATAATAGAATTTCACAATTCTAATGTACCAGTAACAATAATAATCATACCAGTACCGCCAACAGCCATACCTGAAGGGATATGGGTGAATTGGGAAACTATATAAGGTAATACTGCAATAATACCTAATATCGGTGCACCAATTCAATTAACTCTGCTTAATGATTTGGTGATATGTTTTTCAGTATTATCACCAAATTTAATACCTGGTATGAATCTACCAGATTTAGTAAAGTTTTCTGCTAATTGTTGTGGGTTAATTTGTACATAGGAATAAAAGAATGAAAACATTACAATTAATAAGAAGAATATAGATATACCACTTCAGCTATCTAAGGTTAAATAGCCTTTGCTTGAAGCATTTCCTACAATAAACCATTTAACTTCACTAGAATCAGGTAAAAATTGAGCAATTGTACCTGGAATAGTCATTAATGATGAAGCAAAGATTACTGGAATAACACCAGCAGAATTAATTTTAATTGGTAAATAAGGTAAATCATTAAAATCAGTCATCAAACCTTGACCAGTTTGTTGAATAGGTATTTTTCTAGTAGAAGCATTAACAAATATAACTGCAAACAATATTGCAATATAGAAAATAACATACAATGTGCAAGATAAGATAACTGTTAGTAATCTTACTTCACTGCTGCTAGAAATTGATGAAGCAATTGTTTGGAAAGCAACAGTGAAGTCAGAAAAGAAAGAAGAAACAATACCTGAAAGAATCAATAAGGTAATACCATTACCAACACCACGTTTGGTAATCATATCACCTAAGAAGATACAAATGTATGTACCTGCTGTTAAAATAAATAATAGACCAAATGTTTCACCTAAATTTAATTGGTTTAGTGCATCATGCCCAAAAATTTTAACACCAGTTTGTGCAGAAGATTGTAACATTAAAGCAATAACAGCATAACCTTGTGCTACAGCAAAAGGTAATGTTATTATTCTTGTTACTATTTCTAATTTTCTTCTACCTCTTTCACCTTGCTTAGCAGCACGAGAAAGTGGTGGAATTAAATCACTTGACAACAATTGTACAATAATTTGAGAAGTAATATATGGGCTGACACCAACAGCCAATATAGACATTCTACTTAAACCACCACCTGCTAATAGGTTTAGCATACCTGCAAAACCATTAGAATCAGCAGTAAACTTACCTGGTGTTATCCCAGGTAATGTAATCGTTGATAATAAATGGAATAATAATACTAAAAAACCAGTAATAGATAATGAAAATATTACATTTTTGTTTTTAAAAATAGATTTTAAAACATCAAAGCTGCTTTTGTTTGTTTTGTGATTGGCCATTTATTATATATATTATATAATAAGGTCAAAAAATGGTCTCAACTGTTTTTTTCTGACAAAAATGCAATTATTACATTAAAATAAAAAAAATTTCACATTCACCTTTTCCCTCAGAAAATGAGACTTTTTTGAGACTTTTTTGAGACTTTTATTTTTCTGTTGGATAATAATATTACTATGGAACAAAAAGCATTACCATTATTAGTTTTAGATAGTCCTGATGAAAACAGGATTGGAATATTGGAATTATTCCAACCTGTTAGTATGACTTTAGAAGAGGCTAAGAAATTTATTGAAGATTTAAAAAATTCTAGAAAAAAAGGAAAGAGAAAAAATAACACCAATACTAAAGGTGGTGATGATACACCACCAAATGATAATATTGACATTATCCAAACAAAAAAACCACATACGGCACCCAGAACCAAACTGCCTAAAAAACCAAAGAAAAAATATAAAACTAAAAAAAGTGAGGAAGAACCAATATGGTTCAAGAAATTTGTTGATACTAGATTCAATCAATTAGAAATTAATGTGGCTATTTTATTAGAATGAAAAGTTTCTATGGATAAATGAAGAAGTGAAGTTGATGAATGACGATTCAAAATGGATGAATGAAGGATGAAAATGGATGAGTGACGATTCAACTTTGATAAATGAAGAAGTGAAGTTGATGAATGACGATTCAACTTTGATAAATGAAGAAATGAAATTGATGAGTGAAGGATGAAAATGGATGAGTGAAAGAATAAGGTATCTGAAAAAATAAATATTTAAAGATTGTGCCTTTTAATAACTAAATGCCAAAGCAAATCTTAATAATGAATCCATGAACAATCACATACAGTAAAATCTCTACATAGTGAAATAACTTCTAAACTTTAAACAGTTTAAAAAATCAAAAGATTTAATATAAAATTTATAATTATTTTATATTATGATAGTACTCTTAAAAGAATATTACTATACTTTCATTGAATATCAACGACAAGTTGACATATGATATATGAAAGCTATGACAAAAGATAGCATTATTACCAATCAAACGGAATCTGTATTCTGTGAGACGATTAAACAAGAAATAATTAAAAATTTTGCTAAATTAAAAAAACTTTTAACACAATTAAATGATAAAAGAATTAAAACACTATATAAATCGACTAAATTTATTAATGAATATATTTTCCCAATATTTTCCAATATTTGTACTTTTTCCCATGAAGTGAATTTTTCAGGCATTGTAGTCTATAAAAAAATATATACTAAAAGGCATGATTATAATAAAAAAAATATTATTGCTAGAATTAATGATTTAATATCTAGCACTGCAACAATTGCATTTAGAGAAAAACAAAAAGCAAAATATGTGGATTATATTGATAATTATTTTACAGATTTTTTAATAATCACTAAATTATTGGGTATTAGTTATAATACACTATATTTAATCAGTGAGAAAAAAATGAAGCGTAACTATGAAATGTCTAAGGAGTATTATAAAAAATTGCAAGAAGAAAAGAAAAAATAATTCTGGCAATATTTATAATTAAAACATGTCATATATTCCACTATACCAAAAGTATAGACCTAAAAAATTTGCTGATGTTATTGGACAAGAAAATATAGTCAAAATATTATTAAATTCTATCAAGAATGATAAAATTGTTAATGCCTATATTTTTACTGGTTCAAAAGGTACTGGAAAAACATCAATTGCTAAAATTTTTGCAAAAGCAATTAATTGTTTAAACCCCAATAACGGTGATGCTTGTAATGAATGTGCTAATTGCAAATTAATCAATGAAAATAAAGCAGTGGATATTTTGGAATTGGATGCTGCTAGTAACAATGGTGTTGATGAAATGAGAAAAATCACAAGTGCTTGTAGCACAGGAGCATTTGATTTAAAAAAGAAAGTATTTATTATTGATGAAGCACATATGCTAACCACTGCTGCATGGAATGCTTTATTAAAAACTGTTGAAGAAACACCTAAGCATATAGTTTTTATTTTTGCTACAACTGAATTTAATAAAATACCTGATACAATAAAATCTCGTTGTCAACAACACTTTTTTAATAAACTTAATGCTTTGGAATTAGAAAAAGTAATTAAAAATGTTGTTAATAATGAACATATTAATATTGATATGGAATCAATTAAAATGATTTCAGAATTAGCTGATGGCGCAGCTAGAGATGCATTAACTATTACTGATCAATTAAATTTATACACTAATAGCAATATTGACATCAATTCAATTAATAAAATTTTTGGCTTATTGAATAAAAATACTATTGTTGAATTTATCAATAAAATCAAATATAAAGATATCGCTTTTATTAAAGAACAAACAGAAAAGTTTTCTATTTCTGGTGTAGATTTTATTTTATTAAGCAAAGAAATTGTCAATTTACTAATTAATAAAATGGTGTTTATTCAAACACAAAACGAAAAAATTGTTTCATACACAACTAAAATTTTAAATGATATTATTTTAGATTTTAATGAATGTTTAGTTTTCATTGATAAAATGCAAAATACACTTTATAAAATGAAAAATAATTCAGAAAGTTTATTTATGTTTAATTTAGCAATATTTGAAATAATGAATGAACTTAATAATATTAATGTTGTTAATCTCATTCCAACAGAAAAGAAAATTGTAATTAATACACCACCTTCACAACCGATCGTTTCAAAACCAGTGGAAAATATCAAACCCATTGTTGAAAAACAAATTGTTACAAACAATATTGAACAAAAAATTAAAAAATCCTTTAAAGATTGTTATAGTACTAAAACAATCTTTGCATATAAACCTAATGAAAAAATAAATCCAATTGCTGCTGATGTTTTAAATTCTGAGCCAGTTGCAAATACTAAAATTGAAAATAAGATTGTTGAAACAATCACAACTCCATCTGTAGCAGTTAATACCACCTCTCCAATCATTACATTTCCTAATATAATTGATACATTACTTTGTGATGTATATTTCAACAAAGATGAAGAAATGAAAAACTATTTTAATAAAAAACTTAATGAATTACAAAATAGTCCAAGTAATTTATTAAATTTTTTTAAAGAAGTAAATAATATAGAATTTGCTAGCAAAAATGGGGCAATTATATTATTTAATACTGAAGAAGATGCTAAAATTTTTAATATGAGATTTTTTAAATCTCAAAATAAGGAATTCATTTGAAAAGATATTGCTAAAATTTTTTCCCAACCAGTATATTTTGTCGCAATTAAAAAGGATAATATCGTTAACATTCAAAAGAATTTAATTTTAAGTGAAGAAATTAAAAAGCAGTATACAATATATTGAGATAAAACAAAAATAAATTCTACAAAAAATAAAGCTTTATCACTTTTAGGTAAGTTTTAATTAAACACATTGACTATTTTAAGCAATAGCATAATTTTTTACATTGATTCATTTTTAACAAAATCGACAAATGCTTTTAAATTTTTATTATCTTGGTAATAATCAAGCAATTTATCAATCCATTTTGCTTGATCATTTATTTTTATACATCCAAGATTATTTTGTATTAAAATAGCATTGCAGAAAACAATTGATGTACGTTTATTACAGTCATTAAACATTTGCATTTTACACATATCTGCCTGTAATTCAATAATATTTTCAAAAGTTGGTTTATTTTTTTTAGTTATCTCTTCAATACGTTCCTGATATTTTGTTGGTGGCAACAAAGGAGGTTTGTAATTCACACTATGAATATTTACATTTCTATCTCTTCAAAAACCTGTTTTTTCACCATCTGTATGTTCACCAATTAATTTATTTAAATAAAGTGCATCACGTGCTTGAATTTTTCCATTATCAGCATTAATCAATTTTAAAACTGTTCTATATGCATTTGTTAAATCAATGATAACTCAATATTCATAATCTCTATATTTATCTTTTACTTTTTCTAATTTATTAATAATTTCATGTGTTTGTCCACGTGTTATAGTGGGACATTCAATTTTGGCGATTGAATAAATATTATCAATCATATTGTTATATGCTTCTTGTACGAATTTGTTTTTAAATTCCATTTTCTTTTATTTAATAGTTTTATTATATTTTTTATTAAAGCAATATATACCAGATTTCAATAGTATAAATTGCTATAACTAAAAAAATAAAAGTCAAAGCTCTTTCAAAACTAAATATATATAAATCCGACTATATTTGTATTTTACTAAAAATAAGGTTAAAATAAAAACATAGATTTTAAAAAAAGTACACAGAATATGTGTTATTGAAATAACTCCATATGAAAGGAGGTGATCCACTCGCACGTTCTCGTACGAGTACCTTGTTACGACTTAACTCTAGTTACCATTCCTACTCTAATTGCTTACCTCCTTACGGTTAAATAAACATTATCAAGTATTAACAACTCCCATAGTGCGACGGGCGGTGTGTACAAGACCCGAGAACGTATTCACCGCGCCATATCTGATACGCGATTACTAATGATTCCAACTTCATGAGGGCGAATTGCAGCCCTCAATCCGAACTGAGACTATCTTTTTGCGATTTGCTCCACCTTGCGGTTTGGCTTCACTTTGTTATAGCCATTGTATTACGTTTGCAGCCCAGAACATAAGGGGCGTGAAGATTTGTCGTCGTCCCCACCTTCCTCTTCCTTGCGAAAGCAGTCCCTCTAGATAAAATAACTAAAGGCAAGGGTTGCGCTCGTTGCGGGACTTAACCCAACATCTCACGACACGAGCTGACGACAACCATGCACCACCTGTGACTCAGTTAGCCTCTGCCATATTTCTATGGTTTTGCTGAGCATGTCAAGTCCTGGTAAGGTTCGTAGTGTGTTGACTTATTAAGCAACATAATCCACCATTTGTGCGGGTCCCCGTCAATTTAATTTAAGTTTCATTCTTGCGAATATACTACTGAGGCGGATCGTTTAACGCGTTAGCTACGATACCCCACACATTCATGCAGAACATCTAACGATCATCGTTTACGGCATGGACTACTAGGGTATCTAATCCTATTTGCTCCCCATGCTTTCGAGCCTAAATGTCAGTGTTGGCCTTGCTTTTCGCTTTCGCCACTGGTATTCTTTGTTATATCTACACATTCCACCGCTCCACAACAAATTCTAAAAACACCTGCCAAACTCTAGATTTATAGTTTCAAATGCATGCTACGGTTGAGCCGCACCATTTAACACCTGACTTTTAATTCCACCTACGCATCCCTTTATGCCCAGTAAATCCGGATAACGCTTGAGACCTTCGTATTACCGCGGCTGCTGGCACGAAGTTTGCCGTCTCTTATTCAAAGGGTACAGTCACTTATCTATCATTTCCTATAGATATCGTTCTTCCCCAATAAAAGGTGTTTACAATCCGAAGACCTTCATCCACCACGCGGTATTGCTCCATCAGGCTTTCGCCCATTGTGAAAAATTCCCTACTGCTGCCTCCCGTAGGAGTATGGACCGTATCTCAGTTCCATTGTGACTATTCTACCTCTCAGCATAGTTACCCGTCATAGACTTGGTGGGCTATTACCCCGCCAACAATCTGATAGGAAGCACTCTCATCCTAAAGCGACCCCGTAAAGGGCCTTTAAAAATATCTAGTAAACTAAACATTTCCTATGGAGCATTAGCTAATCTTTCGATCAGTTGTTCTCCTCTAAAGGGCAGATTAAATACTTGTTACTCACCCGTTTGCCGCTGACACATTGCTGTGCCCGCTCGACTTGCATGTATTATGCATACCGCCAGCGTTAATCCTGAGCCATAATCAAACTCTCAAAATTAACGGATTTATATATATTTAGTTTTCAAAGAGCTAATATATCTAAATTAAATTACTTAGATATTTTTATTATAATAAAAAACCCTTAGTTTTCAAAATTGGGAAAAATTATTAGAGTAAAATGAAAAATATTTTAATATACTATGTGGCAAATAAGCTGATACAATAAATATTTAAACTATATTATTTCTTTCCAATTTTGATTCTACAGCATCCAATCTTCGCTCAACGGCATCAAGTCTTTTTTCTACAGCATCCAATCTTTTTTCAATAGCATCCAGTCTTACTTCAATTCTTGCAATAGTTGGCAAAAATACATTATCAACAAATTCTTTGAACCAAACTGGTTGTTTATTTCTCCTATGATGCTTTTTCGGTTTCTTATGACCAGTAACTCCTTCACCGACTTTTTCAAATTGAACAGTCATTTCAGTACCTTCCTTGATTGGTTTACCACTTATTCTGGTTATCACAAACTTTGCCACTCTTCCAAAAAATCTCTTCATAGGTAATTATAGTTAGTTTTATGTTAAATAGACTGTAAAAATCTTAAACTATGTTATTTCGTTTCAAACAATTTTTAATATTTGAAATGTCATTTTCCACTGTATTCAATCTATCTTTAATTTCAGCAATGTCCTTTGAATGCTGATTAAGTAAAGCAGTATGTTCAGCTAAAGTAGCTTTAATTTCAGCAATAGTTGGCAAAAATACATTATCAACAAATTCTTTGAATCATGCTGGTTGTTTATTTCTCCTATGATGTTTTTTAGTTTTCTTATGACCAGTAACTCCTTCATTGACCTTTTCAAACTGAACAGTCATTTCAGTACCTTCTTTGATTGGTTTACCACTTATTCTGGTTATCACAAACTTTGCCACTCTTCCAAAAAATCTCTTCATAGATGATTATAGTTATTCCCTTCCTCCTTTCTCAAACAAAGCATTTAGAAAATCTAAAATGTTTTGTTTTAAAACTAATTTGAAATTGATTTTATTGTTTATTCTTTCCATACCTATACTACAAGAAAAACGGCAAAAAACGGACAATTTTTTTGGAAAAATTTTATTACTTATCAAAGATAAGTAAAAATGTATGATTTTTTAATATTTTCTAAAATTTGCGGACACTTTTAATGTTTTTAAATTTAGATTAATCAAAAATATTTTTTAGTTAGTCAAATGCTCCAAAATATGACCCACTTTTTTGGTGCATTTTTTAGGCCATGTTTGATGTTGTGCTGAGGAGAAAAAAAATTTAATATATACTATGTATATATTACAAAAATTTTTTAAAAATTTTAGTTATATACTACGTATATAAAAGCAAATTTATTTTTACACTTTTTCCTATAGAAAATTTTGCTCAAAAATAGCAAATCTTGTAGTATAGGTATGGAAGGAGGTAAGAAATAATGTATCAGTACATGTTAGGAAAAATCATTTCTAATAACTCAAAAACAATCGTATTTGAGAATAATTACATTGGTTATGTAATCAACATCATTAGAAGTGAAATGTTTGAAATAGGAAAAGTGAAAAAAGTATTTCTATACAAGCATTTATTCTTAAATAATAAAAATAAAATTGTTGAGGAATTGTATGGATTTAATACTTATGAGGAGAAGGAATTTTTTATTCAATTGCTTCATATGACTGGAATTGGTGTTAAAACTGCAATGGCAATTTGTGTCCTTGATATTCAATTAATGAAAAAATTAATTATCAATAATGACACTGAAGGTTTGATTAATTTAGGAATAAGCGACAAAAATGCAAACATCATATGTAGTGAATACAAAGTAAGCAAAAAAGAGATCAAGGAACAATCTATGCCATTGTTAAGTGATTTAATTTCAGCTCTAAAAAATTTAGGTTATAACAAAGCAGAAATTGAATATGCAACTAAAACTGTTTCATTTAACCAGAATGACTTGAGTTTGTTGATTTCTACTGCTATAAAAAATATTTCAAGCAAATATGGACAATAAAATTAATTTTAGACCTCAGACATTCGAGGAATTTTATGGGAATGAAGAAATAGTTGACAACTTGAAAATTTTCATTCATTCAGCAAAACTTAAAAAAACATGTATTGATCATACATTGATTTATGGTTTGCCAGGTACTGGTAAAACAACTTTAGCCTCATTAATTTCTGCAGAAATGAATAAAAAAATTAAAATTATCCAAGGCAATAATATTCAAAAAAATTCTGATATTATCAATTTGGTGTTGTCATTAAACGAGGGCGATATTTTATTTATAGATGAAATACATGCAATCAACCAAGCATGTATTGAAATATTCTATTCAGTAATGGAAGATTTTGCAATTGATATTAACATTGGAAAGGATTTTAATTCCAAAACAACTAGAATCAATATTCCACATTTTACCTTGATTGGCGCTACGACAATTTTAGGAAAAATACAACAACCATTTCAAGATCGTTTTGGTATTATGCTTTTTATCAAGCAATATGATGAAAGAGCAATATTTAAAATTTTGAATAATATTTGTAAGAAGATTTCACTTAATTTAACAGAAAATGAAATCAATAAAGTCGTACAGCATTCAAAATTAATACCACGTATTGCCATAAGATTAATTAAAAGAATTGAGGATTTTCGAAACTATGATCCTACAATTAGTGTAGATGAAATATTTACAAAATTAAAAATTTTTGAAAATGGAATCGATTGTGAAGATATTCATTATTTAAAGAAATTACAAAATTTTAATTACCCAATTGGTATTAAAACTATTTCTCAAGCTACTGAAATAGACATCAATACTTTGGAGACAAAAATTGAACCATTTTTAATGCGTAATTGTTATATTGAAAAAACAAATTTGGGTAGGAAAATTACTAATTCTGGTATTAATTTAATAAAAAAAATTATTGAATAAATGTATAAATTATTAATAATTTATAATTATGTTATGGAGTTTAGTATTAGCAAATTAATATCAAATTTTAACAATGACATTAATGATATTAGTTCTGCACTTGGTATTAATAATACAAATCTAAAATTTGATATTGGAATATTTTTTGATAAGACAATCAACAAAATTGTCAATTTTAATCCTGAGGAATTAAATAATTTAACACCAATGGAATACATGTATGAAATTGGTGAACCAATTATTGTAGAATCAGTTAATAATAATCTAAATGTTTTAGATCAGGCAAAAAAAACTAATGAATTTGTTATTTTTGAAAAAAATTGTGAAAAGTAATATTTTAGAAATTAATAAATACACCACTGAAGACATTAAAAATACTATTCTTTCACGTTATGAAAAATATAAAAATTTAAATTCTACTATTACATTTTTAGGTAATAATATTAATTTTAATAATAAAACAAATGCTTTAAATAATGTTCCATATTCTTTGAAAGATATTATTATTACTGAATCTATATTAACCACTGCTGGTAGCAAATATTACTCAAATTTTATACCTAAATATAATGCCGAATTATATGATATATTACAAAATACTGGTGCAGTATTAATTGGTAAAGACAGCTGCGATGAATTCGCAAGTGGAGGAAGTGGTAAAGAAAATTTTGCAATTAATGAAAATGTTGTTAAAAATTTTCACAATTCATTAAAAACAACTGCTGGTAGCAGTTCAGGCAGTTGCAATAAAGTTGCAAGTGGTGAGGTAGTTTTTGCTATTACCACAGATAGTATTGATTCTACAAGAATACCAGCAGCTTATTGTGGTATTGTTGGTTTTAAACCAACTTATGGCTCAATTAGTAGACATGGTATATTCCAATTTATATCTTCAATGGATACTGTTGGTATTGCTGCACAATATGTTAAAGATGTGGAAATTGTTGCTAAAGAATTATTTAAAAAGAGTAGTAAAGATTTTACATCAATTGAAAATTCAATTTCTGATATTTCTAAACCTGAGCATGTTAATTTTGTTATTTTTAATGAATTTAAACAATACATACCATCTTTTTTAATTGACAAATTAATCGAGTTAGGACATAATATTGAATATATTAATTTAAATAAAGAAATAGCTGAAATTTCTAATCATATCTATCCAATTATTGCCTACCCAGAAATGGTTTTGAATCATGAACTTGATACTTCAATTCAAGTGAATGATCAAAATACAAACAGAAATAATGGCTACAGCAATAAATTTAAAACAAGAATTATTTTAGGGCAATATATCATAGAAAAAATACCAAATATATTAGAAAAAGCTAAGAAAATTAGAAATTTAATAAAAAATTATTTGGACAATATTACAACTAATAAAATTATTTTAACTCCAAGTTTTATAAAAGAAATTCCAAACATTACTGATGCTACAGAAAATGATTTAGTTGATGGAGTAATTAAGTTATGCAATTACAATGGTGGTCCATCTATTGTTTTGCCATATTATGAAGAGAATAAGATTAAATCGCTTTGTTTAATTGGTAAAATAAAATCTGATCAAGAAGTATTGAATACTGCTTTATTATTAGAAGAAATTTTAAATTTTGAACAAAAAAATTCTTGAATTAGGAAGGAGGAAGTAAATTAATGTCTGATTATAAAGTAACAATTGGAATTGAAATCCATGCTGAAATAAATACTAAAACAAAAATGTTTACTAATTCAAAGAATTCTTTCTTCGATAAGGTAAATACCAATATTAATGAATATGATGTTGCTTTGCCAGGTTCATTGCCTATAGTTAATATGAATGTAGTAGATAATGCTATTAGTTTAGCATACGCATTAAATATGCAAATTGACCATATTTTAAAATTTGATCGTAAGCCATACCGACACTATGATTTGCCAAAAGGTTTTCAAATAACTCAATTTTTTCATCCAATTGCTACAAATGGTTTTGTAGAAACAAAAACCAAAAAAATTGGAATTGAAGAATTTCATATTGAAGAAGATACTGCTAAAGCAATTATTGAAAATGATATTGTTAAATTAGACTACAACCGTAGTGGTGTTCCATTAATTGAAATTGTTTCAAAACCAGAAATATATTCTGCTTTCGAAGCTGTTGAATATTTAAAAGAAATTAAAGCAATTTTAACATTTTTAAATATTTGTGATGGTAAATTAGAAAATGGTAGTATGCGTGCTGATGTTAATATTTCAATTGACAAAGAAGAATATTGTAAGGGACAGAGAGTTGAAATAAAAAATTTGAATTCTTTCAACAATGTGGAAAAAGCTATTGAATTTGAAATTTCTAGACAAAAAGAATTATTAGAAAATAATCAAGAAGTTTTATTTGAAACTAGAATGTGAAATGAAAAAATAAATCAAACAATTGCCATGAGAAAAAAACAACTTTATAATTATTTACCTGAACCAAATATTACACCAATAAACATTTCTAATAGATTAGAAAATATTAAACAAAAAATGCCTAAATTACCAAAACAAATTAAAGAAGAATTAAAAAATTCTAATGTAAGTGAAAATTACATTGATATTTTAATTGCTGATTATTCGATTTTTAAAGTTTTTGATAAAATTTCTAAGGCAACAAATAACCCTACTCTAACTTCTTCTTGAGTGATTGTAGAATTATTAGGCAAGATTAAAAAAGATAATATTAAAATTGAAGATATTAGTGAAAAAGATGTTACCAATTTAATCGAAATTATTCTTTTGTTAACACAAAATAAAATTAGTACAAAACAAGCAAAAGATTTATTTGAAGAATCATATAAATCAAAAACAAGTCCAAATGAATTGGCTAAAAATTTGAAACCTGTTATTAGTGATGAAAATATATTAACTAATATCATTAACAACATTATTACAAATAATGAAAATGTTAAAAAAATGTTGGCTGAACGACCTGAAAGAGCAATTGGTGGTATTGTTGGTTTAGTAATGAAGGAAACAAATGGTTGTGCTGACCCTAAAATTACCAATATGTTAATTGCAAAATTAATTAAAAGATAATTTTATGGATAAAACTAAAATTAGAAATTTTTGTATAATTGCGCATATTGATCATGGAAAATCAACGCTAAGTGATCGATTAATTGAATTGTGTGATTCAATTGATAAACATGAAATGAAAAATCAAATTCTTGATTCAATGGATTTGGAGAGAGAAAGAGGAATAACGATTAAACTAAATGCTATTCAATTGCAATATAAAGATTATATTTTTCATTTAATTGATACTCCTGGACATGTAGATTTTTCCTATGAAGTTTCTAGAAGTTTAGCAGCATGTGAAGGAGCGATATTGGTTGTGGATGCTTCACAAGGTGTTGAAGCGCAAACAATCAGTAATGTTATTTTGGCAATTGAAAATAATTTAGATGTATTTTTAGTAATCAATAAAATTGATTTGCCAGGTGCCGATATTGAAAAAACTAAAAATCAAGTAAAAGAATTGATCAGAGGAATTGAAATTGATAACTGTCCTTGCATATCAGCTAAAAGTGGTTTAAACATTGAAGATGTTTGTTTAAGTATTATCAATAAAGTTAAACCACCAAAAGGTTTAGATGTCAATAAGTTGCAAGGTTTAATATTTGATTCATATTTTGATAAATATAAAGGTGTTGTTTGTTTGGTAAGAATTATGAATGGAATATTAAAAAAAGGACAAAAAGTGCTGTTTATGTCAAATAAAAAAGAATATTTAGTAGCAGAATTAGGTGTACGAACACCAAATATTATTAACAAAGAATATTTGGAAACTGGCGAGGTTGGTTGGTTTGCTGCAGGTATAAAATCAGCAAAAGAAATTAATGTTGGTGATACAATTACTTTAGTATCTGAACCAGCAGCTAAAGCATTACCAGGTTATAAGAAAGTTTTGCCAATTGTCTATGCTGGTATTTTTCCTCTAAACACTGAAGAGTATGAAAAACTTAAAGATGCAATGGTTAAAATTTCTTTAAGTGATTCTGCTTTAGAATATGAGTATGAAACTTCTAAAGCATTAGGGTTTGGTGTTAGATGTGGATTTTTAGGATTGTTACATATGGAAATAATTAAAGAACGAATCAATCGTGAATTTAATATTGAAATTATTATTTCTTCTCCATCTGTTAAATATAAAATTAACAAAACTAATAATGAAATTATTGTTATTAATAGCCCTAGCGACTATCCTGATAGAACAACTATTAGAACAATTGAAGAACCATTTGTTAAAATGAGTATTTCAACAACTGAAGAATATATTGGTAATATCACTACATTATGCAAAAATTCTAGAGGTGTATATAAAGATTTAATTCATAATAATGGTGACAGATATATTTTAATATTTGAATTACCTTTAGCAGAAATTATTACTAATTTTTTTAGTAATGTTGAATCTATTTCTAAAGGTTATGCATCAATTGATTATGAAGTTATTGACTATCGTAGCAGTGATTTAGTAAAAGTAGATGTATTATTGAATTCTGATAAAATTGATGCTTTTAGCTTTATCACACATCGAGATAATGCAGAAACTAGAGCAAGAAAAATGTGTGAAAAATTAAAAGAACATATTCCTAAGCAACAATTTGAAGTTCCTGTTCAAGCAGCCATTGGCGGAAAAATTATTGCTAGAGAAACAATTAAGGCAATGTATAGAAATGTATTAGCAAAATGTTATGGTGGTGACATTACACGAAAGATGAAACTTTTAGAGCAGCAAAAAGCTGGTAAAAAAAGATTAAAAATGTTAGGTTCTGTTAGCTTACCTGATGACATTTTTATTAAAATTCTGAAAGAGGAATAATTATTGTACTAAATCATTCTATTTTTGTATTTTAGAATCAACAAGTCATTTTTTAGGTTTAATAATATTATGATCTTTTAATATTTTTTCTCATTTCATTTTGTTATAAATCATTAAAACAAAAAAGGTAATATTTCATGCTAATGCACCAGCAAATAATATTGAATGTATCATAATAACTATATCACCAAAAATTTTGATAGTTTCGGTATCTTTAAAAACTATATTCAATACAATCATAGCACTAAAAGTTAATAATACCATTATTAAAGTAGGCAGTGCATAGTTTAATAAATAATATTTTTTTGAAGCATATTTTCTTCATGGACTAAACCTTTTTGTTTTAAAATCTATATCATTATTAATTGTATGAAATTTTTTGATATTTGTATATTCTGTGTTAATTTTTTTAGATTTAGCATTGTAAATTTCTAATTCTTTTTTATAATTTTTATTTTTTATATATTTCATAATTTTATTTCTTAATTCACTTTTTAGGTTTAATAATATTGTAATTTATTAATATTTTATCTCATTTCATTTTATATTTTAAACCAATAATAAAATTACGATTTACAAAAAAAGATATAAGCATTGAAATTGCTATAATAGGAATATTAAACATCATATTCATTACATCAATATTTACTAATGCATTATCTTTTGATGGAAAAAACACAAAAAATAATAAGTCTATCAATAACACACATCATGTTGCAGAGGTTATGAAATTTCCTATTAGAAAATTTACTAAACTTCTACGATAAAAACGTAATGGGTTAATTACATTATAATGTTCATCTCTAGGTATTGTAACATACGTAGATGTACGTTTATCATCTAATGAATGAATTTTATCTCTCAATGATCAATAAAATTTATTTGGAAGATATTCAAACTCCTTTTTTTTGTAAAAATTATATATTATTACACAATCATTTTTATATTTTAACAATTCTAAATTATAATTATTATTTTTTATTTTCATAATTACTTAAAATTTCCATTGCTTTTACTATTTGTGAAACCAATATGTATGCTATATCAATGATCAATTTTATTCCTGTTAAAATCTGACATACTATCATTTACTAAAATGGTATGTGCTTTGTGAGCATGAAATGTCTTTTGTCTTATAAAATTAAGGAAATTATTAAGTCCCATAATGGAATAATTATAGTATAGGAAATAATATTTTTGGCACATAATTTTTATATACCATGTATAAATTTTATTCATTTTTATCATCAAAAAATTTTTACTTATAGTAACAAAAAAAATAGCAAACAAATAAAAAAAATGAAATATAAATTAATGGTATGAAAAAAAGAGCAAAATTATTTTTTGGCTTGATGACAATTGGAATTATTGCTACTGTTTTACCCTTAACTCTAACTTCATGTAATGCTAAAAATGGAAGCGAAAATAACAAGAATGAAGATAACATTGTAGTACCCATAGAAACAGAGAATCCCAATCCTGAAGAAGAATTGGAAGATACTATACCTGATGAAGCAGAACAAGATCCTGCTTTACCTGAAAGTAACCCAGAACAAGCACCTACTGAGGAAATTGGAAGCGAAATACCACAAGATAGTTTAGGGAAATTTGACCCATTAGACGGCATTGATATTCCAGTATCTGAAGAAATTGAGTTAGTACCAACAGGTATAAACCAAAATGAATATTACTATGATTATTTAATAATATCTATAGTTGACAATGCTGATGATACTTATGTCAAAGTATTAGGATTAAAACCCGATACGATAATTAATAATATAGAAATACCTAGTAGCATCAATTTTGAAAATGGTTTAATAGAAACATTAGAGATAGGTGATGAAGCATTTGCAAATTGTTCCATGCTTGAAAATGTAACATTACCAAATACAGTTTTAAGCATTGGTATTCGAGCATTTGAAGGTTGTGGAAATTTAGAAACTATTAATTTAGGCAATTCACTAATAAATATTGGAAATAATGCATTTCTTCATTGTAGAGAATTAAAATCAATTGATCTGCCTGAAAGCTTAATAAATATTGAATCTTTTGCTTTTGCTTATTGTCATAGTTTGGAATCAATAAATATTCCAAACTTTGTGCAAGTTATTGGAAATAATGCATTTGTAGGTTGTTGAAATGTTGGTGGAGAATTAAATTTACCTAATTCTATACAAAGCATTGAAAAAAATGCTTTTGCGGGATGTAAATTTACTGACATTAATATAAATACTAATGTTAATTATGAAATTATTGCAATGGAAAATTGCAAATTATTAGTAAAAAAAGGAGTTACGGAATTTAGTGATGGGTGAATTGCTGGTGGATTAGCAGTTGGTGAACTTAACGTTCCTTTAAGTGTAACAAATATTGAATCCAGTACATTTGAAGGTTGTTCAAGTCTTACTTCTATAACTATACCGAATACAGTAACAACTATTGGTGAATTTGCTTTTTGTAATTGCAGTGGTTTAGAATCAATAATTTTACCAAATACATTGAGTGTTATCAATCAAAGAACTTTTGATAATTGTTCAAGTCTTGAATCAATAGTAATTCCTGAAACAGTAATAAGTATCGGGCACAGAGCTTTTTGAAGATGTACTTCTTTAGAAACAATAAATATTCCAAATTCTGTGCAAGTGCTAGAAGTTGGTGCTTTTCAAAATTGTGAAAATTTAAGAACTGTAAATCTAGGAAATTCAATAAAACATATTAATGATGATGTTTTTTGAGGGTGTGGCTGTTTGACATCAATAATAATTCCTGATTCTGTAGAAAGTATTGGTGTAAATGTTTTTATATATACTAATTTAAATACAATAACATTTAAAACTAATCCTCTATTAATTACCATAAATGATAATGCTTTTGAAAGCTTTTCTGTGAGTGGAGATATCATTTTAGATTATCCAGGTGCTACAATATTTGAAATACCTTCAGAGTGGAATCTAACAGATTGAAGTATTCAAGTAAAAAAAGAACAAGCACCTGTTGTGTCTGGCACACATGAGGATCCTGTGTCTAGATAAAAAATTTGAAAATAAAAATTATCAAGAGTATATTTTAAATCTCCCTACTCAGCAACGATTTCATTCTTTTTTGCTTCATTTTTCTTTTCATCTTCAGCATCCTCTTTTAACATTTTTGCTTTTTTCCTTTTTTTAACAATAATAATTGTTAGAATACCAAAAGCAACAACTGCAGCAGCGACAACAATAATAATTAAGGCATTATTTGATGCCTGTTCTGGTTTATAAGGTGTGGGAATTGGGATAGGTTTAGGACTAGGTATATTTCGTTTAAAAGCATAAGCAGTTTGTGTAAATGGAGCAAATTTTTGACTTTCCTTTTTTCTGTAGGATGAATCTTGTGGAACATGAAGATAATCACTTGTTGATAAAACACGGTCAATTGTTAAAATATTTACCGTTATTGAACCTTCTAAATCATTGCAAAATGGTTTAGGAGGTAGTTTATCATAAATACAATTAAAAAATTCTTCATAACTTAAAGATGAAGTAAACAACTTAGGTGTATCTTTATTAGCAGTCATGTCATTTCTTCAGGCAACTGCTTTTAATAAAAAATCATTTGATGAACCATGTAAGTTTGAAACAGGATTAGAAAAAAATTCACTTGCAAAGCAGTTGATTTTTTGATCTGACAAAAAATTAATTGGTCTAAAATCAATTGTTTTAGCAAATATTGAAGTAGTAAAATCTGCAGTTGTTCCAGATTTTAAATGCAATGTGGCACTTATTGAACCAGTAAAATCATTACCTACTCAGTCAATATGCAATTTACCATCGACTATTTCGATATATTCTGATAAATTAATAATTGATCCATCTAAATTTGTTGCTCTAAAAAAATTATTAGCATCAAAAGCAATTGGAGCAGGTGCAGAATTTGAATCCATGCTATATTCAATTTTTGATGTTTTATATTTTTCAATTGATGTTCCTTGATTTAAAACATTCACCAATTCACTAGGTTTTCTAGAATAAATAAATTCACTGAATTTTTTTCATGATGTTTCATTCGGAACACCTGTTATTCGGTCAGTTAAACTTCAACCTCAATATAACATGTTTTCATTAAGATTAATAAAAGATAAATTATTAACCATATTTGGTCTAGTAAAACTAAATTGGTTAGCAGCACCTGTTAGAGAAATAACATTACCAGTGCCATTAACTGCTAAACCAGAATATAAATAAACATTAGAATTTGATCTAAAATTACCAATTGCACCTGTTATATTATTGAATTTACGCACAATAATATCATCCCCATATTTCAATTTTGGTATAACAATTTCAGCTGTTTGATTTAAAAAATCTGACATTGTAAATTCTGAATTAATTGTTAATTCTGGGGGCATTGGTGAATGATTATTTGTTTTATAACTAGTTAATATTTGCATATCAAAGGTAAAATTAGGAGATAACATTGCTATTATGGCATTAGCTAATTGTACTGATTTTCCTCTTGCTCATCCACTACGTCCTCAATAATCCTGATTAATTAAATATTTACCATTGGCACTCAATTCACCATAACCAGGAACCATTGTTATTGGATAACTATTAGGTTTACCTGGCATTCTATAATCATTAAAGCCAAAAATTGCTTTATGTCATGGTAATTCTGGTAATTCTTGAATAGCAGTATCTATTTGAGCTGCCATATCAGTCATTAAATTTTTGTAATTAGTGTGAATAAAATTATGAATGTTATTAGGACTTTCTGCTGATAAATATTGTGAATTTAATGCAATTTTTTCATTAGTATTAGGTAATTTAATATTAATCACTCTAGATTTTTCAGGGTATACTAATTTACCCATTATAATAGCATTTGAAACTAATTTTAATGTGTCTTTAACAGCTCCATTAGCACTTGCATGTCTATAAAATTCATCAAGTTCACTATGTCCACCTACATTATCTCAAGTATTTGTTAATCTTTGAGTTCCACCAATTGTTTTCGTATCATAATCAATGATATAAGTTAATGGTGCTTGATTAACAGCAGTATCCCAAGCCATCAATGCAGATTCTAAATATTCTGTATTGATTCCAAATACTAAGTGTCCTAAAGTTTCATTATCAATTTCCTCAATGTAACTTCTTGGTGATACACGAAATAAATATTGAGGATCAAAGATTGTTCTAGGAATTTCTAAATTGGTAACATCCATTGCATTATCGTATAAACTTACAGGAGTTTGAGGTTCATAATTTGTCGAATCTTTTTTAAAATAAATACCATGTGCCGTAGGTCTTGGATAAACACCATTACTAGTTAATAATAAATTTCTTGCATTAACTGATCCATCACCACTTGTAATAGTAATTGATAATGAATTATTTTGATTTCATTCATAATAAGGAACAACAAAATACTTACTGGCATTTAATTCTATTTTAACATGTAAACCTGCAAAAATAGTACGATCTTCAAATGGATTAGCATTTGGTTGTTTTGAAGAATTAATTCGAAAACTTTTATATTGCGTATTATTTAGTGATATAGAATAATCAAAATTTGCTATTTGCATTGCTCCATTGACATCTCGGTACAACATAGCAGTTAATGGAACTTCATGATTATGTCCATCAACAACTAAATTGGACAATTGTGCATGAGAAGAACTAATTGTTTCTATCAAGACATTATTTACAAAACCATTTTTTACCAAATCATATATTGTTGCATCAGAATTTTGATTTAAATACATACCACCAAAATTAAAAATATTTTTAATTGTAAATGTCATTTTAAATCCACCAAGTGTATAGTGGTCTTGATGTGAACCAAAGAAAATATTTATCGGTGCAATAATATCTCCAACTTTTGTTGCATAAAAATATGCAGTATACGTGATTTCATCACCTGGAGCAATATCATCTTTAAAAGCTCCTAGAACATTGCTAGACATATTCTTTTGTTTTGCATTTGTTGAAATATTTGGAATTTGTCTTTTAAAAAGAATAGCAGTGGCAGTAGCCACTGAAAAAAATGTAATGGCAAATGTTACCAATAATGTTAAAAATTTTTTCATACTATACTAACCCTAATTCTTCATCTTTGTTATTTTTTGCTTTAATATTGTTTCCAGTTTTTTCATCTAATTTTTCAACAGTTAAACTCTTTTCATCTTCCTCGTCTTCTTTTAATAATTTTCTTTTTCTAGCTTTGTGAACAATTATTTCAATTACTATAAATAACATAACCACAGAAACAGCAATAACACCTATTAACACAGGAGTGTTAGTGGTATTTTCAACATTAGGAGTTGGTGTTGGTGGTGTTGGTGGAATATATGGGTGAACAAAATTTTTAATTTCTAAACTTTCAGTTTGTCAAAAAGTTAGATCACTACTATTGTATATTGGCAATTCAAAATTTGGGTTATAACTTTGTGGAAGTTTATAAGTAACCATGACAATTGGCATATCATCTATATAATGAACAAACACAGTAATTTGTTCTGGTCTTACAATTTTAAGATATTCTCCACGAGTTAAACTAGTGATTTTAACACACGCTTTGTTGTGTTCTTGTGGATTATCATCACTAAATAAAAAAACATTTTGCAATAAAAAGTCAATATTTTTTAATTTTTCTGGACTACATTGAAAATTAGTTTGAGGGTGCAATATTAGTACAGTACTTGAACTACCACTACCACTAATAATATCTTTACCTAAATTTGTAAATACGAAATTTTTAAGTATATTTGTTGTACCTGTACCTGTACCTGAAAATCCATGCTCTATATATAATCCTATGTTAAATTTTATCTCATTATTAGATGCGTTTGCATCAGTAGAATCGATTTCATTTGGTGATGCACTAGTGATAAAAACAGATGAACCTGCATCAGTATAATTTTCATGTAATTTTGAAGTGATTCGATAATTTTTTTCTTTTTGAAAAAAAGGCATTACAGTTAAAAAAAGTGCATAATCAACACGGATAACTATTTCAGAATTAATTGGCAATGGATCATTATTAACTTTTAATGTAAATGTCTTGGAAGTTGTTGGATTTGGTGCACGTTGCGAAACTGTTTCTGTTGCATAAGTATTTCATCATTTTATAAAAGCCTTTTTTGATAAGGAATGCAAATAATTAGCCAAGGCATTATATTGTTGATCAGTTAATGGAGTACCATTTTGGTTAACTTTATAATTTAAAATATTTTGCCTTGGGGCTAATTTTATTTCATCTGTTACATATGATTGATCAATAATATTTGTTGCTTTAATTGGTTGGCCAGGACATTCAAGTTTTGAATTTGAAGATCGGTCTCAAAGACCATGTGGAGGATTTGAACCAGTTTCTTGATACTCAATATAGTTGTATAATCCAAATGTGCTAAAATTATCAAAATATGCAGTTGCAAAAATTGACTTTGGTGTATATGAATTACTAGTATTATCTAGCTTATTGCCATCTTGAATCATAAATAAAGCACCATTTTGAATACCAGGTTTTGCTACAACTTCAACATCATCAGTCTTAGAATAAAAGGTA
Source organism: Mycoplasmataceae bacterium (assembly GCA_031255095.1). GTDB lineage: Bacteria > Bacillota_I > Bacilli_A > Mycoplasmatales > Mycoplasmoidaceae > Malacoplasma_A. The sequence goes on from JAIRTE010000015.1 coordinate 30,130, forward strand.
ATTTTAGGTTCATTGCTAGAAAAATTTGAATTATCATTGCATCCAATGAGAACAATGTTGGGATTTGCAACTGTCCTACTTTTATAAAGCTTATTTTTATCAATATCATTATATTCAGCATCTACACCTCCAATTAACTGTTTCATTGATATAACACCATCTTGAGCTACATTATCACTATGGTTGAAAGTTCTAAATTGTCTATATGTCTCTCAATCAGGAGCTAATTCACTATAATATCAGCCAACAAATGTTGGATTATAACGACAACGATAATAAGGTAAATTGACATCAACAACATCACTATCTTCAGAACCCAAAACTGTTAAGATACTTAAAAAACCATCAACTAAATCAATATCAATATCCTTTCATAATTCATAGTTTACTGAATCTGCTGGTTCACCAGTCGCAAATTGAGGGAGCTTAAATTTTTCACTATCAGTTTTTCATTTTAATACTGGTAAGTCTTCAATTGCTTTTTTAAAATCCATCTGATTTTTTGTATAATTTTTTTGCAAAAAACTATATAATGAATAAGATGAATTGTAATTATAATTTTTAAAGAACTCTTTATAAATTAAGTGTTTTTTGTTATTGGTACTTAATGAATCTGTTTCATATGAATAAAAAGGAATTTTAAATCTTTGCTCATTGGCATTTTTAGCTAACACAGCACTGGTTTCAAAATTTAATAATTTTCCCTTTTTAATAGCCTCATCAACCATACTAATTTGATCATTATTTAAACTATCAGACAATGTTTTTAAAATAGGTACTTCACCTCAGCTATTAGATAATTGATTATGTATAACATCTCAAGAAAGTAAAACTGCAGAAATATATTCTGAATGTAAACGTAATAACATTTTGTTTCTTCTGTTTGCACCTTCTCCATCCAAATAGCTATATGTTGAATCAATGGCAATAAATTTTTTATAATCCATTACATTTTGCATTCCAAAGACATCATCTTGTACTGCTTCAGCTTCAGGCATATCTAAATAAAAATTGTCTTCAAAGGCACCTGTTTTATAAATAAGAGCAGATGCTCCACTAGCAATAGCTTGTTTGTTTCGGATTAAACCGAAAATAAACTTCATTTCATTAGTTCGATGTCCATAACTGCTGTTACCATAGGTCGTATTTCCAATAATTAATTTTTTATAATATTTAACGTCAGGACCAGTACCAACTGATACAGTTTTAATACTGCCTTCAATCGTTGTGAAAATATTATTCAAATATAAACCAAAAAAACTACCATCTCGTAGTGCATATGAATATTTTGGATCAGGAGTATATCTAGACACATTTCCTATTTTTGAAGATTCTATAGGGTTAACAATTTCATTTCCACATTTTACACTATTACTCTGTTGTGGGTCATAGTTAATTGTGATATCTTTAAAATTATTTCAAGTATTAGAAGTAAGAATAGGGTTTGGAGAATATCGAAATTTAATACCATCAATGGGTATGTGCAAACTTAAGTTTTTTATTAAACCGGAGTCAGCCAATGATGCTAATGAAACATTTCTTATACCAGTGAAAGCACCACCGCCACTAGGAATGCTGTTACTTGTTAATCCTTGTACACTTGGAGTTGAATCAAAAGCAATATTGCTCACCTCACAGTTAATTTGAAAATGATCAAATTTAACTTCATAAGAATATATTGGTGGTGTGCTACCTTCTACTGCTCATTCAGGATTTGTAACACCTTCACATTTTTCAGTATATGGTACAAATGTTGTCCCAGATGGTTTTTTTAATACATTAACCTTGGCAGAAAATTTTTTTTCAGGGTATTTTACTGCAGGTAATGCATTTAGTGCATGGTTAGGAGTGGTTGTTAGCCCATTAGTATTTTTATTAAACACAAAGATTGGTGTTAAAATGGCAATAATTAATATTAAGAAACTAACAATTCTTAATAGAGTTTTTCTCATATGTGTATATTATAATTTATATATAAATATATAAATTTATAAAAAATAGTAATGAATTTTTTTGATACCCATGCCCATTTAAATATTTCTCCACTTAAGGAAAATGAAAATGAAATTGTTAAAGAATGCATTGAAAATGGTATTTTTATTAACAATGTTAGCTTTGATGCAGCTTCATCAATTTTAGCAACAGAACAGGCTAAAAAGTATTCTTCTGTATATTGTTCAGTTGGTATTCATCCAACTGATGTGAAAGAAGAAAATTTTCTTAGTGATATTTTAAGTTTAGAAAATTTACTTAAAAATGCAAAAGCAAACAAAATTATTGCCATTGGTGAGACGGGATTAGATTTTTTTTACACAAAAGATAATTTTTTATTGCAAAAAAAATATTTGCTAGCACATATGGATTTGGCTATTAAGTATAATTTACCTCTAATTTTGCACATTAGGGATGCACACGAGGAATGTTATCAAATATTAAAAGATTATCCTCAAATCAATCAAATACAGGCAGTAGTGCACTGTTTTGATGCAACTGCAGTTATGTGTAATAAATATATTGATTTGGGTTTTTATATTGGTATTGGTGGATTAGTCACTAAAAAAAATAAATTAGATTTAATCGAAGCTGTTAAAAATACAAATATTGATAAAATTTTATCAGAGACTGATTGTCCATTTTTAACGCCAATGAAATTTATTGGCCAAAAAAATAAACCTTTGTTTATGTTAGAATCAATTAAAAGAATTGCTGAAATAAAGGAATTGGGTTATGAAGAAGTTGTTGAAATACTTTTCAACAATGCTCTAAATTTTTTTAAAATTAAGATTTAGGTTTTTTTACCTTGTTCTTTTTAACATTTTCTTTGGCATTTTTTAATTCATATTCTTCTCTAATTGGGGCAATTCATAACATTTCCTTATTGTAATCTTTTTCACCAATAATTAAAATTTTCTTAGAACTTTCTTTTCTGTTGATTTTTGTTGTTTGTACTTCACAATCAAAACAACGATAGTTAGCATAAGTGTTTAATTTAGCATTCATTGTTCTAAACACTACAGTATAAATCTCTTGTAGTGGAGTAATATTTTTATTATTCTTATTAATGAATTTTCTTAATTTAATTAATTCATTAAATATCTTTTTGTTTGCAGCTGAACATTTGGGGTTAATATAGTCAATGGAATTTCTTTTAACAACATATGAATCAGCAATGTTTGCACCTGATTCATTGTTGTTGTGTAAAAATTGTTTAATTGTTTTCCAAACTTCATCTTTATCTTGTCTTTGAGATAATAAACTTTTCTTTTTCGCTTTATTCTTTTTAATTTTCATATATATTGGAACACCAATTACCAATACACCAATGACAATTAAAATTAAAAAATTAGAATCCATGTAAGTTAATTATAATTTTATTCAAATGTTCTTTAATTAACCTTGAATAGCTTTTTGTGCCCCAGCAGACATTTTATCAACATTAACTTCAATTTTTTTAACTAATTTCTCATTACCAATAACTTTAATTGGGAATTTGTTTTTATTAATAATACGAAATTCCTCTAAAGTTTTTCTATCAATTACTTCAGCACCATTGTTAATTAAAACATTAATTTGTTTAATAGTAATAATGTTATATCTTTGTCTGAAATCAGCATTTGTAAAACCTGATTTTGGAATTGTACGGAAAATGTTAAAAGTACCACCATTTCAACCTAATCTTGCACCACCACCATTATTTCTTGAATTTTGACCTGCTTGACCTCTACCAGCTGTTTTACCTTTACCTGAACCAAAACCACGTGCTCAAGTTTTAGCATCTTTTCTACTTCCTTTAGTAAATTTTAAATTGTTTAATTTCATAAGATAATTATAATTCGCTTACGCTTTTATTTCTTAACTTAGCAATGTTTGAAGGATTATGTTGATTAGTTAAAGCATTGATAGTTGCTCTAATCATGTTTAGAGCTGAAGAAGCACCTAAGTTTTTAGAATAAATGTTTTTATAACCAGCAAGTTCTAAAACAGCACGGATAACTGAACCAGCAATAATACCAGTACCAACTTTTGCTGGTTTAATTAAAACCTTAGATGCACATTTTTTACCAACAAAATCATGGAAAACTGTACCTGTTTTAGAAATTTGTACATTAAAGATGTTTTTTTGTGCATCTTTAATAGCTTTTTGGATAGCCACTGGAACTTCTACTGATTTACCAATACCAAAACCAACTTTACCATTTCTATCACCAATAACTGCTAAAACTGAAAATCTTTGTCTACGACCACCTTTTGTTGTTTTGTTAATAGATTTAATATTAACAACTTTTTCTTCCATACCAGAAATTGTTTTTTGTTTTCTAGCAGCAAAACCAGGTTTTTGGTTTGGGTTTTTATTTGTATCTATATTGTTATTGTTAATTACTTCAGGAGTAGCACTCATAATTATATTATAAAATTATTCCTTTCGCTCTTACAGCTTCAGCTAATACTTTTAATTGTCCATGGTATTTTTGACCATTTCTATCAAATACAACTTGTGTAATTCCTTTTTTAACTGCTTCTTCACCAATCATTTCACCAATTAATTTAGCAGTTTCGATAGTTCCTGGTTTTTTTAATTGTAAAGAAGATTTATAAACTAATGAAGTTGATGTTGAATCATCAATAATTTGTGCATAAATATTAGCATTAGTTTTAGTAACAATTAAACGTGGTTTAGTATTTTGAATATCTGCTAAATATTTTGTTAATCTTTTGTGTCTTAATGCTTTTCTTTCTCTACGATCAATATTTACCTTTTTCATAATATATATTAATTATACATAAAAATAAGATATTTTTATTAATACTTTTTAGTAGCAGTTGGGCCAACTTTTCTTGTTTTTGCTTTCATTTCTCTAATTTCTTCTGAGGTTGACATTCTATCATTAATTACATGTTTATTAGCAGCTACTGAACCTTTTTTACCAGACAATGGAGATTTTAATAATGTTTTAACTTCTTCTAAAACTTTTGCTTGAGATTTTAATTTTGGAATTAAGAAAATAGTTAATAAACCAAATATCAATGAAACTACACCACAAACTACCAATAAAATAAATGAAACATTTTGACCTACTGTATCATTACCACAGATTAAAACAAATAATTTAGTAAATCAACCAGTTGTACTAGGAGTACCACCTGCAACTTCGTTAAAAATTTCATCAATTGCATAAGGAGTAAATTCTAAACAAACAAATAATGCAACAACAAAAGATGAAATTAGAGAAACAAGAGTAATGAATTTGATTCAATATTGAGAACCATGTTTTCTAATGCTATTAGTCAATTTTTCTCTTTTTGCATTTGAAATAAATGGCATTATACATTACCTCCTTTAGAAACTTTTTTAGTTTTATTTGCCTCAATATCTTTTACTTTAGCTGTTCTTTCAATCATATGAGTTTTAGAAGTAGCTAATGAACCTCTTCTGCCTGAAACTGGAGCAGACATTAAAGTATTAAATTCATTGAAAACTTTTTTGTGAGTTTTTAGAGTAAATACTAAGAAAAAGGAAATTATTGAAAAAGCAACAGCAACAATTGATATTGCTCACATAGTAATGTAATAAGCATGTTCTGCAACAGTTGTGTTATGACCAGACATTAAGAAAAATAAATGTTTAAAAAGACCAGAAGTTTCTGTTGTTGCATTAGGATTACTTTTAACTCCAAAAACATCTAATGCAGCTGTAGAAAATTCTAAAATAACAAATAATGAACAAATAATAGAAACAATTAAAGCAATAACAGTTAATGCTTTTGTAGCACCAGCATGGTCTTTACTTAAATCTTTTACTAATTTGTCACGTTCTTTGTTTGTAATGAAAGCCATAACATAATTATATTATTTTTTATCATTGAGAAAATATTTTTTATTTAACTATAGTTATTTTATTATTTTAGGCAATGGTTAACTATTAAAGCAGTATCAAATTTTCCTTTTATTTATTCATCTCCTAAGGTCAAGCAGGGTAAATTTTGTAAGAATAAGTTTTGAAATTTATTATGAATGTTGTTCAGATTGAAGATCAGCATCACTATCTCTAACAGGTTGCGGAATCACAGGCGCAGACAATTGTTGTGGATCTTGATTAACAACTGGTTGATCTTGTTGGTTTACTGCATGTTGAGCATTTATTTGTTGATTTTGTGCTGCACGTAATCGAGCACGATTAGCCATTCAAACTGCATTTTCAGCATCTATTCTCGTAGCTTCTTGTTCACTAATTGCATCACTATATAATCTTCGTTGTTGTTCAGCAGCTAAATTTTTGCCAGTTTTTTTCTTACTAATTGCATGTGCATGTTGCACATTATAATCAAAAGCATCAGAATCCGCATCATTATGAATACCTTCTCCAGGTTGTAATCTTCTATAATATTCATCACTTCGACCTTGATTATCATTGGTTTCTGATTCATGTGTTTTGCCTAAAAGAACAGGCAAGGAATTTTGATTAGTTCTAGCTCGCAGTTCATAAACACCATTCTGACCAGGTTCTAAAGCATAAATTTGATTTATCATTAAATCATTTTCCTTTACAAAATCATTTTTTTGTTGTTCTAACAATTGTACTTTAGCAGCACGTGACTTTCGAGTAAAATATGAACCTTTAGAATATTGTACTTGTTCTGCTTTCATTTCATTAAGTCTTCGTCTAACAACAACCATTTTTTCTTGAAATGAAAGATTAGGATGTGCTGCTATTATTCTACCTTTGTATGAATGCGTATTTCTTTTCACTTCATCAATTTTTTCAGCATCTTTTAACATCCCTTGTGGAAATGCATCATCATTCAACATTTCTTTAGCAACTGATAAAAATTTTTGTATATTGACATTAGCATTAGGCATGTCTCTCACAATATTTTTAATCTCATTAGCATGTTTATAAATTTCAGTTTTGAATACTTCTCTTACTGCAAGTATAGCAGTTTCAATGTTTGCTTTTACTTCTAAATCTGATTCATAAACATATAAAGTTCTTAAAAGACGGCAGTAGTCATAAGAATTAACAGCAGAAGTTGTGATAGCAGTAGAAGCAGCACGTTGAATATCCATTTTACTCATATTTCTACCTTGTGCATATCTTAAATTTTCAATTGAATTCATTATAGAAGATATTCATGTACCAGAAGTTTTTTTAATTGTCTCAATTTTATAATCTTTATCTGAAGCTTTTCATGCAGTTAATATTAAATCAGACACATCATATTCTGTTTTTACTACATCATGTCTATTAGCGTCATTACCAACAGACATTTTAGTTTTTTTAGTTTTAACTTTAAAACCTCTAGATTCTAAATTTCTAACCAATTCAGGTGCATTTCACGTATCACTAACAAAAGCACTATCTGTTTTATCAGGTCATGCTTTTGTGAAATGTGTAAATTCATTGTTGTGAAAAACAGCAAGAGGCATTTGCACAACACGACTTGAAGTATTTGCAGCAAAAGCATCTAAGAAAAAATGTTCAAAAGGATTTTTGCTTCAATATCTATTACGACTACTATCATTTAAAGGTGCTATTGCTTTTCAAGAAAATGTGTCATCATCATTACGTGTTTTAATAAAACCATTAGGCATTGAGTTACCACCAAGTCCAGTACCAAAATTTGGAATTCATGAAGGAGAAGTATAAGTCATTCCCCCATCATGATAAGTCATTATAGTATTAAAAAAATTATCATATTTTACAATATCTGAAACAATCTCTCTTTTTTTATCACGTAAAAAAACATCATATCTTTTAATTGCATCTGCTTTATCTTTTTCATATTCTTTAATTGTATTTGCTTTATCTTTTTCATATTCTTTTGATAATTCAGGATATACACTGTTTGGAATACGACTGTTTGCAAGACACTTTAAAAAGAATGATTTTGTGCTTCGCATCACACAAGTAAAAGATGTTTTTGCATATGAAGCAACGCCACTAGTAGCAATATTCATTTGGTGAAATCTTTTAGAAACTGTAATTTCATCACTGTCATTATTATTCATTCTTTGAAATCTTTTTTCAGTTGCAGAACCACTACATAAAAAATTACATGTGGCATCAATACTATTCTCTAACTCTTGCAATTCGTGTTCTAAATTATAATCAGTATTTAAATCTCTATTTATTGTATTAATATATCTTAAAAGCATATAAAGACCAGCATAAGAAAATGCAGCATTAGTACCAACTGCATCATAATACATTTCTGGTGTAAAATTTCTTAATGCTAAATTACCACCCAATATTGATTTTATTAATTGTAATTCTCTAAATGTTAATGACATATGTTTCATATATATTATACTACTTTTTTTATATATATGTAAATATATATAAAAGATATTGCTAATTTCAATCTGACTTTTGGTAATAATAACAATTTTATCAAAATATACTATTATCTGTCAAAGTCTGGTTGTAAATAATTTGTAAGAAAAATTTTTCTCATATATCTACTTAACCAACACTATAGTTATTTTATCATTTAAATAACAATTAATTACTAAAAGCAGCATCAAATTTTTCTTTTATTTTCTCATTTCTAGCAGTTTTAGTTTTTTCTTCATCACTAAACATTCCCATTAATTTATCAGAATTTAATCCTGAAGCTTGGTTGGCTAATTTCTTAGCAGCAACGGCTGCTGCAATTTCATGTTCACTTGCTCTTAATCTTAAACCAATATCTTTGTAATAAAGTATTGAAGTAACAATTGAAACACCAGAAACTAAAAAACCCATAATGATGAAAATATAACTTCATGGTGTTAATTTTCATTGATCACCTATATCAGCTTTTTGGATAAATCATCCAGTGAAAGTATGATCAATGAAAAAAATGGAAACAATTGAAGATATCAAAAAAGCTAACAATCAAGCAATCATTGCAGCACACATAACAATTAATAAAAATGTCTTTTTTTCAATATTTTGGTTCTTTCTCGAATTTAATGTTGCACTTGCATTAGTAGCCATAATTAAAATTCAACTTTAAATTTTTTATTTTTCCAATATGGTTCAGGAACAAAATCAAATTTTTCAGTACCTGAGGCAACAGCATTAATTTTAGCAATTAAAGTCTCATATTTAATTAAATTGTCTTTGGTTTGATATCAATATACATAACCTCTTAATAATCTCTTTTTCATTTTGAAAACAGATAAAACTTCACCATTGGCAATTTTGTAAATATATCCATCTCTAGAAATATCAACTACTTCTTTAGGAATACGTTTTAGTGATTTTTTATATTTTAAAATTACTAAAACAGATAAAACAACACTAACACAAAAGCAAAGGATCATTCCTCCTATTAGTAAACTAATACCTAAATTATCAAACATTATTTTTTACCTCCTTTGGATACCTTTTTTATATTCTTTTTTGGAGTTGCTTTAGGTTTAGTTGGAGTTTTTTTAGCTGGTTTAGTTGGTTTTTTAACCGTTTTAGGTTTAGAAACTTTTTTAGTACTTGCTGGTTTTTTAGTGGCTGTTGTTTTTTTAGTTGGTTTTGCTTTAGATTTAGCTGTTTTGTCAGGTTGGGCTGTTGGAGTTTCAAAAGCAGAAAAATCAGGTTTAGAAATTTGTGTTGCGTCATTTTTAGGTGTAATAATATCACCTAAAGATTCTTTAATTTCATCAGCATTTTCCAATCCTTCCAAATCTCCTTCTTCTAAACCCAAAGCTTTAAGAGCTTGTTTTTGTTTATCAGTTTCATCTTGTTCAAAGAAACCAAATGTTGCAGGTAATTTTTCTTGTTCTAATTTAATCTTATGTTTATTAGGGTTAGCCAAGTATTCAGGAGCAGTTATATCTAAAACATATTTTAACATTCTTAAAATATTCATAACAATAATTTCTTGGTTTGCTTTTCTACATCATTGCAAAGCAGAAACTCTGAAGAATTTTCATCCTTTAAGTTCTAAAAATTTTTGTTGATAGAAATCTCTTTCTTTACCAGCAATTGTTGGGTCAAAAGTGAACTCATCACAAATAATACCTAATGGATAAGATCCATCAGAAAGTTTTTGAATACAAATACCAATTTTAAAACTTCCTTCATGTCTTGTATAAATACATTTAAAACCATTAGGTAACAATGGTTCTAATTGCTCACCAATTTCTCTACTTAATCAATTTTCACCTTTTGAAGAAACATCACCTTGTAATGTAATTACATCTTTTGTATATTCAACAAACATGTTAGCAATTTCTGGACTATTAATATCTTTAATTTTATCTAATAACTCAACATAAGTTAAGAATTTTTTAAATATTAATGCACCATAATTATCAGTATCAATATCCATAGCATTAAATGACTTAACAACACACATTGAATATTTACTTCTACTAGCAGCCACGTTAACTCTGTTAGCACCATATTTTTCTTCTAAATATCCAAAACCATTAGATAATTTAGTGTGAGATTCATCTAGTGATCAAGAACAAGAGATAAATATGTTATCTCTTTCCTCACCTTGTACATCTTCAATTGTTTTAACAAACAATGAAATATCTTCACCTGTACTAGAATCAACTTTAACTAATTCATTTAAAACATTTTGGTTTTTACTTAAATACAATTGACTTTTAATGAAGTATGCTTGTTCTTTAGTGATTGTAATAACACCAACAGAACCATGGTTTGGTTGGTCACAAATTTTTTCAATTTCTGCAATAATGGCATCAGATTCAGCTTTATTAATACCATTAACATTTCTGCCTCTGGTATTAATTAATGTTAAACCTTTACCATTTTTAATTGGTGCATCACAAACATTTAAAGTACCACTATAAAATACATTGTTTGAAAAGTTAATTAATTCTTTCTTTTGTGAACGGTAGTGATAATTTAATGTAGTAACTTGCACCTTTTGTAAAGCATATTCAATTAAAGATTTTGCTTCATTTAATAATTCTCATTCCAATTTATCTTCAATTGTTTTCATTTTTGATTTATCATAATCAAATTTAACATTATTTAAAATATCAGTTGGCGGAGTCTGCTTTTTATCTCCTAATACACAAAATCTTTTACCACGGTATAAAATAGGGATAGCTTTTTCAATTGATAATTGGGAAGCTTCATCAATAACAACGTGGTCGAATAAACCTCATTGAGATGGCAAAAGCATACTTGCAGCATGAGGTGAAGAAATAATAACTGGAAAACATAGAGATAAGACATCACTATATTTTGCTAAAATCAATTTTATGTTTTTCACAACTTCCACAGAGTTAATAAAAGCATACAATTCATTAAATTGACGGTATAGTACAGGATTAGAATCTAATGTTTTAATTAAATTTCTAATGAAATTAGTTTCACAAGAAATTAAATCTTCAGCTTGTTTTTGTGATACTAAGTCATCAATTTCTTCAAAGAAATTTTCATTATCAATTAAAATGTTAGAGGCATTTTGGTTTAGAAAGGTAATAACTTTGTTTAAGTTATGGGCTAGATCAAAATCAAATTTTTCAGCATCAAATTTAGAATTGAATGTTAAAATGTTTTTATATAATTCTTGTGTTGTAAAAACAGAGAATTTTTGGTACCAATCTTTTGATTTTGCAGAAATTGCAAAAATACTAAATTCATCTAATTTACCAACAGCATTAACTAAAGAATTATAATTTTCATTTTTTAAGTAATGATGTTCATGAACTTCATGAGCCATTTCTTCAACATCAGCAACCACTTCGTTATATTTTAAGTAATATGGAATTGATTTAATTACTGATTCTGGATTACCATCATATACTGATACTAAATCCATTAGCATTGCCATTTGTGTATCATTTAATTCTAAAGATTTTTCTACACCTTTGATTGTTGTGAAGAAGTTTGAATCATCAACTGTTCTTTTAATGAAGTTTCAAAAATCTTTTGCAGTATTAAAAGTTTGGACAATAGATTTAACATATTCTAATCCTGCATGTAAATTATCTTTTTGATCAATATATTTTTTAACAAATTGAGGGAATTTCTTACCTTGCTCATTTTTCATTGCAGATTTAAATTTATCTAATTTATCAAATATTTCATCTAATCGACTAGAAGCAACAATTGATGAAGATGATTCATCATTTAATGCACTAATACCATATAATTCTCTAATTCTGTCCAATCCTAATCTAATTTGACGTGTAAATTCATTAGCATCAGCATCAACTTCATAGAATTTTAAACAATAACCTCTTAATCTATTTAGACGGTTATAAACAACACCTGCAGCAGTTTTTTTCTCAGTAACAAAAAGCACTGAACGACACAAATTAATATAATTTGCAATAATATTGGAAATAGTTTGTGATTTACCAGTACCAGGAGGTCCTTGTACAACAAGAGAATTATTTAGTGCCATTCTTGCAGCTTTCTTTTGTGGATAGTCAAGAGGAATAATTTCTTTAACTTCAGCTTCAGAGAAATTTTTCCCTGCTTCTTTAGAAAGTTTCAAAGTATCACAAATAGAATGGTGAAGATCAGAAAAGAATTGTGGACCATCTGTAGCCAACATTTTTGAATAGTCAAAATATAAACTTCCTGAAGCAGTTGAAGGTGGTAGGATTGCCAAAACACCAGCATCAAAAATCATAAAATCTGAATTGTTTTTTGAATCTGTTTCCATATTGAAAACTTTTGGCACATATTCAGAAACTTGCAAGTTTTCGATGATGTTTAACAAATTAGATACATCATCATTTAAAATACTATATCCTGCTGAAGCATATGCAGCCAATATATCTTTGATCATTTTTTCGAAATTTTCATGATCAAAATTAACTGTTGTTGAAAGTTGTGAAGTAACATTAATTTTATGTTGTACTAAACCTCTAACAATAATTTCACTATTTAATTCAATGATTGGTTTACCTTCATCATTTAAAACAAGTGAAATGTTTTCTATTCCAGTAACTAAATCAACATTAATTTTAACTTTTCATAATAATAATGGTCCACAAAAGGAATAAAGTCTAGCATTTGCCTCAGTCTCTTGTTTTGTTTCTGCTTTAATAATTTCCTTTGTTGTGGAACCACAAACAAAAGGTCAACCAATATATGTTGCATCAAAACCTGATTCTTTACGGAAAACACTATTTAAATCAAATATTTTTTTCAATGTTTCCATAGTTGGTAATGAACCATGAATTTTAGGATTAAATTCAACTGTTCTTTCACCAAACAATGAAAAAAGAATTGGTTGGTTATCAGGTGAAACTAAATTTTTAAGTTGAAAAATTTCATCTGATTTAGCATTAATATCAGTGAAAAAGATGTTACTAGTAGCAGAATTACCTACTAAACGTTTTTGGAAAATCTTTAAATACTCAGTAGCACGGTTGATTCTTGATTCCTTAAGTTCTGCTAAATTAGCTTTATTTTCTTTCTTTAAAACTGGTTCAGAAGGTGTAGAATTTAAAAAGGCAGTATTACTGGTACTAATCTTATTTCTATTGAAAATACCCATATAAAAATTATATAAGATTATAATAAATTTAAAGTAGGATGTATATAATACATCTTTCTTAAGTTCGGGTTGTAGCTTAGCTTGGTAGAGCACTTGGTTTGGGACCAAGGGGTCGCAAGTTCAAATCTTGTCAACCCGACCACTGGCATTGTATCTCAGTTGGTTAGAGAACTCGGCTCATACCCGGGGTGTCGTGAGTTCGAGTCTCACCATTGCCACCAATATATGCAGAGTTAAAAATTGCTAGTTTGTGCAATGAAGATGAGAGATAATTTAGGATTAAGTTTTGAATTATCATCTATTTTTTCATTCAAAATGTTTGAATATGAATCTAATATTTCTTCATCATATTGTGTTACTTCTTATATGTTGATTTAATTTCATTTAATTGAGAAAATTTAAAAGTAATATCAATATTAACTAAAATATCCTGGAAAACGAATATATTCAAAATCATCTGGAAGTATCAATGCATATATATCAACAATTTCAATGTATAATTTGAATTTTTTTGTTACATAAATTGTTTGGTTATATGCGTAATCTAAAGTGTCCATCATAGAACTTTGATGAAACACCCTACCAACGTCATCAAAATCTTTTATATCTTTAGGCAACGTAATGTCCTTACCAACCGTACCATCCGTACCTTTCGCACCTACAAATTTATAATATATTATTTCTTTTTTATTATAATCATCAAAATATGATTGTTTTAGATAATAACATTCTTCAGATTTGCTACAGCTCTCATTATTGTTTGTATATTTAAGTTGAAATCTATTACCAATATATTTATATTTAACTTTATTTGAGATAACTTTATACTGATTTGGTCCTGTCTTCTCTACCGCATTCTCAAAAATTTTTGTACAATCACTATTGCTAATTATCAAATCATTAGTATCAATATTAAGAGTGGAAGGGGAAGGGAAAAATAAACCTTCTTTATGTTTTTCCTTATGCTTATGCGGATCATAAGTGCCATAACTTAAAAAATTTTCACCATTATAATTATTGAAAAGTTTAAGGTCAGTTGTATAACTACGGTTGTCATCTTTTACACCAAAACCAGAAAGAGTATAAGAATCATAAAAACCTGAAAATTCAGCATAATTATCAGTTGGTACTTCTTGAATACCATATACCTTTTCATTAGATTTTGGAGAATAATAAGCATTGTAATAATTTGTATCCTCTGCAAGATAATTTTTATTTTCTGCAAGATAATTTTTATTTTCTGTTAAAAATTTTTGTAATGGTGAATCTTTCAAAACAGGTTCTTGATACATAGACGCATCTAAGCCAGATACAGCTTCAATAGCTATACTACCATAATATGGCATATCTCCAACATAATAATTTTCACCATAATATATATATTTCCCTAAATCAGCTAATTTTTTTTGTCCTGTATTATTCTCATCCCCAAAAAATTTCGCATCAACAGTAGCTGGTCGCGTTGTACTTATTAATGTTATTGGATCTTTTACCTCACTAATTGTTTCACTTTTCCCATTCAAAGCAATAGTGCATTTTGCTTCATATTCTAAATCTTTATAATCTTCATGATTTTTATTAGCATCGCCTAATTGTGTTTCTTTAGTACCTTCTATTTTATATTTAGCTACAATAGTGAATGAAACCCCTTCACTAAATTCTGTTTTATATTCAAAATTTAATTTGTTTGAAGTACTATTCTTTGAAAGTATAGCTTTTTCACTACCTTTTGTAATATTAATAGGTCCCTGGGTCACATAATCTTTAGAACTGACATTATAACCTGATGGAGCTTCAGTTTTATATCCTGTTATGTCTATCTCTTCGCCTCTATGTTTCAAGGTTAAAGTTGCAGTATTACCTTTGCTCAAAAAAGCTTTATCGCTAGTTAGTGTTGAAGCATCAACTAAATTAGTTATTAATTCTGGTTCTTGTGTGCCTATCAACACATAAACAGAATTAGTTTTAGGTGTTAATTTAATTGAATTACCATTAATTTCAATATTCAATTCTGAAAGATTTAAATTATTGTAATTTAGTGAAATCATTTTAAGTATTTCTTCTTTGCTAAAATCAGAAATAGTGTTTTTGGCTTTATACACTACACCATTTTTGTTGTATTGAGGAGTTTTATATATTTTAGGTAAAACTATATTAGAAGGTAATTGAACCTTCTTATTTCATACGACTACAGCAGAAGTAGTTGTATCATAATCAACTGCATCTACATTAGGTTTAACTACAACTGAAGAATTAGTCAAATCTCAATTTGAAAAATGCCATTGATCAGTGTGTTTAAATATTGAATTTAAACCATCTGGGCTATAGCTATATTGTTTCAATAATGCTTGTTTTAGCATTTTAACAAATGCTGTTGTTTCAGTTCTTATGTCGTTTTCACTTAGAGGCTGCTCTAAGTCCAAACTAACTGGATAAGAAGTTGTTTGAGGACTAGAAGCATTGTATTTAACAAAGCTAACTGGTCCTGTGGACGCATCCAAATCTATTGGATCTGTTTGTTTATTAGCTGGATCAATAGTTTTAATGAGACTGTTATTAGTTAAATGGTTATAAAGAATTACCCCCCTACAAAAAAACTACCCATGGCTATACCTATACCAAACATGTTTAAAAATTTCCTTAATTTCATACAATGTTTTTATAAGTTAATTTTTGAACATTATTGGATAAAAATTAGCATATATATTTAAATATATATGGTTAAATTGTTATTTTATTTCTTGAATGAGTCCAAAAAACTAACAAAGGTTAAAATTAATTAAAGTGCAAAAACTTATAGAATTTATAAGTTTCTGCATATTTTTGCAAAAACTTATAATAATCTCATGGAAGTCTTAAGAAAAAAGTATTTAGAAAAACTTAACAAATTAAAAGCAGTTGATCTAATAAAAGTAATTACAGGAATTAGAAGATGTGGTAAAACCACTCTTTTATTGCAATTCATTGAAGAGTTAAAAAAAGAGTATAAACAGGAACAAATTATTTATATTAATTTTGATGATAAAGAAAATAGACATCTATTAAATATTAATGAATTAGAAAAATTTTTAGATTCTAAAATTAGCAGGGATAAGCAAATGTTTTTATTTTGTGATGAAATCCAAAATGTTATTGGATTTGAAGAATTAATACTAAGTTACTATTCAGTTAATAAAAATGTTGATATTTATTTAACTGGTTCTAATTCCCATATGATTTCAAACCAAATAGCAACCAAATTCACAGGAAGAGAAATAAACATTAAAGTATTACCTTTAAGTTTTATGGAATTTTATGAATTACATAATGGTAATGAAAATAATAAATATGAAGTGTTTAATAAATATGTAAAAAGTGGAGCTTTTCCCATAATTTCCAATTTCTTAGATGAAAATGAACTTGTGGAAAATACATTAACAAATATTATTGACACAATATTATTAAGGGATTTGATACCACATTTTAAAATTAAAAATATTCCATTATTAAAAAAAATTTTAACTTTTGTTATGGAAAATATTGGAAATCAATTTTCTGTTATTAATGTGGTTACATATTTAAAGAACAATAATATTGAAAATACAAGTGTGCATACAATAGAAAATTATTTGGATGCAATTGTCCAATGTTTTTTAATAATAAAAATTGAACGTTTGGATATCAAAGGTTTAAAAATATTAAAAAAATATTACAAATTTTTTGCAATTGATTTAAAATTGCGAAATATACTTTGTAATAAAAACTTTGATCAAGATAGAGGAAGATGTTTGGAAAATATTATTTTATTAAATCTCTACAATAAATTTAATAAGATAAATGTTGGTACTTATTATTACAATGATAATGGTAAAATGAAAATATTAGAATGTGATTTTGTTTGTCAAAATAATTCAGACAAAGTTTTCATACAAATATGCGATGACATATTATTAAGTTCTGTATATGATAGAGAAATTAATATATTACACAAAATCAAAAACGGAAGGAAAATATTAATCAACAATTCCAGAATCAATCAAATAGTTGATGGTGTAGAGATAATAGATATTGTTGATTTTTTATTAAAAGGTACTATTTAATAATTCTTTGACATTTAGGACAAAAACATGTTCCTCGACCACTAATTTTTATTTTTTGAATTATGCTTTTGCACAAATGACATTTTTGTCCATTTCTGCCATACACTTCTAAATATTGTTGATAATTTCCACTATGATTTGTTGAATACTACTGACCCTATTTTGCAATACTTTTGGATTTAAATATGAACAAAATGTGTGCCTCAGTTTAGGGACACTTTGAATGGTAAACTTGTAAAAGAAGAAGTGAAAGATGGTAAAAAAATGCTTCTGATAAATCAGGAGAACATTGCCCAGAAATGACTGATAGTGCAGCAATTGCAAGACATGAAAATGGCAATGGTACATTTAAAAGTAATAACAATCTTTTAAATAGAATCAAAAGGAAACTTGCAATTATAAAACATTGTAAATTAACTTCTGATAAACCAACTGCATTTAGAGAAAAACCTGAAGCACCCAAACAAGCAGAATCTTCTGCAATTCAACATGATGTGGAAAATGATGATGGTCTAAGAACTAATTAATATAGGGTTAATTATCTATTAATAGGTTTTTATATATAAAGCAATTTATTTTGCTTTTCAACGTTTGTATTTTTCTTTAAGACTATCAACCTCGTCCCCAATGATTTTATTTACATCATTTAATATTTCTCGTAAAGAAAGTTCTTCTGTATTGTTAACAGAATTACCCACATTTTTATTATTTTTACTAGACATATAAATATTATACTTGCAAGCTGTCTAAGTATAAAAACTTATAGAAATTATAAGATTCTGCATTTTTTTGCAAAAACTTATAATAATCACATGAAAGATGCTTAGAAAACATTATTCCATTAAATCTTTACAATAAATTTAATAAAATAAAAGATACTATTTAATAATTCTTTGACATTTAGGACAAAAACATGTTCCACGACCACCAATTTTTATTTTTTGAATGATATTATTGCACAAATGACATTTTTGTCCATTTCTGCCATACACCTCTAAATATTGTTGATAATTACCACTATGATTTGTTGAATCAACATAACTAGAAACAGTTGTTCCTTTATTTTTAATTGATTTTAACATAATAGTTTTTGTATTATCAACTATTTCTTTACAATTAGTAATATTTAAATTTTTAGAAATAGTTAAAGGATGAATTTTAGATGCAAATAATATTTCATCACAATAAATATTACCAATACCAGTTTGTTTTGTTTGATCTAGTAAAAATGTTTTGATATTTTTATTAGATTTTTGAATGTTATCAAATAAATATTTAGCATTAAAGTTTTTATCCAAAACATCAATTCCTAATTTTTTAATTTCTGCTGAATTTAAAATTTCACCATTATCATAAATGTGCAATGTACCAAAAAGCCGACTATCATAAAATTGTAATTTAACATTATTATTAAAAATTAATTCTAATCTTAAATGTGAAGCATTAAATTTAGTACTAACAATTTTAGCATTGTTATTTAAAATTAATTTACCTTCCATTCTCATATGAAATAATAAATTTTTATTATGCGATAGTTTAATCCTTATGTATTTACCAATCCGTTCAATATCAATAATTTCTTCATTTTTAGTATAGTTATTAAATTTTTTAGGATTTGAGTTTTTAAGTGGAGCAGTGTTATAAACTTTAGTATCAACAATTACTAAAGATTTTAATGAGCTTAAATTACTGACAATCGTTTGTACTTCTGGTAATTCAGGCACTATATTTTATAGTTTAAAAATTCTGCATCAGTAAAACTAATTAAAAATATTGCAGGTAAATAAGTTATTCATACTAGGAAAAATATTGTTGGATTAGTTGTACCAGTCGCAACTTCATTAATTACAATTAAATCAGAAAGAAAAAAGATTAAACAACCAATAATATAAAAAATACTTTTTCTTTCATTAATAAAACAAAAAGAAGTCCAAACACCAAGTGTTAATAATAAGATATATAATGGTACAAAGATTTTGTACAACAATCCCATTAAACCCGTTTTGGCTTGTAATTCTCAATGGAATGTAAAATAATATATTACAGAAATTAAGGCAAATATAAGTAGTGGAATTAAATGTTTCTTTTTAAATTTTTTAATTTTAAAAGTATATGAAATTAAAAATATTCAAGTAATAAAAAATCCACCCAATGCAAAAGGTGAAACAACTGGAACAAATTTTAAAATTTCAGCAATTGCACAAAATAAAATTGCCAATGAAATAAATTTATCTTTTTTTCAAGTGTTAATGATTGATTGTTTATCAAATCCATTTTTAACAATTGTGAAAATTACAGCACTTAAAATGAATAGGATACCAAATATTTCTACTATTCCATGATACAATGAAAAAGTAGATAATTTGACATCTGGTAATAAATGACCACAAGTGATAGCAATTGAAAAACCAATTGCCACAAACACAATACTACCAACTACATAATATGGTAAAATTTTTTTTGGTGTAAGATCTTTAAGCATATTATTTCCTTACTTTGTAAACATTTTTATTATAGCAGTTTTAATTTTTGATCATGGAGGATAAAACAAACAACTATCAAAAGTAGTTGATGTTTTTAAATAACTAACTGTGTTGCTAAAAGTATTAAAACCAGTTTTACCATGGTAAGAACCAATACCACTTTTACCAACTCCACCAAAAGGCAAGTGGTGGTTAGATATATGCATTAATGCATCATTAATGCACACTGCACCAGAACTAAAGTTATTAGTAATGTTTGCAATATGCTCTTTAGATTTACAAAAAATGTATAGTGCTAAAGATTCATTAAATGGTTTTAGTGAATCTTTTAATGTTACTAAGTCTTCAATTTGAATAATTGGTAGTATTGGTCCAAATATTTCTTCTTTCATACAAGAAGAATTAAATTCAGCACTAATCATTGTTGGAGCAATGGTTAGAGTATTTCGATCAATTTTACCACCATATATGATATTTTTATCATCAAAATATCCAGATATTCGATTAAAATGTTCTTCAGAAATAATCTTAGGATATTTATCACTACCTAATAACTTAGCATAAAATTTATCAATATAAATTTTCATTAACCCAATAAATTGTTCATATACTGAAGATTCAATAACTACAAAATCTGGTGCAACACAAGTTTGACCTGCATTGAATCATTTTGCTCTAGCGATTCTTTTTGCAGCAAGATTTAAATTAGCATCTTTGGTAATTATTGTTGGATTTTTACCTCCTAATTCTAAAGTATATGGTGTTAATGTATTTGCACATTGTTGTGCAATAATTTTACCAACATTATAACTACCTGTAAAAAATACAAAATCATATTTTACATCAAATAGATTTTCATATGGTACTAAATCCTTATTAATACAAATTACATGTTCATCTTTGAATACTGAACCTAAAATATTAGTAATTGTTTTATTTATAAATTGTGTTTGGTGTGGCAAAAATACTATTGCAGTATTACCACTAGCAATAGCATCAATTAGTGGAACCAATGCTAATTGAAATGGATAATTTCAAGGGACTGAAATTAAACATACACCTTTAGGTTTAGCAATAGTATAAGATTTAGAAAACATAGTTGTCATACTTTTGCTAACTTTCTTTTTGTGAGAAAAAGAACTAAGTTTTTTAATCATGTATTTAATTTCGTTCATGACAATTACATATTCTGTAATAAAAACTTCTTGTTCGGATTTATTTAAATCTTTTTTTAATGCAGCAGTAATTTCTTTGTAATTTTTTTTAAGAGCAATTTTTAACTGCTTTAAAATTAATTTACGATTTTTAATATTTAAAGTAGCATTTGATTCAAAAAAATTTTTTTGATTATTAAAAATATTTAATATGTAATTATTAGTCATATTTGAGTTAATTATAAGTGTTTATTCAAATTTATCATTTGAGTTGTAAACCTTTCCTAAAACACTAACATTCACAATTTTAAATTTTTCTATTAGATTGTTTGGTACAATAAAAAGTCTCTTAGATTTGCCATCTTCTCCTGCGTAATCCTTAAACAAACTTTTAACTTCAAATTTTTTTGAATAACCAGAAATTTCATAAATTTCATTAGAATTAAATTTAATTCCGTTACTTTCATATTCAGCATTATCCTTTAATTTAATCTTTGTACCTTTGTAAATAACTATATGTTTTTGTGACTGTATTTTTTTAAGCAAATCTTTGTCTGTTTTTACAGTATAATTTTCATTTTTTCACTCATTATTTTCTTTTCAAAAATAAATTTTTTTGAATGGGAAAGATGTATAAGCACCAGCATTTGACCAATTTTCATCATTTTTTTGGCCTTTTGGAAAGAAATATGTATCTTTTTCTGTTTTACTAAGTAATGATAAATTTGCTATTTTAGCTATTGAATTTTCATTTTTAATTTCTACATAGTCATATTTTGTAGGAATTTTTTTATCTTTCTCAATTTTAAATGAATCATTTTCCTCATTTAAATAATATAAAAAAGAATTTATCTTTAAATCATTTTCTTGATATTTATTAAATATTTTCTGCAATTTTAAAAATAATTCATTCTCACTGTGAAACATTTTCACACATTCTTTTTCTTTACCATTAAAATATTTTTTTAAATCATTATTTTCTGTTGTTAACAAATTTATTTTTTCATTTAAAAAATAATCATTTTTTTTACTTTTTGTTATTGAATACAAAGTCTGATTATAAAATTCATTGTTCGTGTGTTTATAAATTGGTTTATAATAATTAAAATTTAAAGAATTTTGGAATTTTTCACTATTAATTTTATTTTCTGCTAGCATTCTTTTTATTTCTCCCATTAAATTCATTTCTTTGTCAGTAATTTTATTTTTTTCAATATTGGATTCTATTTTTTGTGTTAAGAAATATGAGTAAGCAACTGCAACAGCATCAACACCATGATGTGAATAAATTTGTCGATTTTTATCATAATTTTTTTGAATAAAGTCTAAATCTCCAGGAGCAATTTTTGTATCCTTCAAATGGAGAATATTTTTAATTTTATTAGTAATTTTACCAGTTGTAGTAAAAACATTTTTTTCACCATATTTTTTTATTAAAATTTCCTTTATTATTGAAGTAATATAAGAGGTGTCGGACAAATTCCTACCAACAAAACCTAATTTTTCAGCCAATTTATTAATATCTTTTTCTTCTTCCATCAAACGAGAATACTTGTTAGGATTATTCTTTTTTATCTCTTTTCAACATTCACTATTACATTTTTGCATTTGTGTACCATTAAAGAAAACAGCTGGTGTTTTATTACCTTTATATTGATTTTCAGTTTTAAGCACTAAAACTTTATTATTATATGAATCATCACCTGATCATGAAAGTGCAAAAATATGATCAATTTCACAATAAGAACCATCTCCTAATCTATCTTTGTCAATTGATTTTAAAGAATATGGACATGTACCATTTTGTTCTTCATATAGTCTATATTTTGTAATCAATGTAGGCATTGGAGTAATTTTGTTTTTATTTAATTCCTCAACTATATTTTTATTTCTTTTTTTATTTTCATCATTAATTGTTTTTATTTCTTTTCTAGTCTCGTATGAATTATGAGATCTAGCCATTTCAATATTAAAAATTACATCATCTTTGTTAATTTTGTATTTCTTAAAATATTTATGTAAAACATGCAACAACATATTAGTAACTTTTTTAACATTAGAATTGGTTATTTCACTCATTAATTGTTCTACATTTTTAGCCTTTACAATTTGAGGATTATCTTTTATTCATGATTGCAAATTGTATTTATTTTTTAAAAAATCTTTGAGTAGAAGATTGCATGCCTTTATTGAAAGTCTTGATTGAGAAAAATATTCTTTTCCATTTTTAACAATGTAATTTTGTAAAAAAGTTTTATCTATTTTATCTTTTATTTCTTTTTCTAATTCTGCTCCAAGTGGGTATTCCATCTTTAATTCACCTTCCTTAGTTTTAGAATTTTCATCAATTCATGACCTATCTATATATTTATTTAATATATTACTTCATCCGTCAAGTAAATTAATTGAATCAAAATTAAAAGTATCTTCACCTTTAGTAAAAATAGAAATATTTAACAAATTTGCAAATGTTTTAGTATGAGTTAAAACATTTGTTGAAAAAAGTTTAATTTCGCATTTGCCATTCTTTATTTCATCTGCAAATGGACAACATTCAAATTGAAAAGCTTTAATAAATGCTTTATAAGTGATTGTTTTTTCTTTAATAATCCAATCAATTATCAGTTTCTTATCATTGGCAGTTAAATCATATTTTTCTCCTGTTTTTGGTTTAAATCAAGATCTATTATTTAAACTTTCTAAAATTCTAAATAATTCAAAAGAACTAGTCATTTTATTGCTTCTATTTTCATTAGGGAATAAAGTACATTTACCAATTAATTTGTCAAAAATTCTTTCAGTAGAATTATTTTGTGCATTACTAAAACATGTACCATAATTACTATTTGTTTTTGAATTTCCAGGACCAAATGCATAATTTCTTCTTCTATCAAATAAATTTAGAAATTCATTTTGAAATTTTTCAGAAAAACATTTTGTGACTTCAAAGAAAATTTTTATCTCTTTTTTGTAATCATTATGACTTATAGAAATTATTTCTTCCTCCGCATTGAAGGCTTTTAATTTAAATGAGCCTACATTTTTAAAATGTACCATTATACGTTGTATCGGTAATATTTCATTATCATTACAATACCAACTACCTCTATGTTGCAAATAATGGTATAACAACTTGATTAATGTATCTTGTGAATATGTATTAGTTTTATTAATTGCAATGTTATATTTACATTCATATACATTAATATGATTTTTAATGATGTCAAAATTCAATAAAATATTATTATCTTTTAATAGACTGATAAAATCTTTTTTTAAATTGTATTTTCTTTTAATTCTTCTTCTTTGACTACGAAATTCTCTTCTATTAGCCATAGAATTTTTACCATCTTTTTCATTGTAATTATCTTTCATTCTAATAATTAAAGGATTGCGTAATAATTTGCCACATTCATTTATTTCAGCAATGCCAATAGATGTAGGTCCCAAGTCAATTCCAATAATAGTTTTGGCCATAATAACCTTATTATACTTAAGGCATTTTTGTTAACATGTATAATAAAAAATTATGGGCTTTAAAATAGTGGAGTTAGAAAACTCTTGAAAAATTGGATATAAACTTGATAACATTATAGTAAATTATAAAGAATTTGTTATTCCAATATTAATTAGTGAAATAGATGTATTGTTAGTCAATAACCAGCTAAGTGTTTCAGTTAGATTGCTTAGTGAATTATCAAAGCATA
The DNA here is from genome assembly GCA_031255095.1 of Mycoplasmataceae bacterium. Lineage (GTDB taxonomy): Bacteria > Bacillota_I > Bacilli_A > Mycoplasmatales > Mycoplasmoidaceae > Malacoplasma_A. Next base: position 55,025 of record JAIRTE010000015.1, read on the forward strand.
ATGTATTAGTAATCATTTGTGATGAAAAACATATACCATCTACTTTAATTGTTCCAATTTCTGGGCATTATAATAGTTTGAAAATTTTAGAAAAACAAATGCAATGAACTGATAAATATAAATTTGAAAAATGAAGAGACATTATTAAATTGAAAATATTTTTTGAAGACCAAATAATTGATTTTTTAAAATTAGATAAAATAGATAATGTAAATTACAACTATGATAGTTTTGTTAGTGTGCAAGGTGCTGAAGCATTACATGCTAGAATGCTTTTTGAAAGATTATTTGGTAAAAAATTTATCAGATTTGATGAAGAAAATGATGAGAATAGATTTATTAATTCTACATTAAATTATGGTTTTAGTATTATCCTTTCAGCATTTTGTAGAAGTATTGTTAAAAATGGTTATGATACAAGAATTTCATTGTTTCATAAATCATTTTCTAATCATTTTGCATTGGCATCTGACTTAATGGAACCATTTAGAATATTAATAACTTTTTATACTTATAAAGTAATCAGAAAATTAAAAAAAGAGCATTTAATTTTATCTTCTGAAATCAAAACACAATTGATAAAAATTTTGGAAGAAGATATGTATTACAACAATGAAAGAATTAGAATTTCTATTGGAATTGATAAATATGTTTTTGATATTTTAAATGATAAAGAATTTAAGATAGAATTCATTTATGATATCAACTAATTTTATGAGAATTTTTGTCTTTTTTGATTTGCCCACAGACACCGCTGAAGATTTAAAAAATTACCGTATTTTTAGAAAAAATTTATTTAAATTAGGATATACAATGATGCAATACTCAATATATCAAAAATCTATCAATGTGCAAACTAAAAGAGAAAGAGAAGAAAAGAAAATTATTTCTATTCTTCCAAAATACGGCGATGTGAGATTTATGTGTGTCACTGAACATCAATATCAAGATATAAAAATTTTACGTGGCGAAAAAAGCATTGTCGAAAAAGTAAATGATGAAAAAACATATATAAAATTATAATATGGGTTACATCAGCTTAAATGAAAAAACAATAAACATAACTATTGATAACATTTTATTTGTTAAAACTTCCGATTTGATGGAATTTTATTATTTAATAACTGAGAGTAAGATTAAGGTCTATGATGAAGTTGATTTTATGAATAAACATCGAAGTATCATTATTACACCAATTACACTCATTGGAGATCTCATTAATTTTTCAAAAACTAATTGTTTTGGTAAAAAATTTTTAGAAAATGAACAATGAAATTTATCAAATTTATTCAACGAAAATACTAAAGAAACAATATTTACTGAATTACAAAAATATTTTTCTGATATAGAAATGAAACAAGATTTTGATTATGCAAAAATTCTTAATTTTTTATTAGAATGCAATGGCGACAAAAATATTACTAAAAAAGAATTTTTAACTTTCATTGAATGTTTTGAAAGAACAACATTAACAAATTTAATGATTCTTAATCCAACTTGATTTGATGATGATTGTATTGAAAAAATAAAAGAGAAAAATATCAAAACTGTAATTGTATTTAATGATTACCAAAATATTAAAAAATATGTGGTTGATGATATTAATAATGTGGTTGTCATTACTAAAAATGATGTATGCATATATGATGAAAAAAATAATATTTCAAATGAAGATAAAAGTGATGATATTTTTGGAGAAAAAGTATTCTTAAAATTCTAAAATCAGAATTTTTAAATATTAAATCAGTAGCATTCGCTGCTAATAATTACTTACTAACATCTACCAATGGGTTTGCCATAAAGGCTAATCTTAGAACTTGTATATAAAAT
>JAIRTE010000052.1 GCA_031255095.1 Mycoplasmataceae bacterium
CTGATTATTTGAAGTCGTAGCTCATTGGTTATTTTTAAATATTTTCTGTATTTATATACTTTATTATCTCAATTCATAGCAAGGGGTGTGGGGTTCTACAAAAAAATGGGCCTAGCTTAGTAATAAAAAACTATAATAAAAGTAATACCAACTGGCATATGACAAACAAAGATAATAGCTATCAAAATGATGTTAATGAGATATTAATATCATTGGAAACAACAAAAGACGGTCTTAGTTCAGAAGAAGCTGCTAAACGTTTATCTAAGCATGGTCACAATTCTTTAAAAGAACCAGAAATTGAATCTTGAGTAAAGATATTTTTAAAACAATTCACTGGTTTCATGAGTATTGTTCTAATAATTGCTGGTGTTTTAGCCTTTGCTTTTGGTTTTATTGACAAAGAAGAATCATTAATTAATTTTATTGAATCAGGCGTGATATTTGCAATTTTAATCATTAATGGTGTTGTAAGTACTGTACAAGAAGTTAATGCTAATAAAACCTTAGAAGCATTAAAAAAGATTTCTGCACCAACTGCTAAAGTTTATCGAGATGGTAAAATTACAGTTATTGCTGCATCTGAAATTATACCAGGTGATATTGTTTATTTAGATGATGGAGCAATTGTACCTGCTGATTTAAGATTAATTGAATCAAGTAATTTACAAATTCAAGAAGCTAGTTTAACTGGTGAATCTGTACCTGTTAAAAAAGATGCTAAATGATCAACTACTGCTGAAACATTATTAGCTGAAAGAGTAAATATGTGTTATTCTTCAACTATTGTTACTTATGGTCATGGTTTGGGTGTGGTTGTAGCAACAGGTATTAAAACTGAAATAGGTAAAATTGCAGATATGTTATATAATGAAAAACAACCAGAAACACATATTCAAAAAACAATGAATAAAATTGGTAAAATTTTAACTATTGTTGGTGCACTTGCTGCAGTATTAGTATTAGTATTAGGTTTAGTTGCTAATTATGTTATTACGCCAGGAGCACACAGTGACACTCAAAAATGAATTTCACCAATCTTGTTAGCTGTTTCTTTGGCTGTTGCTGTTATTCCTGAAGGTTTACCAGCCATGACAACTATTTTAATGGCCATGGGTGTTAAAAAAATGGCACAATTAAATGCTTTAGTTAAAGATTTACCAAGTGTTGAAACTTTAGGTTCATGTACATGTATTTGTAGTGATAAAACAGGTACATTAACACTTAATAAAATGACTGTTAAAAAAGTATTATTGGTAAGTGATATTATTAACAAACATGATGTTGAATTAGAACAAATAACTGATAATTATGCTAAATATGATGAAATCATTAGGTCAGGAGTTTTATGTAATACTGCTGAATTAAATGAAAATAATGGTACAATTGGTGATCCAACTGAAGGTGCATTATTAATGTTAAGTAATGATTTTAACATGCCATATGCCCAAACAAAAGCTAATTATAAAACATTATTTGAATTACCTTTCGATAGTGATCGAAAAAGAATGTCTACAATTAATATTGTTGACAATAAAGAGGTTTTATATGTTAAAGGTGCAACTGATGAAATTTTAGATGTTTGTGAATCTTATTTAGATGAAAACAATAATATTCAAAAAATGACTACAGAAATCAAAAACTTAATTAAAGCCAAGAATACAGAATTATCGGCTAATGCATTAAGAATCCTTTCTTTTGCTAAAAGAGAAGTTGATGGTGTTGAAAAAGATTCTAATTTAGAAAATAAATTAATTTACATGGGATTAATGGGTATGATTGATCCTCCTAGAAAAGAAGTTAAATCTGCAGTTGAAAAATGTCATGCTGCAGGTATTAAAGTAATTATGATTACAGGTGATCACGCAATTACTGCTAAAGCTATTGCTACGGAATTAGACATTTTTAGAGAAGGTAATGAAATTATTAATGGTGATGAATTAGAAAGAATGTCTGAACAAGATTTAATTAAAAGAATTGAAAACACAACTGTTTTTTCTAGAGTTTCTCCTAGTGGTAAAATGAGAATTATCAAGGCATTACAAGCTAATGACGAAATTACATCAATGACAGGTGATGGAGTTAATGATGCACCTAGTTTAAAGGCTGCTGATATTGGTGTGGCTATGGGTATTACTGGTACTGATGTTGCCAAGTCATCAGCTAATGTAATTTTGTTAGATGATAATTTTACAACTATTGAGAATGCTGTCTTTCAAGGTAGAAGAATTTTTAGAAACATCCAAAAAGTTGTACAATTCTTAGTTTCTGGTTCAATTGCTGAAGTTTTAATTATCTTATTTACAACTTTATTGGCATGTATTCCAGGTGTTTCTTGAAGCAATGCTCTAAATCCTATTCAAATTTTAATTCTTAACTTAGCTACTGATACAATTCCATGTTTTGCCTTAGGTATGGATGCTTTAGATGCAGATGCTAAAACTAAATCTCCTAAATCATTTAGAGATTTATTCTCTAAAGAAATTATTAAAAATATTTTAATTGGTGCATTATGAATCTCTGCTGTTTCATTAGTTGGTTATATTTTAGGTGAGACATTATTTGCAACAAATGATCATAGTAACCCAGGTATGACTATGGCCTTCTTAGTATTAAGTATTTCTCAAATTTTCCATGCTTTCAATGTTCAATCTAATACAATTTCAATCTTCTCTAAACAAAATCAATTCAATAAGTTTATCCCAATATTATCATTTGCTGCTTTATTAATTATTATTTTAATGCTTGTAATTGGTGTCTTTGGCGGACAAAATGCTGCTGAGGTTGTTGGTATATACCCAATTACTCCAATTGCTTTTGTAATTGCTTTTGCATTGGCACTTTCAATTATTCCATTTATTGAAGGTTATAAATTTATTGTTAGAAAAATTTCTAAATAGAAAATTAATAGTTCTATAATATTTTGAGTGGGAAATTTATAATGTAATTGTATTATGTACAGTGATTCAACTTGAGCACGAATGATTGGTCTAAAAAATTCATGGAAAATATCATTAACTAAATTAGATGAAGATAGTAATGAATTTCATTAAATAATTTAAGGTTCTATAACGTTTTGAGTGGAAAATTTTGCTCATAATTTAATTTGCCACATACTAAGAAAATAATGCTTTTAAATCAATCAAAATTTCTAAATCCCTTAGCACGATATCTACATTC